>JBAWWI010000228.1:0-1003 GCA_037146835.1 Actinomycetes bacterium | reverse complement strand
TTATGGTGATGACAGATAATCCACAGACCAATACCTCGGCCCATCGACGTGTTAGGCCGAGCGCGCCGAGTGTGATTGCGATAGCGACTGCGATCAGGCCCCAAGTAAGAGCGGAGGGCGGTGTTAGCGAATTGAGGGTCCCCATTATTGAGGCCTCACTCTCGCTGCTCGTTACGCGGTTCGTAACAATTAGCGGAATACTCCACTTGCTCTCCCGGTCTGCATTTCGCACTGCGCCTCTGCCCATCCAGTGCGCACGATGATCGTGCCAGCGCGCAGTCGGTACTTTAGATATGGATTCCCAGAGCGGCGTAGCTCTCGCATTGAGCCCATCGGGCAGACTCCCAGATGGAGTCGCAGATCGATTTAGAAAAGTTGCAGGGGAGCGACGGTTTACCTCCACCCCGCTCGGGCTAATCCGCAAGTACGGCTCGCGGTCGTAACCGATGACAACAACGGTATTGGGGCCAGAGTTGTTGAGCTCAATCAGATAGCCGAGGTTGACCATTCGAATGGTTACGCCAGAGATATTGGGGTCGGCGCCGCTCGTGGAGACATCTACGTTTGTTGGCTGAGGACCACCGAGTCCATGAGCCGAGGCAGGCGATGCTGAGAGGACGGGGGAGATTAGGAATACAAACCCAAGCAGAATTAACCGGGCGTATCGTGGGCTGCGGAGCCGAGGTCCGCTATCGGAATTCTGCAGTTTCTTCACGGTGTTGCAAGGATAACGGAGGGCAGCGCATAACCCGGCTCGCGAGCCTCAGTGCTAGGGAGTTCCTAGAAGTTCGCTGCAGGGCCGAGCCGAGCGTCTTTTGGTGCCTGCGCTCCTCCTAAAGTTCGGGCATACTCTCGGCCGTGACGAGAATCGGATTTCCTAGATTACGCGGCCATATTTTTAGCCCGCGCCGAGCGGCATCTATGTTGGTGGTTGCTGGGATTGCCCTAGGCGCAAGTGCAGCTCCAGCATTCGCTCACGCTGCACTCGAGTCAACAGTGCCGG
>JBAWWI010000227.1:0-1008 GCA_037146835.1 Actinomycetes bacterium | reverse complement strand
TTGGGACCGTAACCGCCAGCCTGGAGGGCGTCAGCAGCGACTCGAGCCGACTCGTGGGCGTGCTCACGAAGTCATCTGCCGAACAAGAAGCCCTACTCGCACAGATTCGCGATTCAATGTCGTTGCTCGATCAGCAACGAACGGACCTCACTGCACTAACAACAAGTCACGCCTCCGACCTATCTAGCGAACGCAACTCATACAGAACCGTGATCGGAGACCTGCAGAAGGCCGCATCAGAACTTGGTACTCCAATGGCAGGGCTCAGCAGACTCGTAAGCGAACTCGATCGCTCTCTCCAAGGCCTTGGAAGCGTTGCAGACTCGATCCCCCGTGCAACAACCGATCTGGTCGACAACTTAAGAGGCGTTGGAGAGGAGCAGATTCAGGTGGCGCAACAACTGCGCGATATCGCGAGAGATCTCAGGCGCATTCAGCCGGAGATTAGCGTTGCGATAGCCCAGACTCGCGACGACCTCGAATCACTACGCCAGACCATTGCGAAGACAGTTCGCCCGTGAGCCGCCGAAAACGCGTCCGCGCAGCCGAAGGAACACTCCTAGCTGGGTGGTTATTCGCTGATCTCTTGCTCGCCCTGAGCGTTGTCTTCTTGGGGGTAGTGCCCACTACAACCACTACAACCAGCACTACGACGACAACGCTTCCAGCGCAGGCTGCCGGACTTGACATTAATGGGGTATGCCTAGGTACCGTGAACCTTAGAGCCCCCACTTCGGATCAATTTTCAACACTCAAGACTGGGCTTGAAGCAGCGGATGCTAAGGGCAGAAGAGTGGGACTGCTAATCATTACCGCGGGAGGGCCTGTACCGGACCCAGCCGGCGCCTTAGGTTTACGACTTAAGAAGGAAACTGCTGGTTCCGATATTTCTACTGAGTTCTACGTTGACACGGGCAAGCCAGGCGATGATTGGGCATACGAAATTTTCCACAACCCGACACGAAACCACCCGACAGGGACCGCAACAGTCAAAGCATGGTTCTATAA
>JBAWWI010000226.1:0-1034 GCA_037146835.1 Actinomycetes bacterium | reverse complement strand
GCTTGAGGTGCTAGTGGGAGAAATCCCGTGGGGGTTCAAGTCCCCCCTTCGACACGATGAAACCCCAGCCGTGATGGCTGGGGTTGTCTCGTTTTCGGCCCAATGTTGCTGCGCGTCGACACCTCAGCGCCTCGACACTGCCGCGGGTCCCGTCCGCATCCGCAAAGCCCGCATGGGCGCGATTTGGGACAGGAGCTGTCTCAAATCGCGCCCATGCAACGGGGTTTGCGGATGGTGAGCCGGTGCAGCGGTCTTTTTGTGTCGAGGTAGCGGTTAGGCGAGGGCGCTGCTTGCTGTGGGGTGGGGAGTACGTGCCTTGAACAAACACACTGGGAGCTGTCTCTACTGTGCGGAGTAACCGAAAGCGAGAGACGTAGCGAGGGCTAGCCACAGCTGGTACGGCACAAACGCAATGCCAAGTGCGAGAGACGCGCGGAACGAGATCACGAGAAGCGGGATGGTGAACAGGGTGGCGCAAACGAGTGCGACAGCTGACGCGAGCAGTGAGTGTGGAGTAAAGAACAACCATGCCCACGAGAGAGCGGCTGTCACGCTCAGTGTGAGGGAAATCAACCAGACCAGCTGGTGAGTGCTCGAGAGGCGGTTGGCTACAACCCAGGTTGCGACGATGAGCATTGCAAAGTTGTAGG
The DNA here is from genome assembly GCA_037146835.1 of Actinomycetes bacterium. Lineage (GTDB taxonomy): Bacteria > Actinomycetota > Acidimicrobiia > IMCC26256 > IMCC26256 > IMCC26256. The sequence continues at coordinate 384 of JBAWWI010000226.1, read as the reverse complement.
GCCAAATGAGACCGACCACGATGCCGGGTGGCTGCCACGCAGGTTTGGAGAGCGAGCGATACCACTGTGTGTCTGTGGCAACTAAGCGACCTGAACCGATGGCGTAGATGGCGATAATGGTGGTACCAAGAACGCCAACGGCGATGCGACTCATACTCAAGTATCGCTCACAGGTGCAGGCTTTAGCGGGCTAGGCACAGCACGGCGACACAAACCTGAGCCTCAGTTCCAGATGTGATTGTTCGACGCGCGTCGACGGCAATGATCGAGACGTTGCGGGCTAGCGGTGGGTATCACTGCCTGCTGCGTCGTTCCAATAGGCCACTCGAGTGCTCACCGAAGCGGTCTTCGATGGTCTCTGCAACAGCCTCTTGTCCCTCAATG
>JBAWWI010000225.1:0-1037 GCA_037146835.1 Actinomycetes bacterium | reverse complement strand
CCGGCACTGTTGACTCGAGTGCAGCGTGAGCGAATGCTGGAGCTGCACTTGCGCCGATCGCGACACCGGCAACGAGCAGCATCGATGCCACGCGTCGCGAGTTAAAAATATGGCCTCGAAATCTAGGGAATCCAATTCTTGTCACGGCCGAGAGTATGCCCGAACTTTAGGAGGAGCGCGGGCACTAGAAGACTCTCTGCTCAGCCCTGCTGCAAACTTCATGGAACTCCGTAGAAATTTTGGGGCAACTCGGCCAGGAACTCGCTAGCGCTGAGGCTCGCGAGCCGGGTTATACGCTCCCCTCAGTTATCCTTGATACACCGTGAAAAATCTGCAGAAATCCGATAGCGGACCTCGGCTCCGCAGCCCACGATACGCACGGTTAATGCTGCTTGGGTTTATATTCCTCATCTCCCCAGTGCTCTCGGCATCGCCTGCCTCGGCACATGGACTCGGTGGTCCTCAGCCATCAAACGTAGATATCTCTGAGCGCGGCACCGAGCCCCATATCTCTGGAGTATCCATTCGAATGGTCAACCTCGGGTATCTCGTTGAGCTCAAGAACTCTGGGCCCAATACCGTTGTTGTCATTGGTTACGACCGCGAGCCTTACTTGAGGATTGGCCCGAGCGGGGTGGAGGTCAACCGTCGCTCTCCTGCAACTTTTCTAAATAGATCTGCAACTCCATCTGGGAGTCTGCCTGATGGGCTCGACGCAAGAGCCACACCAATCTGGGAATCAGTATCCAACGTGCCGACTGCGCGCTGGCACGATCACCGCGCACACTGGATGGGCAGAGGAGCGGTCCGAAATGCAGACCGGGAGAGCAAGTGGAGTATTCCTCTCATAGTTACGAACCGTGCAACGAGGAGCGAGAGTGAGGCCTCAATAATTGGGACCCTCAATTCGCTAACACCGCCCTCCACACTCACTTGGGGCCTGATCGCAGTCTCTATCGCAATCACACTTGGCGCGCTCGGACTAACACGTCGATGGGCCGAGGTATTGGTCTGTGGATTATCTGTCATCACCATAA
>JBAWWI010000224.1:0-1068 GCA_037146835.1 Actinomycetes bacterium | reverse complement strand
TTGAAGGAGCCATCGAGATCGGTCCAAGATTTGAAATAACGACTCTTGTGGACCTGCCTGTGTCGCTCTGCCTCATCGGTAGCCCCCGCAACGACACGCGAGGTTGCATCGCGAAGATCGCGCACTGTTGCATGTTTCGCGAGGTTCAAGAGTTGTGTCTCAGTATTCGGTGCAACGATCGCACCGCGTGCTACCTCTACAGCTTGAGCGTTGGAGAGAGTGCCGTTTCTTAAAGCTGCTTGGGTAACAGGCAGGTGCTGGAGCTGGTTGGCGAGGAGTACTACTGCTTGGGCTTCATATTGTGGGCAATCTGTCTCAATCGAGAGCCACTCCGTGATGCTCTTAGCTCCCTCACCTTTCCAACTATTCGTGCGCTCTACCTGGCCAACCGCCACAGTGCGGAGAGAATCGCCAGCACGGCGAATCTCATCAGCGATACCAACTAGGTCGGCAGCATCCTTGCTGGCGACCACATCAATATTGATACGCGAGGAGACCTCTCGCAAGTGGGTGACTGCGCTTTTAAGTTCATCGAACATATGTTCGACTCTAATACGGGGGTGGGACAACTACAAGAGAAAATAAACCAGATCTCAGAGCGTGCAGTAAGGGCTATTAAAAAGGCTATTAAATAAGACTAAGGATGGTGCTTAAGTCTGAAGCGACGGTTACGCCGCGCCCGCGCGGTTCGTCATGAGGGCATGTTCCATCTGCCCAGTGTCCGTCTCTGCGCAGGTAGACCGGTGTCATTCCGGCTGCGAGAGGCCCCTCGACATCGGCCCCCCAGGTGTCGCCAGCGAAGAGCACCTCCTCAGGCTCAAGGCCTGCTTTCTCGAGGGTATGAAGATAGATGCGCGGGTTTGGTTTTCGCACACCTACCCATGCTGATGAGACAAGCAGATCGACAGCGTCGCTGAGTCCAGACTCGTCGACTGCCTCGGCAAGGTCCCAATCCCAGTTGGAGCAGACAACAAGTTTGAGGCCCTCCGCTCGGAGTTGGGCTAAGACGCCTGGCACCTCGTCATAAGCCTCGAGCACTCGCGTAGCCGCACCGATACGTAACTTCTC
>JBAWWI010000223.1:0-1071 GCA_037146835.1 Actinomycetes bacterium | reverse complement strand
CGCAATCAACCTCAAGAGAGGAGATGAAGGTCTGGAGTTCTGTGGTGAGTTGATTCAATCGGTCGAACATATGTTCGACTCTAAAACAGGGGTGTGACATTTAAGAATCTCTCCTCGGAATCTCCAGGAATATGGATTCTCCGTGCCGAGGCATAGGCATTCGGCCTAGCGTCACGGCGTGGACCTTGACCTAATCATTCGTGGCGGCCTAGTAGTCGACGGCACTGGCAACGAGCCCGTGCGTCAAGACGTCGGAGTCTCCGGCGATCGCATTGTGGAGATCGGCAAGATTGAGGCGAAGGCAAAGCGCGTCATCGATGCAACCGATCGAATAGTTACGCCAGGGTTTGTGGATCTTCATACACATCTCGATGCACAGATCTCCTGGGATCCAATGCTCACCTCTTCGTGCTGGCATGGCGTCACAAGTGTTGTGATGGGTAACTGTGGCGTGACGTTCGCTCCGGTGCGCCCGCATGACCGTGCATACCTCGCGGAGATGATGGAGTCTGTCGAGGATATTCCCGCGCTCAGTATCATGGAGGGGCTCCCCTGGAGTTGGGAGACATACGGCGAGTATCTAGATGCACTCGATTTGATGCCGAAGGGAATCAACGTCGGCGGAATGGTCGGTCATTGCGCACTGCGCTACTACGCAATGGGGGAGCGCTCGCTGAGCCTCGAGCCAGGTGAGGTGCCGAGCGAAACAGACTTAGCGCTTATGTGCGCTCTTGTAGATGAAGCGATGGCTGCCGGCGCTCTCGGCGTATCGACATCTCGCACGCTTAGACATCGCGTTCCAGACGGAAGGTTCGTGCCCGGCACTTGGGCCGAGGCAGACGAGTTACTCGCGTTTGCGTCAGTTCTATCGAAGCGTGGCCGCGGGGTCTTTGAGGTATCTCCACGTTTCGATGGGGATGGTCCATCGGAGCCGCGCGTTGAGTCTGAACTCGCTTGGATGGCTCAGGTCGCGCAACAGAGTGGCAGACCCGTTACCTTCAACCTCTCACAGACCGATGCGCAGGGTGATCATTGGCGACTAGCCCTTGACCTTGCGCGGAGCGCTAGTGG
>JBAWWI010000222.1:0-1075 GCA_037146835.1 Actinomycetes bacterium | reverse complement strand
CGGAGAACAACAACTAGGTGCTGATCCAGAAGAGCAACCAGTTGGGCCGCTGCACTCTCACCTCTCGGGTCAAATCCGATTATTTCAATACCTAGGGCAGGAGCGAGTAATCGGGATTCAAAGGAGTCCATGCACAACTATGGCATGATTCGCCCTCGGCTGGGCTTGATCTTGAGCGCTTAATCAAGCGGCACTATCAAGCGGCAGTATCAGGCTGCAGTATCAGGCTGGGACTTGGAAGGGGGACGCGGTGGCGAAGGCAGATTTAGATTTGAGCGCCTCTACACGCGATCGACTTCTTGCGGCTGCAGTATCGCAGCTCGCTAAGGGCGGCGCAGAATTTTTTAACGTTGAGGATATTCTCGCAGAGTCGATGACATCGAGGAGTTCGCTGTACCACTTCTTTGGGGGAAGAGATGCGCTGCTCCATGCCGCTGAGGGGCGCCTCTATCTAAATCTCTTGATGGGTGAAGGACGCGAGCCCCTTCGGGATGCTGCCGCGTGTAAGACGAAGCAAGATTTCCGAGAGTTCTTAATCGCCAACGTTGTTCGCTCGGTCACCGACCCTGAGACTGTAACTGCGCGTAGGTCTCGGTTCTCAATACTTGCACGGAGTATGTCAAGAGGTCGGCCAAACGCCGGGGTTATCGAATCGCAACGTCTGTTACTTGATGCAATGACAAAAATTGTCTCAGATGCCAGAGATCGTGGACTAGTGCGTGGGGACCTCGACTGTGAGGCGTATGCATGTTTCTTCCATGGGCTAACCATGGGGCGTACTGCCACTGAAGAGGTATTTCTCGATACCTTGCGGTGGCTAGACATGGCGGTAGCAGCGGCGTTAGCCCCTATAGATATAGATCCAAACGCTCCTAATTTGGGTGCGTAAAACCGTGTAACGCGGCGAACGCAGCCAACGCCGCGCAGGGGACGATCTAAGCCTGAGGGAGGCTCGACAAGTACGAACGCGCCCAGCCAGTATCAGGTCGGGATCGGCGTGAGGCTGCTACTAAATCCTCTGGAGCCTCTATCTCTAGGCGAACAAGGGTGCCCCCGAATGTTTTTCCTAGGTTGT
>JBAWWI010000221.1:0-1090 GCA_037146835.1 Actinomycetes bacterium | reverse complement strand
GAAACGCCCACACAGAACTCCAATCCGCTATGGCCGCCATAGAGGTAGATGTTGTCGATGCTGCCGGGGCACGCGAACTTGTGGGTTTGGCCGATGAGGTGCGCCGCAGTGGTGACGCACTTCGCACTGTTGCGGTTGGCCAGGTTGAGCGCACGAATGGCTGGAAAGGCCAGGGCGCTAAGAGCATTTCAGAGTGGCTATCTATCGAGACTGACTGTGCTCATTACGAGGCCCAGTCGGTCGTAATGCTCGCTGGTCAGCTCCAGCACTTACCTGTTACCCAGGCTGCACTTCGCTCTGGCACTCTCTCTGGCACTCAGGCTGTCGAGGTAGCGCGAGGCGCAATCGTGGCGCCTAATACTGAGACTCAACTCTTGAGCCTCGCAAAACATGCGACAGTTCGCGATCTTCGCGATGCAACTAATCGTGTCGTTGCAGGTGCTACCGATGAGGCGGAGCGACACAGGCAGGTTCATAAATCGCGTTACTTAAAATCATGGACTGATCATGATGGCTCGTTCAATCTTAAAGCGCGCATGACGGTTGCTAATGGCGCTCTAGTGATGGCAGCGCTAAAGCCGATACAGGATGAGATCTTTAGGTCAGCGCGCAAGAGTGGTGCACATGAAAGACCGGAGGCCTATACAGCTGACGCTCTCATGGCGCTCTGTGAGAAGGCCAGCACCTCGGATTCACGTGTAGGGGCGAGTACAACCAAAACATCGCGCCCGAATGCGGTCATGCATATTCGGGTCGACATTGATGCACTTAAACGTGGGCATACCGAACACGGCGAGATCTGTGAAATCGCTGGAGTAGGGCCGATACCTGTCGCTACTGCTACAGAGTATTTGGGCGAGGCATTCTTAAAACTTCTTGTAGTCGATGGAGTTGACATCAAGACGGTTGCGCATATGGGCAGGGCAATTCCAGCACCATTACGCACTGCTGTCGAGGAGCGAGATCGTGTCTGCCAGGTACCAACGTGTGACATGACTATTGGTCTCGAGATAGATCACATCAAACCATTCTCTGAGGGTGGCCCTGCAAGCCTTGAGAACCTCGTACGACTCTGTAAGCGCCACCACCT
>JBAWWI010000220.1:0-1097 GCA_037146835.1 Actinomycetes bacterium | reverse complement strand
TGATCGGCTAGGTCTTCACTTAGGTGATAATCATCGCGACCGATATGTGGATTGATCGGAGTTGTCTGGTCGTATACCGCTGGCTCAAACTGAGATGCCTCTGCCCCCAGAATGCCGTAGAAGCGATCAAAGCCGACACCGGTTGGCCAACGGTCAAACGGCCCTGCAGGGCTCTGCTCCCAGAGCGGAGCAAGATGCCATTTTCCGAAACAACCAGTTGAGTAGCCGGAGAGTCGTAAGACCTGAGCGATCGTTGCCGCCTCGGCAGGGATAACAGAGTCATACCCTGGGAATGAATTTGCAATCTCAGTAATGCCACCCATGTGCACTGAGTGATGCTGACGACCGGTTAGGAGCGATGCGCGAGTTGGGGAGCAGAGAGCAGTCGTATGGAACTGGTTATAGCGCAGACCACGATCAGAAATAGCTTGAAATACAGGGGTATCGATCGGTCCACCGAATGTTGAGTACGAGCCAAACCCGACATCGTCAAGCATCACGAGCAGCACATTCGGTGCACCCTCAGGAGCCTGCGCGTTCTCCAACCGTCGTGGCTGCGAATCCGTAATTAATCTGGCTATCTCCCCCTCGAACTCTGGAGTAGCGCGAGGAAGATTGTTTTGATCTGTTGCCATTACCTAAATGAGTCGTGGTCTAGGCAACGAAGCGCATTGCGCGCGCTAACTGCATCACCCATGACGCTGAATCTTCCTTCATCAATTGCCTGATCGATTGTCCCCTGGCCAGAGATAACCCATCCCCAGTCCTCGCGCGACCCAACATAGGTAGCGCTCGCACCATCTCCATTGGTCTCGCATGCAATTGCGTTACGGAAATGTAGGCCAGCAATCTCGCCGTCGAGGTTCCACGCAACATGCGTATCGATACCATCGGTTGTCTCTGGGTCAACAAATACTTTCAGCACGCCAATGGCGGTCTCTATAGGCCACTGCATGATCTGAATTGGGAAGACGCGATGCACCTTGTATGCGCTCATGTCTAAAGCACCCTCAAGATCAAGTGCACGAGTGATGCACCAGTTACGAATGTTGGCAGAGGTAGTGCGTTGCCCAACTAGTCGTAACGCCGCACTTAGG
>JBAWWI010000219.1:0-1101 GCA_037146835.1 Actinomycetes bacterium | reverse complement strand
CAGAGTGAATAGCCCGCTCCCGCTCCCCGAGGAGAAGGCAGCCAAGGTCGAGGCGATGTTCGACAGGATCGCCCCTGGCTACGAACGAGTAAATCGCTATATCAGTTTTGGGCAGGACCGGCGCTGGAGAGATCGCACCGTTAAAGCACTTGCACTGCCTAGTGGTTCGCTGATTCTCGATCTCGCATGCGGCACCGGCGACCTCTGTCGAGATCTGCAGAGTGCCGGCTTCGCCCCGATAGGCATCGACTTCTCGGCTGGGATGCTCGCTAATGCTAAGACCACCGCACCTCTTGTTCGCGCTGACGCTCTGCGCCTCCCTGTCCCAAGCGCCACGGTGGATGGGATTACATGCGGATTCGCTCTACGTAATTTTACTGGCCTCGAGCCATTCTTTGCAGAGTGCGCGCGGGTTCTGCGCCCCGGTGGGCGAGTTGCATTTCTAGACCCAGCAAAACCGAAGTCTGCGTTTGCACGATTTGGAAATGAAATCTGGTTCCACAGAATTGTTCCGTTGATTGGTGCAGCTCTTGGCGACGCTGAGGCATACAAGTACTTACCTGCATCTACTGCTTACTTGCCGGAGCCCGAGGCGATACTTGCTATGGCGCGCGCAGCGGGATTTAAGGATTTAAAGAGAACCACCATGACCCTTGGAGCCGTTCAACTCATAGAAGGGACTCGCGCATGAGGTCTCTCTCTAAAGTGCAGTTAGTTGCTCGGTCTCGCATAGTCGATAGTCAGATCGATTTGCTCGCCATTTACAGCCGAGACGACTTCATCTGGTTAAAGGATGGCGTTGGTTTCATTGCGATTGGCTCTGCGATCGAGGTCGCACCTGAGGACGTTGAGGAGACTCTGGCTGCCATCAAAATCGATGATGAAGTAATGCAGCCTGGAAGCGGCGCTATAGCTGTAGGGGCACTCCCATTCTCCGCTCTGGAACCTGCTCTGCTGACGGTTCCTCGACAGGTAATTGGCCGAGGCGCCGATGGCACCTACTGGATAACCGAGATCCGTGGATCTGACGAGGACCAAACCTCGCTTCTCCCAGTTGGTCTCTCATCCGAGGGCGATTCAATGATTACTGACTCTGGCACT
>JBAWWI010000218.1:0-1116 GCA_037146835.1 Actinomycetes bacterium | reverse complement strand
GATGCTTCGTGGTGTGAACCCGGTGGAGAACCAGCAACAGCGCGCGGTAACGGCGGGGGTTTCGGAGGCAAGGCAGACTCGCTTGCTCCGCCCGCAGCGCGGATCCTTGCAGATCGATTGCAGCGCAGTGTCCGTGTTGTTATGTCGCGCGAAGATGTTGTGCGCTTCTCTGCAAAACGAGCACCCATCTCAGCTACTGCCAAATTCGATGGAAGGGTTGTAACTATTCGAGGCACATGTGCATCGGGTGGAGAGTCTCGGCTAAGTCAGGCCGCGGAGAATGCTTCGCCCTATGGAGTCGGTATAGATGCAGTCTGGGAGGGAGCGACTCTTCCAGTGTTCCGGGTTAGTAGTGCGTTACGTGCATTTGGTTTGGCGGAGACCGCAGTGTTGGTCGAGGGGGCACTCACTGCCGCTGGAGCAGATCGCCTCAGCCTTATTCAGGATGCTCGCTCAGCCTCAGTGCTTCTAGATAGTTGCGTGCTGGGTTTCGAGGGAGCGATTGCGGGGGCTCGCGTCAAGATCAACTCGGAGACGGGCAAACTAGAGAAGGTAGAGGTGAAGGTTGCGGCTGGCGACCCTCTAGACGATGTCGTAATGCGCTCTTACGCTGCAGGCGCCGCGCACATGGCACTCGGTTGGGTGCTTACCGAGGGGCTCGCCGTAGACCCAGGGACAGGCGAACCCCTAGATCTCACGATCCGCTCCCTCGGCGTTATCCGAGCGAAGGACATTCCCGAGATTGAGATATCCATAATTGATGAGGCTGGACCACCTCTGGGGCGGTCTTCGGACGCGGTATTCGCAGCCGTTGCAGCCGCGGCGTGGGACGCGTTGATGCGCGTCGATGGTTCACGCCCCACAACTTTCCCGGCAAGAGAGACGCGCACTGCGCGCATTCTGCGTCGGTAGCTCCAATTTCGGATTCTCTAGAATCAGGATTGATCTAGCAGAATGATTTTCCAGCCAATATTTCCAGCCAATATTTTCCGGCCAAAATTTTCAGGAGAGCAAAATGCCAGCACAGCCGTTGAAGACACCGAGTGCGCCCCCAGCAGCGGGTCCATATTCGCATGCGGTGCGCGCAGGCGACTGGGTTGTGCTCGCTGGCCAGAT
>JBAWWI010000217.1:0-1123 GCA_037146835.1 Actinomycetes bacterium | reverse complement strand
CCTCCTGTAGTCACAGCACCTCCTGCGACAGCACCTCCTGCGACAGCACCTCCTGCGACAGCACCTCCTGTTACAGCACCTCCGGTGACTACGCCGCGAGTCACCACTCCTCCAACGACTAGAGCACCTGCGGAGACAGCTGGGCAGTCCAACGCAAGGCGGAGCGCCCAGCAGTACTTAAGTATGGACAGCGGCTTCTCTAGGACCGGTTTGATAGATCAGCTCTCGTCTTCGTTTGGCTCAGGCTTCTCGATAGCAGACGCAACATACGGAGTGGATGCCACGCATACCGACTGGAATGCGCAGGCGTGCCTCTCGGCCAAGTCATACCTCGCAGTTTCAGCGTTCTCGCACTCAGGCCTCGTTCAGCAACTTTCGTCAGCGTATGGGTCGAAGTTCACAGCAGCCCAGGCCGAGTACGGCGTGAGTTGCGCTGGCCTGTAGTCGCCCCGTTTGGGTACGAAGAAGCAGAACCCAGGAACTCAATAACCGCATAAGTAATAATTAGTTGAGTTCGTCCGCGTGCAGCGGAACCTTATGCAGACTCGCAGTACACCTGCATTACCTGCACGCGGCAACTCTGACGAGGAAAACGGTTTTCGAAGCCTGACTAACCGACTACGTCTACTGCTACTTCCGCTATTACTCCGTCGCGTATTCGGTAAGCGCGCAGCACCGGCTGCCCGTGCTCTGGCTTGAGGGAGACGATTACGTAGATCCAATTTGGGTTGGCAGCAGCGGTGCGCACATCGGTTGGTGATGGGTAGGCCTCGGTGTGGGTATGCGAGTGCCAGCAGCCAACCAATACCTCACCAACTTCCTCCATAGTGTGCATGGCTCGGAGCATCTCTTTGCCATCAACGGTGTACGTAAGTGATGAAGCATCGACGTTGCTAGTTGGGAATACTTGCGTTACGACGCCAGTAGGTTCCTCGAGCGCTCCGTTTGCAGGGCCTCCGAGGAGTCCGCATGCTTCATTTGGTAGGCCGTCGTAGCAACTTGCGATGATTCGCTCGTGCTGTGACCTCGTGAGGCGCAGTGTTGGGGTTCCGTTAAATGCCACGCCCTCAAAGGTAGCGCTAATGGCAGCCTCTCTGGAGCGCTAGCTACGTAAACAACCGAA
>JBAWWI010000216.1:0-1128 GCA_037146835.1 Actinomycetes bacterium | reverse complement strand
AGATCAGTGGACCAATCGCACGCCACGTCGCACTCCTCGGATATGACCGTCTCCCTGAGCAGCATGGCAGTGAACTTCTAAAGACAATCCGTTACGGCCGCACGACCTAGACAGGGAGATCAGAATGCAGGAACTATCCAACAAGGTTGCAGTAATTACAGGCGCGGCTAGCGGCATCGGACTTGCCTTGGCTAAGCACGCTGCATCCGAAGGTATGCGCGTAGTGATGGCCGACATAGAGGCGCCAGCGCTCGCCGATGCCATCGCAGAGATACAGGCGACCGGCGCAACTGCCATTGGGGTCGTCACTGACGTTGCAAACGAAGCCTCCATTCAGGCACTCGCCGATCGATCCTCTGAGGAGTTTGGAGCAGTTCACATGCTCTGCAACAACGCTGGCGTCTCAGGCGGAGGCGGCCCTAGCTGGGAGATTCCAGACAACGCGTGGCAATGGACATTCGGAGTCAACCTATGGAGCGTCGTCTACGCACTACGCGCGTTTATACCGCGCATGATTGAGCAGGGCGAAGGACACATTGTGAACACTGCATCCTCTGCGGGTCTCAAGACACTTCCGTTTGTTGCTCCTTACGCGGCAACAAAGCATGCGGTCGTTGCAATTAGTGAGGCGCTCTGCATAGAGCTTGGAATGTTCGCCCCTGGGCTTGGGGTATCAGTACTCTGCCCAGGTTGGGTAGATACCAAGATCGCCGACTCCGACCGCAACTGGCCAGCGCACCTCGGTGAGCCGCAGACCCCTCCCGAGGGCGGAGATGACATTAGAGAGGTAAGCCGAGGGCTCCTCTCCGCTGGAATTAGCCCATCAGTAGCCGCAAACGCTGTATTCGCCGCAGTAAACGAAGGGCGCTTCTGGGTCTTCCCCGACGGAATGGGTCCTCGTCTCGCTCACGCACGCATCGACGAGATCGATGGCGGAACGCTCCCGGTGATGACCGAGTTGTTCGACGACACTGACTACGGGCGCACTAAGTAACGCGCACTGCTGCTACACAGAACCGGCACTACTACCCGGCACTACTAAAAGGTGATCTGGCCCATCTTGCCGGATTGATAATCCTCAAAAGCCTCGATGATCTCCTCGCGCGTATTCATTACGAATGGGCCATA
>JBAWWI010000215.1:0-1141 GCA_037146835.1 Actinomycetes bacterium | reverse complement strand
AGATCAGTGGACCAATCGCACGCCACGTCGCACTCCTCGGATATGACCGTCTCCCCGAGCAGCATGGCAGCGAACTTCTAAAGACAATCCGATACGGCCGCACGACCTAACCAGGGAGATCAAGATGCAGGAACTATCCAACAAAGTTGCCGTAATTACAGGTGCCGCAAGCGGGATCGGACTCGCTCTGGCTAAGCGCGCTGCAGCCGAAGGCATGCGCGTAGTAATGGCCGATATAGAGGCGCCAGCGCTCGCTGAAGCAGTTGCAGAGATCAAGGCAACCGGCGCGACTGCCATTGGGGTAGTAACCGACGTTGCGAACGAAGCCTCCATTCAGGCACTCGCCGATCGAGCCTTTGACGAGTTTGGAGCGGTTCACATGCTCTGCAACAACGCTGGCGTATCCGGCGGGGGTGGGCCGAGCTGGGAGATTCCAGACAACGCTTGGCAGTGGACCTTCGGCGTAAACCTCTGGAGCGTGGTCTACGCACTACGCGCGTTTATACCGCGCATGATTGAGCAGGGCGAAGGACACATTGTTAACACTGCCTCCTCCGCAGGCCTCAAGACACTTCCGTTTGTAGCTCCATATGCAGCTACAAAACATGCTGTCGTTGCCATTAGCGAGGCGCTCTGCATAGAGCTTGCAATGTTTGCGCCCGCCCTTGGGGTATCAGTGCTCTGCCCTGGCTGGGTAGACACCAAAATTGCTGACTCCGACCGCAACTGGCCAGCACACCTCGGTGAGCCGCAGACCGCTCCAGAGGGTGGAGATGACATGAGAGAGATCAGTCGAGGGCTCCTCACTGCTGGCATCAGTCCATCAGTTGCCGCTGACTGCGTATTCGATGCAGTAAACGAAGGGCGCTTCTGGGCCTTCCCCGACGGAATGGGTCCTCGTCTCGCTCATGCCCGAATCGACGAGATCGATGGCGGAACCCTCCCGGTAATGACCGAGTTGTTCGACGACACTGACTACGGGCGCACTAAGTAAGGCGCACTGCTGCTACACAGAACCGGCACTACTACCCGGCACTACTACCCGGCACTACTAAAAGGTGATCTGACCCATCTTGCCGGATTGAAAATCCTCAAAAGCCTCGATGATCTCCTCGCGCGTATTCATTACGAATGGGCCATA
>JBAWWI010000214.1:0-1152 GCA_037146835.1 Actinomycetes bacterium | reverse complement strand
TTTGTGCTCGTCAACCTGGGAACGACACTCCCGGAGCCCTCTGTCGGGCTCTTGACAACGATTGCATGGACGATCGGGAACGAGACGACGTATGCGATGGAGGGTGCCATCTTCGTTACCGGCGCCGCAGTGCAGTGGCTTCGAGACGGGCTTGGAATAATCAAGAAAGCCTCCGATGTAGGGCCCCTAGCGCAGAGCGTCCCGGATACCGGTGGAGTATTCCTAGTTCCGGCATTCACAGGCCTCGGATCTCCCCACTGGGACCCATACGCCAGAGGAACAATCGTCGGCATCACGCGCGGCACAACGCGCGCTCACATTGCACGAGCTGTCGAGGAGGCAATGGCATTCCAAACCTGTGACGTGATGGATGCAATCAACAAGGCCTCCGGTACAGCGATTGCCGAGCTCAGGGTCGATGGTGGTGCAAGCGCCATGGATATTCTCTGCCAGCTTCAAGCAGATCTCCTCGGGGTAACAGTGCGTAGACCAGCCGTACAGGACACCACCGCTCTAGGTGCCGCTTACCTGGCTGGCATAGCTGTTGGAGTCTGGGCAACCCCAGCAGAGGCAGCAGCCTCGTGGACAGAGGAAGCAGAGTTCACTCCAAGCATGGCGAGCGAGGAGATCTCAATGCGCAGAGCAACTTGGTCAAGGGCTGTAGAGCGATCGTTGGATTGGGATCGCTCCCCTATTACCGACTGAATCAAGCTTTATTTTTCAGAGTCATATAGCAAGAAGACTCTGCTCTCCTCTACGAGGCGATAGATCGGTTGCTACTCGCCTGCTGGAGCACAACAGGTGGATCAGCCATGTCGTGCGGGCCGGTAACCACGCCGCCGGATGCCATATAGGAATCCGTGTACTCATACCCGCAGAGCGACTGAATCTCAAACATCAACTCATCCGTCATCTGCCTGAGCACCAACCGGTCATCTGCGCGATCACTCCAGCGCTGCGGATCAATTGGGGCACCGAAGCGGATCACGACCTTACGAAAAAGACGCGGAAGCTTCTTGTCTGTCGGCTGTATCTCATCTGTTCCAACGAGACCACACGGAATTATTGGTGCACCAGTTCTCATGGAGAGCCTCGCTACGCCAGTGCGCCCCTTATGGAGTAGCCCATCTCGCGTGCGCGTTCCCTCTGGGT
>JBAWWI010000213.1:0-1263 GCA_037146835.1 Actinomycetes bacterium | reverse complement strand
CTTAAACTCAAGAACAACACAAACCCTCGAAACAAACTCAAGATGTCTAAGATCCCCAATGGGGAGTGCGAGTCGCACCCTTAGACATCTTGAGTTTGTTTCGAGGGTTTGTGTTGTTCTTGAGTTTAAGCGTCCAAAATGGTAATTTCTTGAACGTAAGAGTCATTTGTCTAAGATTGCGAGTATTGAAGCCTCTCTCGCAATTAGAGGTTTTGAAACGTCCTAACATCTCTAGGCAAAATGATACAATAGCTCCTTGAAGGCTTTGAATTCAAGAAATAGCTCATGCACGAGCCACACAAAATAGCCTGAACCTGCCACAGTCCTGCAGCTGCATCTTAATTTTGCAGAGCCTTCAGCGTCGATTTGCTATTATAAGGAAATTGCTGCAGCTTAGCATGAACCACCTGCAAAATTGTCTGACGCATGAGTGCCTTAGAATCCCTGCTGCGCTCAACCCTGGTGGCTAAATTAATCGGGATGATCGGCGCTGCTGCAGCTCCACCAACAATCCTGCCATGACTGAAAGGCTGAGTCGTAAAAGCTCGTTCAACCATCTCACATTTGCATGGTTCCTTAAGGAAAAGCATTTCTTTGCTCGATGCCAAAGAAACCTGAATGTGCCGCAGTAGTCATGCCTGAGCTTGTCGAAGTGCGAGTCCCTGTGCCGCGCGAACGACAGAGCTGCGGATCCTGGATCTTGTCACAGACGCCTCAGGTCGCTGCTGACGCACTTGACCTTGCAGGACCTACCCACGCCGTCTTGCAGAGGACCCTGACCACGGGAGAGTTGTCGAAGATGGCCGAAGACCACGACCAGGCCACACAGAAGATGCGTGAGGAACTTGCATCCGTGCAGCAAGCACTCCGTTCCGAGAGGTCGGCGGCGATGAAGCTGCGTAGCGAGCTCGAGATGGACCATAAGAGCTGCCTCGAAGATGCGGTCCAGGTCGCCCGAGTTACCATGAAGCTGTCCTTCGATCAGGAGCGCGGTTGCCTCGAAGAGAGTCTGGCCTCCGCCACCACCATGCATGGCAAGCTCATCGCCGAGCTCCGCAAGCAAATTGCGGACACCGAGGAGGCAGCCAAGCAAGAAACAGCGCGGCTGTTCGAGCGGCGCGTGAAGGGCCTCCAGGAGGAGCTGCACGACTCTGGCCGAACGTCGCTGCAGAGGCTCGACGCCGCCAAGCTCTCCCACAGCCAAGAGGTCGAGGCGCTGCAAGCGGAGCAGCGGCGCAGCCTCGCCGTCCTGCAGTCAGAGCT
>JBAWWI010000212.1:0-1283 GCA_037146835.1 Actinomycetes bacterium | reverse complement strand
GTTGCCAGCGCAGCGCGCTGGAGGGTTCCAAATAGAACTATCGACTGGATGATGATTCCAAAGATGAGCGAACCTAAGAACGCTGTCTCAACAACTGCGCTGCCATCTTCACGACCTACATGCTTCCCGATCAACCTCATGGCCATACCGACGACTCATCGAGCACAGTCGAGCGGCCAACAATTGGGAATGAAGGCATAAAGTCGATGATCCGTGGAGACTCTCCGCGCACCTCTACCCTTACTACCCCGCCGTTTCGTGATGCCGTGATTGTGAACTCATTGCCCTTCGCTCCAAGCCCGTCACGTAGCACCGCGCGTGTAGTCCACTCGGCAGCCACAATCGAAGCATCGACCTCTGCTGCAGCACGCGCCCCTTCATGGGCCGCATTGACCGCGACCCCTCGGCTCCACACCCAGATCGACATCTGCGCCACACCAAGCAGCGCAAAAATGATGAGTAGTGCAGAGCCGAGGAACTCAACGAGGATCGAGCCGCTCTCGGCCCGAGCGCTGAATCTCAGTCGCATTGAGTCACCGCAGGCGGCCCAGCGCATTAGTGACGATATCGCCGAGGCTCGGCTGCACAATTGCCCAGAGAGCTAGCACGACACCGATACCCATGACGAGGAGCATCACCCACTCTGGGATCGATCCACGCTCAGAATCATCGAGCATCAACTCGGCGTCTACTAATTCAACAACTTCACTATATGGAATCTCTTTCTCGCATATTTCGTTTCGCATCCGTGCGCTCCTTGTTTGTATCTCCATTAATTACCTACTAATTGCTTTCAAATTTGTCTGCAAGAAACTCCGCCAGCTCTCCTCTCTGCGTCTCACCGCTGTGAATATTGGTTTGAGTAATTAGGTCAAATGCCTGATCGCTACGATGCCCGGGAAGAAGGCAAATACAAGCGCTACCGGCAGAATTAGTCCGACTACAGGAATGAGCATCGTCACCTGCTTTCTCCCCGCCGCCTCTACAAGAGCTACGCGCTGAAGGTCTCGCGCGTCGGCAGCCATCGACTGAAGCGAACTCGCTATTGCAACCCCTCTCTCGGTTGCGGCAATTACCGATCGAACAAAGCGCTCAAACCCTGGCTCGCCGAGCACCACAGCGCGCTCGGTGAGGCTCGCAGCGAGAGTTCTACCCGAGCGCGCATCGCGCAGAGCCCATCGAATCTCCTCTGCGAGCGGGCCGTTTATGCTCTCTGCAACCAACGCCAGCCCTCCCCTGAGGTTCTCGCCAGCGGTCACTGCAAGGCATAGAAGATCAGCAAC
>JBAWWI010000211.1:0-1291 GCA_037146835.1 Actinomycetes bacterium | reverse complement strand
GGATCCGATGAGGTTCTCGCTAAAGCAAGAGAGGCTGCAGAAGCAGTACGCATCTCGAATTAGTCTTGGCGCATGGCCAAAATTGACTCCGGAAAGATTGAACGCGTTGAGTACGACCTCGCAGAGATATATCGAGGCATACGAACTCGCGTCACCGATCTAATCGCTAGCGCCTCGCAAGAGAGCCTCGAGCGAGTTGCACCTGCTACTCCAGAGTGGAGCGCTCTCGGAGTACTAGCCCACATGGTCGGGAGTACTGCTGATGTCATAGAAGGGCGCCTCGAGGGAGTGGCTTCAGACGACTGGACGCAAAAGCAGGTAGATCTGAGATCAACTGCTTCCGTCGAGCAATTATTAGAAGAATGGGGACGCTTCAGCCCGCAAATAGAGCCTCTAATCGATTCATTCCCAAGGCGAATGCAGGGAATGTTCATCGTCGACGCCACTACGCATGAGCAAGATCTTCGTGGTGTGCTCAATGCTGCGGGCGCTCGCGACTCTGACGCTGTTGCCTACTCCTTTGATCAACTCTCTTTTGGGATAGGTCGACAGCGCGGCGATGCAGGTGCACTGAAAATTATTCACGAAGCCGGCGAGCGTGTCGTAGGCGAGGGCGAAGCAACTGCAACTCTTCGCACGACTCGCTTTGAAGTAATCCGCGCTGCTGTTGGGCGTCGATCTACGACGCAGATTGCTTCGTGGAATTGGGAGGGCGAAGCGCTACCAGAGTCTGTTGTGATCGGCATGTTTGCCCCGACTCGCTCAACCAATTTGGTCGAGTAAAGAACTACCAGCCACTCTCGATGAGCGGTTAAAGGCAGCCAATCCCATCAGCGTTGCCATCGAAATTGTGCGGGTCCGGGGGCAGCACTACAAAACGCTTGTAAGGAACGTCTTTGCAATCAAGATCGGGCGGCCCAGGAGGGATACATACTCCAGGGTAAGACGGAGAACAGTTTGTGCCCGAAGGCGTGGCACCTGCAGTCGTAGTTGTCGCTCCAGAACCAGCACCGCTGGCGGGAGTATCGATGCCGCCACACGCTGCCCAGAGACCAACATTGGCGTTGCGGGCTTGGCGATCGAGCGCTGCAAACCAATCGGCATGCGCGACGTCTGGTGGATACCGGTATGCGGCCGCGTACCCCTCGATGATCATCGCTGCATTAATGAAGAGGGCGTCGCTGCTTCTATAAAGATATGCGAGCGCTCGGTTGTACCTATCAGTGCGCTGCACGTCATAAACGACGCGCACTCGCGTTCCGATCGGAAGGAGAGCAGCAATATGGTTCGA
>JBAWWI010000210.1:0-1344 GCA_037146835.1 Actinomycetes bacterium | reverse complement strand
GTTATCGGTTCAGGGCTTGCGGGTAGCGCGGCCGCTCGGTCTATAGCTATTGCCGGTCACAGGGTCACGGTTCTTGAGCGATTCGAAGAGGCGCATCTGCGCGGCTCATCGCACGGCGCAGAGCGCGTCTTCCGACTTACATATGACGACCCTGCATACATTCAACTTGGGCTAGAGGCTCTCAGCGGATGGGCTCTCCTATCCGAGGAGACTTCGGCTCCACTCCTGCACCAAGTAGGCATGCTTGATTATGGCGACGAAGTAGTGCTCGAGACTCTTGAGCAGTTATGCGCGTCAAACGGAGTTGAGCTTCAGAGAGTCTCTCAACGCGAGGCATCGCAGAGGTGGGGAGGAATCAAATTCGACTCAGATGTGCTTCTCCAGCCTGTAGGTGGATGGATAGCGGCCGATTTAGCACTCAAAGCCTTTGCGGAATCGGCTAGACGAAACGGCGCTGAGTTTCATTATCACTCCCCCGTGCTCTCCATAGCCAAGGTTCGCAGCGGAGGCTGGAGAGTGGAGACGCAAGGCGGCACCCTTACAGCGGATGCAGTAGTGGTGACCACCGCAGGGTGGACCCACGAGTTACTGGGCGATGTGCTTGAAGAACGCTTCCATATCCCGCCCATAAAAGTCACTACAGAGGTAGTTGCATACTTCGAGCGACGCGACTCTTCACTGTGGCCGAGTTTCTGTCATCACCTTGAGCCCGAGATCTATGGGCTCCCAAGCCCTGATGGCTTAGTGAAGATTGCCGAGCATGGATCCGGAGCGGAGACACACCCCGACGAGCGGTCCTTCGATCCGGACTCTGCGACGATTCAGCGCCTCGAGGAGTACGCGAGGCAGTGGCTCCCTGGAATCGTTCCAACTGCACTTCGAAGCGCAACCTGCCTCTACGCGGCGACCCCCACTGACGACCTATTCATTGAGCGATCCGGATCACTCATCCTTGGAGTTGGTCTCGGCGGGCACGGATTTAAATTTGGCCCTGCAGTCGGGGATCGAATCGCGAGTCTCGTCAATGATGCTCTCTCTGAAGCCTCTCAATGAGCGCATTCGCTAGGTTCAAAGACGAGACATTTAGATCGCTGCGAACGCGCAACTTCCGCCTCTTCTTTACCGGGCAGGTTATCTCGCAGATAGGAAACTGGATGACCCTTGTCGTCCAGACACTTCTGGTTCTCAAGATAACTAACAGCGGAATCGCTCTCGGTGTTCTGATGATCTCTCAATATGGTCCGGTGTTGCTTCTAGGGCCATGGGCAGGGTTGATTGCGGATCGCTCCGATAAGCGTCGCCTTTTGATGGCCGTTCAGAGCATGGCGATGCTGCAGTCATTTG
>JBAWWI010000209.1:0-1373 GCA_037146835.1 Actinomycetes bacterium | reverse complement strand
ATCTCTTCTAGTTCGGCACGTGGGTATGACATCGTTACTCCTCTTCGCTAATTGAGATTGCATGGGTAGGGCAGTAATTCACTGCAGCCATTAATGCTGCGCGCAGCGACTCGTCTGGGTGCTGATTCAGGAGCGTTACGGTTGTTGATTGTGACGGCACCTCAAAGATTGAAGGGGCCTCAGATTCACATACTCCGTGGCCCTGACACAGATCACGGTCAATGATTACTCGCATCACAGACCTTTCACTCGCCGGCTGTAACGAACGCGCGCAGGCTGCTCAATCTGAATAACCATCTTTGACATATCTGCCCGATAAGTCTCTGACGGCTGTGCCAACTCAAAACTCCAATCGCGAAGCAAGACTGCGAAGATTGCCTTGAGTTGCATCATCGCAAAAGCAGCACCCACACAGCGGTGCCTCCCTGCTCCGAATGGGATCCAGTTCCAAGGATTCTGCATATCTTCAGCGCGAGGTGCGAGATAACGCTCAATCTCAAAACGCTCAGGGTCCTCAAACGCCTCCGGGAGTCGATTAGAGACCCAAGGAGACGCACCAACCATCTGGCCGGCCTTGATTTGATGGCCCTCGATCTCTAGGTCAACTTTTGCAACGCGTAACAAGAGGATCAACGGCGGATGCAGTCGCAGCGTCTCCTTGAGCGAAGCCTCTAGCCACGGAATCTCTCGCAGAACCTGATACGAGACCTCTTCTCCTTCGCTAGTGAGCCGATCGATCTCGGATATCACCTCAGCGAATTGCTCAGGTTTACGGAGAAGCTCAATGAGCATCCACGATGCAGTTGTAGAGGTCGTGTGATGCCCAGCAAACAACATAGAGATAAAGATTCCGGTTACTTGATCAGCACTAAAACGCAGGGAGCCATCTTCGTCACGAACCGACATAAGCACATCTAGTAGGTCACGGGCCTCACCCTCAACGGGGGCCTCTTCAGAGCGCGAGATCATTATCGCGTCTACCAACTTGGCAAGATCTACGCGCGCACGATCTCGAATTCGAAATGACTCGATATCGGCATAAGCGTCTACAAAGGCAAGAGCATCAGTGCCCCGCTCGAGATCGTGGTACAGGTCAGCAAACCTGCGATCAAGTTGATCGCGAAATCGTTTGCCGATTAAGCAGGCAGATGATGTGTAGATAGTGAGTTCTGCGAACCAATCGAGGAGATCTAACTCCCCTTCATCTCCCCATTGCTCAACCATCGCCTCAACCTCGGCGGCGATCAACTCAGCATGGCCTCTCATAAACTTGTCTCGGAGTGCTTGATTACGAAGCATGTCTCGGCGTTGCTCCGGCGAGGCGTCGAATACAACACCCTCTCCAAAGATTGGCTTCATAAATGGGTATGCCT
>JBAWWI010000208.1:0-1373 GCA_037146835.1 Actinomycetes bacterium | reverse complement strand
AGGCATACCCATTTATGAAGCCAATCTTTGGAGAGGGTGTTGTATTCGACGCCTCCCCTGAACGACGTCGCGACATGCTTCACAATCAGGCTCTGCGCGACAAGTTCATGCGGGGCCATGCAGCCACTATCGCAGCAGAGGTTGAGGCGATGACTGCTAAGTGGGGCGACACGGGAGAAATTGACCTCCTTGATTGGTTCGCCGAGCTAACTATCTACACCTCATCGGCTTGCCTAATTGGAAAGAAGTTTCGTGACGAACTCGATCGCAGGTTTGCAGACCTGTACCACGATCTCGAACGCGGCACTGACGCACTTGCATTTGTTGATCCGTATGCGGATATCGAGTCGTTCGCAATTCGCGACTCTTCACGCGCAGCCTTAGTTGAACTTGTACAAGCCATCATGACTAACCGTGAAATGGCTATTCCTGCTGAGGGCGACGATCGAGACCTTTTGGATGTGCTTATGTCAATTCGAGAGGAGGACGGCTCATTACGTTTTACTGCGGACCAGGTAACTGGCATCTTCATCTCGATGATGTTTGCGGGGCATCACACAACCTCAACTACTGCATCATGGATGCTTATTGAGTTGCTGCGTAGACCGGAGCAACTCGGCAGAGTTTTAGATGAGACAGATCGCCTCAATGCCGGCGGGGAGGAGATCTCCTACCGAGTGTTACGCGAGATGCCTTGGCTAGAGGCTGCCTTGAAAGAGACTCTACGGCTCCACCCGCCACTAATTTTGTTACTGCGTGTTGCGAAGGTTGATCTAGAGATTAAAGGATTAGCAGTTAAGGCAGGCCAGATGGTCGGTGCTTCTCCATGGGTCTCCAATCGAATTGCTGAGGCCTTCGTGGACCCCGATCAATTCGAGTGTGAGCGCTATATCGACCCTCGGGCTGAGGACGAGTTGAACCCTTGGAACTGGATTCCATTCGGAGCAGGACGCCACCGCTGTGTCGGTGCAGCATTTGCGATGATGCAGCTGAAGGCAATCTTTACGGTGCTGTTTCGCGATTGGAGTCTCGAGCTCGCACAGCCGTCAGAGACTTATCGGGCAGATATGTCAAAGATGGTTATTCAGCTTGAACAGCCTGCCCGCGTTCGTTACATGCGGCGCGTGAAAGGCCTGTGATGCAGATAAAGATTGACCGAGACCTATGCCAAGGACACGGCGTCTGCGAGTCGGAAGCACCAGCAGTCTTTAGCGTTCCACCAAAGTCAGCAACCGTTACCGTTCTCAATGAGAATCCAGATCAGTCACTTCGGCCTCAAATAATGGCTGCGGTGAAGTACTGCCCTACCCATGCAATATCAATTAGCGAAGAGGAGTAACGATGTCATACCCACGTGCCGAACTAGAAGAGAT
>JBAWWI010000207.1:0-1388 GCA_037146835.1 Actinomycetes bacterium | reverse complement strand
GGTTCAAGAGTTGAGTCTCAGTATTAGGTGCAACGATTGCTCCACGCGCTACCTCGACAGCCTGAGCATTTGAGAGAGTGCCATTTCGAAGTGCTGCTTGGGTGACCGGCAGGTGCTGGAGTTGGGCGGCTAGGAGTACTACTGATTGGGCTTCATACTGTGGGCAATCTGTCTCAATAGAGAGCCACTCCGAAATACTCTTGGCTCCCTCTCCTTTCCAGCTATTGGTTCGCTCTACCTGTCCAACAGCAACAGTTCGCAGAGAATCGCCAGCACGGCGAATCTCATCGGCGATCCCAACTAGCGCAGCAGCGTCCTTGCCGGCGACTACATCGATATTGATACGCGAGGAGACCTCTCGTAAGTGGCTGACTGCGCTTTTAAGTTCATCGAACATATGTTCGACTCTAAAACAGGGGTGTGACAACTACGAGGTGGATGCCCCTAGATGTTGGAGGCCCCTAGATAATTGGCTTAGATCATTCTCTGCATGAGAACCACGTCTAGCCAGCGTCCGTGCTTGCGCCCAACCTCGGTCTCACGCCCTACTTGAATGAACCCAGCGGCGGCATGGAGCTTGATCGAGGCCTCATGGTCCCCAACAATTCTGGCAATTATTGAGTGATACCCGTGGAGCCCAGCGAGGCGGACCAATTCTTCGAGGATCCCCTGGCCGAGCCCAAGCCCACGAGAGTCATCCCTCACATATACGGAGTCCTCAACGGTTATTGAGTAGGCAGGGCGGGGGCGATAGGCCGTCAGGCTCCCAAAACCCAGTATCTGGGCGGTTTTTTCGTCCACAGCGACCACTGCTGGGTGCCCTCCGCTGTGCTCTGAGATCCAGGTCAGCTGCTCCTCGAGGCTCCGCTCAACCATGTCAAAGGTGACCGTTGAGCCCTCGACCTCGCGGTTGTAGATGGCCCTGATGGCCTCGGCATCGGTCGGTTCGGCGGCTCTAATAATCCATCCCACAGCCCTGCACGGTAGCCGAGAGCCTCGCGCTTGCTAACCTCCTACCCCTTGCCCCCTTAGCTCAGTGGTAGAGCACTTCCATGGTAAGGAAGGGGTCTACGGTTCAATCCCGTAAGGGGGCTCCGCTTGCGCGGGTAAAACTGCGACGCGCAGCAACGGCGGCGGAGTAGCTCAGTTGGTTAGAGCACACGGCTCATAATCGTGGGGTCGCGGGTTCGATTCCCGCCTCCGCTACTAGTAATTCGGTAAGACGACAGACAGCAGTAACGACAGCAATAAAGAACTACAAAAGTTAAAAACGAAAAGAAGACATAAACCACTCGCGGCGATGGCCTCGGGCGAACCTCAGGAGACGGAAGTTATGGGTAAGGCAAAGTTTGAGCGTAATAAGCCGCATTTGAATATCGGAACGATTG
>JBAWWI010000206.1:0-1395 GCA_037146835.1 Actinomycetes bacterium | reverse complement strand
TGTTGGAACAGTCATCATCGCACTAAGCATCGGAGCATTGATCGGACTCGGCGCACGCCGTCGGCAGTGGCTTCCTTTGTTGGCGTTATGCGCCTTTGGAGTATTCGGTGCCTGGGCACAGACGGTGCGCGCAGACGTTGGGATACTTGATGCCTGCCTTACCGCTATCTACTCGGTGGCTATCGGCGTCGCCTGCACTCACTTGCTTCTGCACTTAGCAACGCCGAAACCTCGCACGAATCTCTCGGGATCGGGATCGCCATCGACGATGGCACCCGCAGCGGCATCACCAAGCGCCGGAGTACAACTAGGCCCGGAGGAGAGAGAAGACGCCTCGCTCCCATCGCGCCGGCGCTTCTTAGGCACAGCAGGCGGGTTAATCGTCTTGGCCTACGCGGGAATGAAGGTCGCCGGAGCGCTAGCAGGCGAGGACGTGGTAGCCGCGGTAAAGAACATTCGCATTCCGCGTCCGTTTCGCAGACGAGCACTCCCCGCAATACAACCATTCGAGGTAAGCGGCGTAGCAGAGTATGTAACGCCGACATCTGAGTTCTACAGGATCGATACATCCCTGCGGACGCCAAACGTCGACGCATCTACCTGGCGACTCAAGATAAGAGGCTTGGTCGATACCCCGTTCGAGATCACCTACGCCGAACTACTCGCAATGCCGAGCATTGAAGAGGTTGTAACGCTTAGTTGTGTATCGAACGAGGTCGGAGGCGACCTAATTGGTAACGCAGTATGGCAAGGAGTCCCATTATCAGACCTCCTAGAGCGTGCAGGAGTACAGGCCGAGGCTGAGCAACTCTTCTCCCGCTCTGTTGATGGCTGGACCTCTGGCTTCCCAATCGAGGCAGCAACAGATGGACGCATCGCGATGGTTGCCTATGCAATGAACGGAGCTCGCCTCCCAACCGCCCACGGATTCCCTGCAAGATTGGTCGTCTCCGGCCTCTACGGATACGTCTCAGCGACCAAGTGGCTTGAGAGTATCGAGCTCACCACTTGGAGAGGCGCCAACGGTTTCTGGGTGCCGCGTGGATGGTCTAAAGAAGGCCCCGTAAAACTGAGTTCACGAATTGATGTTCCGCGCGGAGGATCGCGCGTCAAGGAAGGAGCGCTTGCTCTTGGCGGGGTTGCATGGTCGCCATCCATAGGCGTCTCAACGGTAGAGGTATCTATAGACAACGGCCCGTGGCAGGAAGCAGAGTTAGGCAATGTTGCAAGTGAACACACGTGGGTTCAGTGGCGTTACGTTTGGAGCGCTACATCGGGAACCCACACTGCAAGAGTGCGTGCGACTGATCGAAACGGCAACGCCCAAGTGACAGCGAACCAGGCACCAGCACCAAACGGTGCAACTGGGCTCCACCAAATCTCTTTCAGCGTTTA
>JBAWWI010000205.1:0-1408 GCA_037146835.1 Actinomycetes bacterium | reverse complement strand
GAGGATGAGTGAGGACGGTAAGAGATATATCGCTGTCTTCGACTTCGATGGAACA
The DNA here is from genome assembly GCA_037146835.1 of Actinomycetes bacterium. Taxonomy (GTDB): domain Bacteria; phylum Actinomycetota; class Acidimicrobiia; order IMCC26256; family IMCC26256; genus IMCC26256. Next base: position 1,353 of record JBAWWI010000205.1, on the reverse strand, counting down.
ATCACAGAAAGCGACACGCTCGCACCGTTCCTCCTCAAGTTCGCCGGCACTGCTCGCTTCCTCTATTCGGCACTACGCCACGCTCCAACAATGCTCAGCGCTGCAATTGGAGCCGGCAATCGTGATGCGGCGAAAGAAAAATTCCTCGTCTCCCTCATCGGGGGAAGACCCGAGGGCGAGCTCGTTCGCGCTGGCAACGAGTACGCAGCGTTAGTGCTCCGCGAGGAGAAGTTCAACACTGAAGTAATTGAGCGACTCGCGTGGCACAGAGCAGAGGGGCACGAAATAGTTGTGATTAGCGCGTCTCTCGACGTCTACATTCAGGCCATCGCTGCAGCCCTCGGAGCAGCAAAAGCTTTTGGAACAGAGATTGAGGTTGAGTCTGGAGTGCTAACCGGCCGACTCCGAGGCGGCAATGTTCGCGCCGCAAACAAAGTCAAGAGACTCGAGGGCTGGCTCGATCACACCCTCGATCACTCGCTCGATCACTCCCTCGATCGCGAAGGTTGCGAGATCTGGGCATATGGAGACTCATCGGGTGACGATGAGTTACTAGAGCGCAGCGATCACCCTCACCGAGTTAAGAACGGTCAGATCAAAGCCGCAACTCGCTAGACAGAGTTAAAGGCTCGGAACCCATAGATGGTGATGACCGATCGGCAACATCTGTGGCAGCTTGATCTCAGCTACCGGAGCCTCGCCAAAAGCCTGAGGGTCAATCACCACAACACTGCTTGTTCGATTCCTCAAGTCGGTAGTAATCGCTAGCACCCACGCATCGTCCTCACCGGCGCCACTGCGGCGAGGAACCACGACCGGCTCCCCGACAATGATCCCATCCTCAAAAGAGTGATCAACAGCCCGATCCGACCTGAAGTCATATCGAACCAACGCATCAAACTCGCCTATGTGATTATCGAATTGTGAAGAAGCAAGAGCCGCGTAAGCAAACCTGTGACGCAGGCCCTGTCGACGGTTGTCTATCGCCGGAAACTCAACTGCGCGCTCATCTAGTACTTCGTCTGACGTTTCGCCGGTCTCAGTATTGATGATCGTTCGACGAAGTTGTGGTGCAGTTGTACCTGGAAGCGGCATCGATCGCCCCGCAGCCGCGATTGGGGCGCGGTGAGCAACGTGGTCAATGACAATCTGCGTACCGTCTCGATACGAGTTCATAAAGTGCCATACAACTCTCGGAGATACCTCATGCCAACGAAGATCTGAGGCCTCACCATCTCTTGGCAACACCCCAAAGTAGGCAGGTGCTGTTGGATCCCAAGAGACTCCTCCGTTGATCATGTCGGCGCCTGATGCGAGAACTACTACGTCTGTATCGGTGAAGGAAAAGTCGTG
>JBAWWI010000204.1:0-1437 GCA_037146835.1 Actinomycetes bacterium | reverse complement strand
TCGAGGCCACCACTGCGAAGTGATGTTGCCTCGCTCCACCACTCGACAAGTGATGGATCCTGTGCGCCGGTGCCGACGAGTTCGTGAGCAAAGTTGGCGGCGAGGCCCTCCCAGTCTCTGTACTCCCACATGTTGACAACCTCAGGCCAGCGACCTGTTGAGCCAACTGTTGCCCAGACACCGAAGCAGAGCTGATCGCGTTCTTCCCGGGCGATCGGGCACCAATTAGCAGTCATGTGGTGCATGTACTTGGCGCGGTTATGCCCAGAGATCTCTATGAACTCGTGTATGTAGATCTTGTTATTACCGAGTGATTCTGTGCCAGTCGCCATGCTCGCCAACTCTCTTCTTGAACCGGGGTGTTACTCGCCGGTCCAGTTTGGTGTGCGCTTCTCGGCGAATGCGACGGCACCCTCGATGGAGTCCTTAGATGCGAAGACCTCCATGGCGAGTGCATAGTTGCGTGGCCATGCATCTTCTTCTGTGAGATCCGATGCCTCTTGAATCATTGTGAGCGAGTTGCGGACTGCGAGTGGGCCGTTCTCAGCGATGCGTGCTGCGAGTGCAACTGCTGCGTCGAGTACCTCTGTCATCGGAACAACGCGATTAACAAGACCGAGTGCAAGCGCGCGCTGTGCGTCGATAGGGTCACCGGTGAGTGCCATCTCGGAGGCAACCGCGAGTGGGATGCGCTTCGGAAGGCGGATGAGTCCACCGGCTGCGGCGAAGAGTCCACGGCGCACTTCTGGGAGACCAAAGATTGTCTCCTCGCCAGCGACAACCATGTCGCATGTGAGCATGATCTCGAAACCACCTGCGAGAGCGGGGCCGTTTACTGCAGCGATGAGGGGCTTCGTGTAACGACGAGTAACCATGCCTGCAAAACCACCACGTGCAGTTGCGAGCTCAGCGCCGCGACCAACCGCTACCAACTTCAGGTCAGCACCCGCGCAGAAGGAGGTTCCACGACCAGTAATAACGACAGAGACAATTGATGAGTCGGCCTCGAGTTCGTCAAGGGCGGCCTCCATGCCCTGGGCTACATCGCCGTTGACGGCGTTGCGGGCCTCCGGGCGATTAATTGCGATGATGCCGACAGCGCCGCGACGCTCAATCTCTATAGCCATTTTGGATCTCCTATTAATCGGATTTCTTCCAACCCTAGTGAGGGGGAGGGTTTGGCGGCATCCTCAGCGCTTAGGTGTGAGGCAATCTTGCCTTATTCGGCCTGCGCTTTGGCCTGCGAGGGGCCCGTCGCGTACACTCCCAAGAGCACTACATGCGCTCGTAGCTCAACGGATAGAGCATTTGATTACGGATCAAAAGGTTGGGGGTTCGATTCCCTCCGAGCGCACCACACAGATGTCGCTTAGAACCTCGGATTTCTAACAGCGAAGGTCGGCTCCCAACCCAATGGGAGTAACCATGCTCAGCCAC
>JBAWWI010000203.1:0-1439 GCA_037146835.1 Actinomycetes bacterium | reverse complement strand
TAGTTGGTATCGCCGATGAGATCCGTCGTGCTGGAGATTCCCTGCGCACTGTTGCTGTAGGCCAGGTAGGGCGAACGAATAGTTGGAAGGGCGAGGGTGCGAAGAGCATTTCAGAGTGGCTTAGCGTCGAGACAGATTGCCCGCAGTACGAAGCTCAGTCGGTCGTGCTGCTCGCCAACCAACTCCAGCACCTGCCGGTTACCCAAGCAGCCTTAAGAAACGGCACTCTCTCCAACGCTCAGGCTGTCGAGGTAGCAAGAGGTGCGATCGTTGCGCCTAATACTGAGACACAGCTCTTGAACCTCGCAAAACACGCGACTGTGCGCGATCTGCGTGATGCAACCTCGCGTGTAGTTGCAGCCGCCACCGATGAGGCGGAGCGACACCGTCAGGTTCACAAGAGTCGTTACTTCAAGTCGTGGACTGATCTAGATGGCTCATTCAACGTAAGAGGGCGCATGACAGCCGCTAACGGTGCGCTCGTAATGGCGGCCCTCAAACCTATACAGGATGAGATTTTTCGGTCAGCGCGCAAGAGTGGTGAGCACGAAAGACCGGAGGCCTACGCAGCAGATGCACTTATGGCACTCTGCGAGAAGACGACGAGCAAGCAGCCATGCGAAAGCGGCAAGAAAACGACTCGATCTAATGCTGTAATGCATATTCGTGTTGACATAGATGCGCTTAAGCGTGGACGCACTGAGAATGGCGAGATCTGTGAGATTGCAGGCGTCGGACCGATACCAGTAGCAACCGCAACTGAGTATTTAGGTGAAGCATTCCTAAAACTGCTCGTGATCGATGGCACAGACATCAGAACGATTGCTCACATGGGTCGAGCAATACCGGCGAAGCTGCTTACCGCTCTCGAAGAACGCAACCGCGCCTGTCAGGTACCAACATGCGACATGTCGATGGGTCTAGAGATAGATCACATCGTGCCGTTCGCGGAGGGAGGCGCTGCATCTCTTGAGAACCTTGTACGTCTCTGTAAACGACATCACCTTCAGAAAACACATGATGGATACAGACTCATTAAACGCCAGAGCAATGCTCGTGGGAGTGACGACGACAGGGCCTCAACCTGGGAATGGCGTGCACCCCCGGATACCGGGTGAATCTGCGAAATGTCGAGCCTCGAGAATCTAGCGACGTGACGGTGCGCGCAAAATATGAGTCAGGGCAAGGCCTGATCACTCATTGCGAAGCCCCATCCCATCTCCACCATCGCGACCATTGCCACCCCCAGAGAGCGTTAGAGCGCGGAATAATCAGGATTGCCGCACTTCCACCGTCCTTACCTGTCAATATTTACCGGTAAGCATTTATTCACAACCAAATGGGGGGCAAGACCATGTTTGGCATCGGTGCACCAGAACTCTTAATTATCTTGGCCTTTTTGTTGATCCCTGCGATGTTCATCGTGGTAATTGCATCAC
>JBAWWI010000202.1:0-1448 GCA_037146835.1 Actinomycetes bacterium | reverse complement strand
TGAGCGCCAAGAAGATCCGTGATGCGGAGGCTGGTTACGCGGCTTCTAAGGGAGCTCTGCTTGTAGCTACGAAGTCGCTAGCAACGGAGTTCGCCGCTGACAAGATTCGCGTCAATGCAGTGGTTCCCGGTTGGATTTGGGGGCCAAATGTGCAGATGTATGTGGATTGGCAGAGTCAGTCCCGATCAATCTCCAAAGAAGAAGTAATCGCAGAGATCACTCGCGAGATTCCTCTCGGCGAGGTACCTCCGCAGGAGGACATTGCAGAGGCAATTGTTTTCTTCGCATCTGGGATGTCTCGCATGATCACTGGACAATCACTCGACGTAAATGGTGGGGAGTACTTCGGATGAGTAACTCTGGAACCGCTAGCGAGTTCTCAAATCGCGCTGGTTTAGTAACCGGAGCCTCGTCGGGTCTGGGGCGCGCAGCTGCTGTTGCCTTCGCCGAGTTAGGTGCAAGCCTTGTTCTCGCAGATATCGATGAGGAAGCTGGCCAAGAGACTGCAGAGTTGGTTCGGCAAGCCGGGGGCCAAGCATTGTTTCTCAAGACGGACGTCACTAACCCAGAGCAAGCGGGCGCAATGGTCTCAGGCTGTGTCGCTGCTTTCGGTTCCCTTGATTTTGCTGTCAATAATGCTGGAACGACTGGCAAAGGTGGGCGCACAGGGGAGTACGACATTGCTGATTGGCATAAGACAGTCGGGATAAACCTCGACGGCGTATTCCATTGCCTGCGTGCGGAATTGCCGATCATGGCCGCTGCGGGTAAAGGCGCAATCGTTAACGTTGCATCAGGTGCGGGCCTAGTTGGTTTCCCTGGTCTCCCTGCCTATGTCGCTAGCAAGCACGGTGTCGTAGGTCTAACCAAAGCATCTGCTCTCGAGTACGCGCCTGTTGGGGTTCGCGTGAATGCTGTCTGCCCGGGTAGCACGCGCACAGCAATGCTTGAGTCTTATATGAAGGGCAGCCCAAAAATCGAGAAGATGATGGTGGCAGGGGTTCCGCTAGGGCGCTTAGGGCGCCCCGAGGAGATCGCAGCTGCGATTCTTTGGCTCTGTAGCGATGCGGCATCTTTCGTAGTTGGGCATGCGTTGGCCGTCGACGGCGGTTCAGTAGTCCAGTAGTCCAGTAATTCCGTAGCCCAGATCTTCGGTCTCCCGGTGACCTCTAACGATGCCGTTGTGACCTAATCGAGTTACGCGCGACCGGCCCACATCTCGCGCTCGCTCCTGAGGGGGTCATTAACGACTCCAGCATCAGTTGAGTCGAATCGCATAGTTGTGCGAGTCTCCTCTGTGTAGGCGTCCCATCCTGGGTTCCCATCATGGGCAAAACGTACCCATGCTGGCTGCATCAAATCCACAAGCCCTTGGCGGTCATCACCGGTGCCGATCAACATCTCGAAGGCATCGAGATTGTCGAAGACGAACGGAATCTCGAGTGCAT
>JBAWWI010000201.1:0-1464 GCA_037146835.1 Actinomycetes bacterium | reverse complement strand
ATGCACTCGAGATTCCGTTCGTCTTCGACAATCTCGATGCCTTCGAGATGTTGATAGGCACCGGCGATGACCGCCAAGGGCTTGTGGATTTGATGCAGCCAGCATGGGTGCGTTTTGCCCATGATGGGAACCCAGGATGGGACGCCTACACAGAGGAGAGTCGCTCCACAATGCGGTTCGACTCGACTGATGCCGGTGTCGTTAATGACCCCCTCGGCAGCGAGCGCGAGATGTGGGCCGGGCGGGCCTAACTCGATTAGATCACAACGGCATCGTTAGAGGTCATCGGGAGACCGAAGACCTGGGCTACAGAATTACAGAATTACTGAAGTACAGAACTACTGGACTACTGAACCGCCGTCGACGGCCAACGCATGCCCAACCACAAAAGAAGACGCATCGCTGCAGAGCCAAAGAATCGCAGCTGCGATCTCCTCGGGGCGCCCTAAGCGCCCTAGGGGAACCCCTGCGACCATCATCTTCTCTATTTTTGGGCTGCCCTTCATATAAGACTCAAGCATCGCTGTGCGCGTGCTACCCGGGCAGACCGCATTGACGCGAACCCCAACAGGCGCGTACTCGAGAGCTGATGCTTTGGTAAGTCCTACAACTCCATGCTTGCTAGCGACATAGGCAGGGAGACCAGGGAATCCAACTAGGCCGGCACCTGATGCGACGTTCACGATTGCGCCTTTACCCGCAGCGGCCATGATCGGCAATTCCGCACGCAGGCAATGGAATACGCCGTCGAGGTTTATCCCGACGGTCTTATGCCAATCCGCTATGTCGTACTCCCCTGTGCGGCCACCTTTGCCTGTAGTTCCAGCATTATTAACCGCAAAATCTAGCGACCCGAAGGCAGCAACACAGCCTGAGACCATTGCGCCTACTTGCTCGGGGTTAGTGACGTCCGTCTTAAGAAACAAGGCTTGGCCGCCGGCTAGCCGAACCATCTCTGCGGTCTCTTCGCCTGCCTCCGCATCAATATCTGCAAGCACAAGGCTCGCACCTAACTCGGCGAATGCAATCGCTGCCGCGCGCCCTAGCCCCGATGATGATCCGGTAACTATGCCCGCACGACTTGAGAACTCACTAGCCATCGAACCGTTACTCATCCGAAGTACTCCCCACCATTCACATCTAGCGATTGTCCAGTGATCATGCGAGACATCCCAGATGCGAAGAAAACAATCGCCTCTGCGATGTCCTCCTGCGGTGGCACCTCGCCGAGTGGAATCTCGCGCGTGATCTCTGCGATGACTTCCTCTTTAGAGATCGAACGTGACTGACTCTGCCAATCGACATACATCTGGACATTCGGCCCCCAGATCCACCCCGGCACTACTGCATTTACGCGAATCTTGTCAGCGGCGAACTCCGCTGCTAGCGACTTGGTTGCGACAAGGAGGGCTCCCTTAGAAGCCGCGTAACCAGCCTCCGCATCACGGATCTTCTTGGCGCTCA
>JBAWWI010000200.1:0-1500 GCA_037146835.1 Actinomycetes bacterium | reverse complement strand
TCTGCTACCTGGAGAGCATCTCGGTGATGCGTTAGCAATTATCGCAGAGATCGCAATGAAGCGCGCCGCTTCATTTGGTCGTGCCCCAACCTCGCAGGATGTTGAGTTAGCGATTGCATTCTTAGATTTTGAGGCTCCATCACTAGAAGTACGCGACTGGCGACCAGCTCTTGTCTATGGAGCAGGGCACCACTGGCTCTCTCGTCGGCGTGCAGTAGGTGCAGTCTCTGAGGAGATTCTCCACCTGCCATTTGATCAAGCGGTATTGCGCGTTCATGACGTGCGTTCAGCCCTAGCCGCTGTTGCTATCTCTCACTAATAGCATCTCTCATTAATACTTGATCAACGCTTACATGCGCTTAAGTGCGTCCAACGCAAAGTACTAGAGAATAAGTACTAGAGAATAAGAGGAGCAAAAGTGCCCGAATCAAATGTGAGAGTTCGTTTCTCGCCTGCACCCACCGGCTTCCTGCATGTTGGCGGGGCTCGCACTGCGCTCTTTAACTGGTTATTTGCTCGGAATGTCGGCGGAGTTCTGATCCTTCGCATCGAAGACACCGATGTTGCACGCTCTCGTCAGGAGTGGGTCGACGGAATCCAACAGACGCTTACCTGGCTCGGGCTCGGATGGGATGAGGGCCCTTTTCTCCAGAGCGACCGATTCGAGCTCTACCTAGCGGCGGCAGATCGGATGCTCGCTGAGGGTCTGGCATACGAGTGTTACTGCACTGAGGAGGAGTCGAAGGAGAGGAACGACGCGGCCATTGCTGCAGGGCGACCTCCCGGCTACGACGGGCATTGTCGAGACATCTCAGATGCTGAGCGCGTTGCGTTGCGAGACGCCGGCCGGCCGCGCTCGCTCCGATTCCGAACTCCCGATGTAGGTACGAGCGAGTTCGTGGATGTTGTACGTGGCCCGGTATCGGTCGAGTGGTCGACAATCTCAGATTTTGTAATCGTCCGCTCCGACGGCACCCCTATTTTCTTCCTAGCAAACGCTGTCGACGACCTTGACATGGGGATCACCCATGTTGTGCGCGGCGAGGACCTTCTCGACTCAACGCATCGCGTGCTTGCACTTCGACGCGCGATGGGTGCCCTTGACGCCCCGATCTATGCGCACCTGCCACTCATCGTTGGCGAGGATCGAGCAAAGCTCTCAAAGCGTCACGGTGCAGTATCTCTAGAGGATTTCCGCGATCGTGGTTACTTGCCAGAGGCCCTGCTCAACTACTTGGCGCTACTCGGCTGGGCACCTGATGAGGGCAAAGAGGTAATGGATGCCGATGAGATTGCGCGCGAGTTCGATCTCGATCGAGTAACTCACTCGGCCGCCTACTTCGATCACCAGAAACTTGAGTGGGTAAATGGCGAGTGGATTCGAAGGCTCTCTCTTGAGACTCTCGTGGAGCGAGTGCTCCCATATGCCGAGGCTCTCTACGGCAGCGGCCTCGATAAGGAGTTGTTAGTTGGAGCTGTCCGTATAGGCCAGGAGCGTGC
>JBAWWI010000199.1:0-1523 GCA_037146835.1 Actinomycetes bacterium | reverse complement strand
AGACCAACGAAAGTAAGAGAGAAGAATGAGAAGATCGTGAGAGTAATCAGAATGCGCTTTACGAGCGGGTCATTCCACGCGATGCGAAACCCTGATGAGAGTCGCGCGAGGCCGCGTTCCGTTGGAGGGTGGGGAGAGAGCCTCGGGAATTTTGCAACCATCAAGCTCACGATCGCGAATAGGTAGGTCGCCGCGTTGATTGCAAATACCGGTGCTGCTCCGAATACTGCATAGAGCGGTGCACCGATCGCAGGGCCGATTACTCGCGAGAGATTCATCTGCACCGACTGCAGCGAGACCGAGCCTGGAATATCTTCACGCGGTACGAGCGTCGGCATTATTGCGCCCATCGAGGGCGCGGCGAATGCGTTACCGACCCCAATAGCAAGCACGCAGAGAGCGATTCCGGCGAGCGGCGGATTGTCTGACATTGCGAGGCCGGCAAGTACAAGCGAGCCAACTAATTGCTCAAGTTGGGTGATTACAAGGAGGCGTCTTCGGTCAAGTACGTCAGCAAGAACTCCACCGAAGACTGAGAGCAGAAGTAGCGGCCCGAGCTGTGCGAAGTAAAGAATTCCGACGTACGTCGCCGAATGTGTGAGTTCCCATCCCCATGCTCCGAGGAGCACGTTCTGCATCCACGTGCCGATGTTCGAGGTAAATGTGCCTGCCCAGACGATTCGGAAATCTCGATGGCGTAGAGCGGATCCTGCTGTACCCGGGCGGGGTGCGGATCGGCTTGCGCTGCGTGCCATGGGTTCAGGCTACGCAGTTGCGATGCAATAACGCGAAAACGGAGGCCTCTCGGCCCCCGCTCTCATGGAGTGCTTATAAGAATTCGCTAATTCGAGACGCCTAAGAGTCCTGATGAATTAGTAGAGCAAGCGAACTACTCGGTAATGCCTTGAATGGCCTCTGCAAGTGCTGGGCCTCCAGCTGGAGCGCCACCCTGCTGAGCCATTGACATCAGCTTGGACATATCGCCCTGAATCTTCAACTTGCCAGACATCATGGCCTGCATCCCGGCCTGTGGATCACCCGAGACGAAGATCTGCTTAGCGGTCTCGTAGTCGGTCGTGATGGTGATCTCGCCTGCTGCATCGTGGCCAATACCAACGCGACCCTTGCCATCAGCGGTCCCCATGTGGAGGTGACGCTCTGCGCCGAATGGAGTATCTGTAACGGTGAGGTTCATGACCATGTTGGCGTGCGCAGGTGCGTCGGCGCCATGGTCCTCAATAAGTTTGCCAACTATTGCGAACCACTCATCGGACAGAAACGGATGCTTAGACACTGGGTCTCCTAATTATGTAAAGGATGGATCTCGAGAAGAGCTGGCACGAGGTCGTGCCAGTAAGGGCTGATGCTAGCGACGGGGGAGGCTGAGTGTCATCTTCCTTCTCAGTGCTGGGGCTGCGGTCTTGCTGCCGGTCTTGGCTTGGTGGTCTTGGCGGTCTTAATTCTTAAATGTCACACCCCTGTTTTAGAGTCGAACATATGTTCGACCGATTAAATCAACTCAC
>JBAWWI010000198.1:0-1554 GCA_037146835.1 Actinomycetes bacterium | reverse complement strand
GTTACCCAGGCAGCCTTAAGAAACGGCACTCTCTCCAATGCTCAGGCTGTAGAGGTAGCACGCGGCGCGATCGTTGCACCGAATACTGAGACACAGCTCTTGAACCTCGCAAAACATGCAACAGTGCGCGATCTGCGCGACGCAACCTCGCGTGTCGTTGCGGGGGCTACCGATGAAGCAGAGCGACACAGGCAGGTCCACAAGAGTCGTTATTTCAAGTCGTGGACTGATCTAGATGGTTCGTTCAATGTGAGAGGGCGCATGACTGCTGCGAACGGCGCGCTAGTGATGGCAGCGCTAAAGCCAATACAGGACGAGATCTTTAAAGCGGCTCGTAAGAGTGGTGATCATGAAAGACCGGAGGCCTATGCGGCTGATGCGCTTATGGTGCTCTGCGAAAAAGCGAGCTCCGAGCACTCGACCGAGAGCGGCAAGAAGACGACCCGCCCTAACGCTGTGATCAATATTCGCATCGACATAGATGCACTCAAGCGTGGGCATACCGAGCATGGCGAGGTCTGCGAGATTGCTGGAGTCGGGCCGATACCAGTAGCGACTGCTACAGAGTATTTGGGCGAGGCATTCTTAAAACTTCTCGTAGTCGACGGAGTAGACATCAAGACGGTTGCTCACATGGGCCGACACATCCCTGCACCATTACGCACCGCTGTTGAGGAGCGCGACCGCGTCTGCCAGGTCCCAACATGCGACATGAGCATCGGACTAGAGATCGATCACATCAAACCCTTCTCAGAGGGCGGCCCTGCAAGCCTTGAGAATCTCGTGCGCCTCTGTAAACGTCATCACCTTCAAAAAACACATGACGGATACCGACTCATCAAGATCGAAGGCAGCGATCCCAAATGGGCTTGGCGATCCCCTCCCGATCTAAGTGACACCGGATGAACTGCCCCACGGTTTAGTTACCCGCGTGAGCCTGAAGATTAGGGGTAGCTCGCCTTAGATCGCTTGAGCGGTGAAATCTGATTCGTCGAACGGGCCTGCAACTGCAAGTACCTCTGGGCCCTCGAACATGCGGCGTGCAACTCTTCGAACATCGTCCGGGGTTACAGCGGCTACATATGCGGTGAGATCATCAAGTGTCGGGATCGTGTTCTCTATGAGCTCTCCGCGCCCAATGCGCTGCATTCGACTCGACGAGGATTCCAGGGCAAGCGCTGTAGCGCCGGTCAGGTGCCCCTTTGAGGATGCAACCTCGGCGTCAGTCAGACCATTCTCAATAACCTCTGAGAGGACATCACGCACTACAGCGATTGTCTCGTGCACCTTCTCCGGACCTGTCCCTACGTAAACAGCCATCGCTCCGACATCTGCGTACGCGGACCTAAATGAGTAGACCGAGTAAGCAAGGCCGCGCTTCTCACGCACTTCTTGGAATAGGCGAGATGCCATTCCCCCACCTAGCGCCTGATTCAGAACCGCAAGCGCATAACGATCTGGATCCTCGCGTGCAAAAGACCTGTGGCCGAGCACAACATGGGCCTGCTCGCTAGGGCGCCTAGTAACAATTAGTGGGCGCACAGGACCAATGGA
>JBAWWI010000197.1:0-1558 GCA_037146835.1 Actinomycetes bacterium | reverse complement strand
TACGTCAGCGGCATCTCGCTAGGTGACGGATCTTTCTTCGGCCGCCGAGCGGGAGAGTCTGCAGCGCGCAATAAGTAACTAATCAACGCTCAATCGACCGCCGGCAAATATTGACAGCCGAGCGGGAGAGTCTGCAGCGCGCGCTACTTAATTACTGGGGAACGGGATCTTCTTGCCGGCTTTGAAGGCCTCTACGACTGCCTGAAGGTTTGACGGCTCCATCTCGCCAGACCAACGCCCGGCAACCGTGCCATCGGGGTTCACGAATACAAGCATTGGGAAACCTGTGAGTCCGTACGCGGCTCCCGCTGTCGAGGTTGCAGTATCGACAAGTACCGGCGAATCCCACTTCACTGAGGTAAGCCATGCCGATGGTGGATAATTCGGCGCATCTGACCTGGTGCCGGTTGCAACCGCGGTCAGCTCCACCCCGTCGAAAACGCCTTTGTTCTTGAGATCAATAATTATCGGAACCTCGCGCTGGCAATGTGGGCACCAGTGTGCAATGAAGGTGACTATCTGGGGCTTACCACTCGCTCCACCAGCAGTTACTGACTTGCCATCAAAGTCGGCGCCATCGAGTGTCGGCGCTTTCTTGCCGATCGCCGAATCGTTGAGAGTCGTATCAAAATTTGGCAATGCAGTGCCGCTTACCTCAACAACTTTGGCGACCTCGATCTTGTCCTTAGAGCCTCCGCCGTTGTTGGAGCCTCCGGTCTTGTCCTTAGAGCCGCCACCGAGAGCGATCGCGACTACGCCGATCACGACGATTCCACCAATCACCGATGGCCATAGCCACTTGCTTGATCCTCTGGCCCTATTTGCACCGCTCATGCGATCTCCTCAGATGTTGTGCGCTCATAGGAGCGGTCGACTAACAGCAGCGTAGCGATCAAAGCCATGCCACTAAGACACATGAATGCAAGTGTGACAAAACCCATCTCCGTAAACCAAGGCACCGAGCATTTGATCTCGGTCCCACAGGAAGTTCCCTCAATGGTCGGGAAGCGCTCCACGAGGAAATGCCATGTCGATACGCCGATCCCACAGATGATGAACGGTAGAGCTGTGAGCCTTGTAAAAGGTGCGCGCTTCCATGCACCTACCCCCAGAATCACAACAAGTGGATACATACAGATGCGCTGGTACCAGCACAATCGACATGGGACGAAATGCGCGAACTCTGAGTAGTAGAGGCTCCCGAGCGTGCAGATAGCCGCAACTGCAAATGCGAGACGCCGCGCCTCTGGGCCGATGGCTGCGATCATGGAGTCACGCAAACGCCGAACCGGAGCAACGAAGAGCGCGCCTACCGCGATTATCACAGCAATAACAATGACCGCATTGGCGACGAGCGTGAGCATGAGAAAAGCCTTATTCGCTATCTCAACTTGATTGGACACTGCATCTCCGGAGGGTGGGCATCGAGCGGGGGGAACGCTCCCCAATCATGGCCCATGAAGCCCCAATAAATACTTCGCTGATTCCTAAATTTTCGGCCCGAAAACTAGTAGTTGTCACACCCCTGTTTTAGAGTCGAACATATGTTCGACCGATT
>JBAWWI010000196.1:0-1604 GCA_037146835.1 Actinomycetes bacterium | reverse complement strand
TTGACGGTTATCCATCTCTGAATCCTCCCACCTCGCCCAGCAATCCCCCAAATCAGCGACTCGATGCCGTCTCTACGCTGCGCATCTATTCCCTACCCGCCTTACTGCTGAGGACCGTCTGATTCGGTATACGTCACACGCGAAGCGAAGGGAAGCAGCCGCGGCACTAGCAAGAAACCTGGATCTAGGTGCAGCGCAACCCCTTCGCACATCATCACGGTTTTAACTAATAAGGCGAGGTCAGGTGGGAGCACTAAATGGTGACGGCGCACAATTCCCATCACCTTCGTGAGCACCTCGGCAACCGGCATCTCGTCGAGTGGTCGGTGTGCATACTCGCTCAGAAGGCGACCAAGGTCTTCCTCCAATCGCCTCCGATCAAGGTTGGGGGCAGCAACACCCAAACTCAAAAGTGCGTCAGCCATAATTACTGGATCTGTTCCTACGATAGCGAGCAAGACTCCCCCGAGGGAACGAATTGTTGCTGGTGCGACTTCTCCAGTCATGCCGAAGTCGACGAAACCAACACACCCATCAGAATCTACAAATACATTCCCGGGATGTGGATCAGCATGGAACACGCCGTCACCAAAAACCATTGTTAGATACGCGTCGACAAATGTTGCAGCAACCGTTTTACGGTCAACCCCCAATGCTTCAAGGGCCTCAAGATCATCAATCTTGACTCCATCAACTCGCATCTCGGTCAACACCCCAAGACTCGTATAACCCCATGCAATCGCCGGCACATAAACATGGGGAGAGTCCCGCAACGCGAGTGCTATCGCCTCAGCGTTTTTACCTTCGATCAGGTAATTGCACTCCTCGCGAAGCGTCGCCGCAAAGCGCCTAGCGAGGCCCGCAGCGTCGTACCTCCTAGCCACGCGCGAGGCGCGCTCCGCAATGCGCGCTGTGCGGTCGAGGAGGCGCAGATCTAAGTCGATAGTCGCCATCACCCCGGGGCGCCTGACCTTCACTATTACCTCGGTGCCATCCATCAGAGCGGCGCGATGGACCTGCCCAATTGAGGCTTGCGCGAGTGGCTCAGTCTCGAAATACGCGTAGAGCTCCTCTAGAGGCGCTGCGAGCTCCGCCTCGACCCGCCTACGAATATCTACGAACGCCACGACTCGCGCGTGGTCTTGCAGTAACGCCAACTCCGCGGCGAGCGCATCAGGGAGAATATCTGGGCGTGTCGATAGAACCTGGCCGAGCTTTACGAAGGTCGGCCCTAGATCCTCTATGGCGAGGCGCAGTCGGGTTGCGAGCGAACTGGCCCTTCTGGTCTTTAGTAAGTCCTTCAGAGCAGCGATGGAGTGGCGGCCCAGAATCCACCCCACGGCTCCGACCCTGGGCATCAGGCGAACCCTCCTGCCATCGCCAACCGATAACTTCCCGATTCTTGCCACGGCATAGAGGGTACGCCCACCACCGCACTAAAGGCAGAGTCAAAATCCCTCAAATTCCGGATTCCCTCTTGTACTCCGAGCCTCGAGGCCACTCCGGTTTAGCGACTCGTCTATCCTTTGCCGACCCGACCTAGGAGAAAAAATGGCAATCGTCCAGCACGAGATCAGCATCAACCGCACCCCCGATGAAGTCTG
>JBAWWI010000195.1:0-1623 GCA_037146835.1 Actinomycetes bacterium | reverse complement strand
GCTATGACAAGGCTCATCCCTGCTCTGGTCATGCCTGCTAACCGCTGCCCCCGAGACCGCATGCCAGTCTTTTTTAAGGGATTGTCCCTTGAGAAATTCACTCATTTATCCAATCGGCGAGCGTGATAGGGCGAAATCATAACCCCGTAGGACTGGGGTTCGGTCGGCAGGGTTTGGGGGGCGGCAGTCTCTTGTGCTCAGGGCCGGTCCTAGCTTCTTTTTGGCCCGGATTGTGGCGGGAGAATCGCTGCCGCTAGGATGCCACCTCGCTCCCAAGACCATCTTTGTCTTGGTTGTGAACCTCGGCGCTCGGCCTCACGGCCACGGCTGCCTTGGATCAAATGCCCGTTTAGATTCCGTCGATAGAGAGTAAGTGGTATTCGTGAAGACCTTCACGCCTAAAGAGTCCGACATTGTTCGCGCTTGGCACGTAATTGATGCAGAGGATGCCGTCTTGGGTCGTCTCGCTACAGAGGTTGCAAACCTTCTGCGCGGTAAGCACAAGGTGATCTGGGTTCCTCATCAGGACACCGGCGATCACGTGATTGTTATCAATGCTGCGAAGCTAGACATCTCGGCACGCAAAGCAGTCGAGAAGCAGTACTACCGACACTCTGGTTACCCAGGTGGACTTAAGCAGGCATCGCTCCAGCGCATGCTTGACCGTCACCCGGATCGCATTATCAAGCTCGCCGTTCGCGGCATGCTCCCCAAGGGCCCACTTGGTCGTTCGATGCTTCGCAAACTGCGCGTCTACGCAGGGCCAACACATCCCCACGTTGCTCAGAATCCAGTCGAGCGCGCGTTGCCAGCAAGATCCCGTAAGACCTCAAAAGCCGCTTCCTAAAGTAAAGATTTAAGGACTTCAGTTGCCCAAGCCATTGATCCAGACGACCGGTCGACGTAAGGAGGCAGTGGCGCGTGTTCGCCTCCGCCCCGGAACCGGCAAGATCACAATTAACCGTCGTGACATCGAGGCATACTTCCGTATCGCCACTCACCGCATGTCGGCGACTGAGGCACTGCGGCTTACTCAGACTGCAGATGTCTACGACGTCGATGCGACAATCGTTGGCGGTGGAATCAGCGGACAAGCTGGAGCCCTCTGCCTAGGAGTTGCTCGTGCGCTTGTTGCGCTCGACCCAGAGTCGCGTGCGCAGCTCAAAAAAGCCGGGCTCCTCACTCGTGACGCGAGAGAGAAAGAGCGCCGTAAGTACGGACTCAAGAAGGCTCGCAAGGCTCCGCAGTACTCCAAGCGGTAGTCTCGAAACGCTTCAATTACCCGGCCATGCCTCATCTCCGTTTCGGAACCGATGGCGTTCGGGGGGTCGCTTCTGTCGACCTCACAAAGGAGTTTGTCTATTGCCTTGGCCGAGCTTTGGCGCGTGTTCTCGGCCCAGATCACCTCTATCTAATTGCTCGCGATACTCGAGAGTCGGGCTACATCCTCGAGGGAGCGGTATGCACTGGGCTTCACCGTGAGCGCGCACTCTCTCTGACCTGCGGAGTGCTGCCGACTCCAGGGCTTGCGCTACTCGCCCAGGAGAGAGAGGCCGTGGGGGTGATGATCTCCGCTAGCCACAACCCTTGGACTGATAACGGCGTAAAGGTCTTCTCGCTCGG
>JBAWWI010000194.1:0-1676 GCA_037146835.1 Actinomycetes bacterium | reverse complement strand
GCTGCGAACCGTGCAGTTGCGGATGGCATCGCTGCTGCGATGGATGAGCTCGATGGTAATGACGAACTACGGGTCGGAATCATCACCGGCGCAGGTGGCACATTCTGCTCGGGCATGGACCTTAAAGGTTTCCTTACTGGAGACCTACCAATAGTCGAGGGTCGCGGATTTGCTGGAGTAGCCGAGGCTCCGCCCCGCAAGCCACTTATTGCTGCTGTCGAGGGTTACGCACTTGCTGGCGGCTTTGAACTAGCGATTACCTGCGACCTAATCGTCGCTGCAGAGAGCGCAAAATTCGGAATTGCTGAGGTCAAGCGTGGACTTGTTGCTGCTGGCGGCGGTCTCGTTCGTCTCCCTCGTCAGATCACACCGCGTCTTGCGATGGAGCTCGCGCTAACAGGCGACTTTGTTGATGCGCAGCGCGCATACGAGATTGGCCTGATTAACCGTGTAGTCCCTACCGGCGAAGCACTTGCCGGCGCAAAAGAATTAGCGGCAAAGATCGCTGCAAACGGACCACTTGCGGTTGCGGTTAGCAAGCGGATCATTACCGAGTCTGCTGACTGGTCAACTGGTGAGCAATTCGCCAAGCAGGGGGAGTACGCAAACCCTGTATTTGGTAGTGCGGATGCAATGGAGGGCGCAACTGCATTTGCAGAGAAGCGCACCCCAAATTGGACCGGAAAATAATCAGCCAAGTAAAGACCTCTAAGTAGCAGCCTCTAACAAACAGCCTCTAACAACCATCCTCTAACAAATAACACTTACCGAAAGGGAACACGATGCCACGACTAAACCTGAATGGGTCATCAGCAATTGTTACCGGTGGTGCCTCTGGCATCGGCGAGGCATGTGCACGGCAGTTGGCTGATCTTGGAGCTCGAGTCGTCATTGCTGACCTGAATGACGACCTCGGTACTGCAGTAGCAAAAGAGATCGGCGGATTATTCGTCAAGTGCGATGTCTCTAATGAAGAAGATGGTGCGGCAGCCGTAGCAGCAGCATCCGAGATGGGGCCGCTACGCGTATTGGTCAACTCCGCTGGACTTGGCTGGGCCGGGCGCACGATCGACCGCAACAACGAGCCAATGGA
The DNA here is from genome assembly GCA_037146835.1 of Actinomycetes bacterium. Classification (GTDB taxonomy): domain Bacteria; phylum Actinomycetota; class Acidimicrobiia; order IMCC26256; family IMCC26256; genus IMCC26256. The sequence continues at coordinate 583 of JBAWWI010000194.1, read as the reverse complement.
GCAGAAGCACTTTGATTTTGTTATCAAAGTAAACCTCCTCGGATCATTCAACATGCTTCGGTTGTCCGCAGCGGCGATGGCTAAGACAGAGCCGATTACCGAGGATGGCCAGCGTGGTGCGATTGTAAACATGGCATCAGTTGCTGCTTTTGATGGCCAGACTGGTCAGGCGTGCTACTCGGCCTCTAAGGGTGGAATTGTCGGAATGACGCTTCCAATTGCTCGCGACCTTGCCCCTGCCGGTATTCGCGTGAACACCGTTGCTCCTGGTCTTATCGATACTCCGATCTACGGTGTCGGAGAGGCCTCGGAAGCTTTCAAGGCAAATCTCGGCAAGTCTGTACTCTTCCCGAAGCGCCTTGGCTCAGCCGAGGAGCTCGCATTTATGGTGCTCGACCTAATCACGAACCCGTACATGAACGCTGAGATTGTGCGTGTTGACGGCGGAATCAGGATGCCACCTAAGTGATCTAACGCGCTGCGAGGCGCATTTGAGAATTCAATATTTGGAGGGCCCGGCGTAGTGCCGGGCCTTCTTCGTGTTGCCTGTCTCACCCTCTAGTTAAGTTAGTTTGTATGGAGG
>JBAWWI010000193.1:0-1689 GCA_037146835.1 Actinomycetes bacterium | reverse complement strand
CAGGAAATCGATCTTCTGGCCTATGTCGTAGCGCCCTGACTCGAAGACGCATCCATAAACGGTCTGTGTCTCTAAGAGAAGCGAGATTGCATCGGTAAGTTGAAGCTCACCACCGGCACCCGGCTGAATCCGATCAAGCGCATCGAATATCTCGGGCGTAAATACATACCTACCGATTACCGCTAGGTCCGATGGTGCATCCTCGGGCTTGGGCTTCTCAACAATTGAACGAACCTGCACGAGCCCCTCATGAACTGGCTCCGGCTCGACACAGCCGTACGAAGAGATGCTCTCGTGCGACACTTTCTTGAGCGCAAGCGCCGAGCGACCGTAGCGCGCATGAATGTCGATCATTGAGAGCAACAACTTCGAATCGTCAACCATGATGTCGTCGCCAAGGAGAACTGCGAAGGGCTCATTGCCAACGTGCTCTCGCGCTACCGATACTGCATGCCCGAGCCCTAGCGGATCACGCTGACGGATGTAATGGATGTCGGCCATCTCGGAGGTGAGCTGAACCTCGCGCAGGAGGTCTGTCTTGCTCTGCTGCTCTAGGTAATACTCGAGCTCAAAATTGCGGTCGAAGTGATCTTCAATTGCGCGCTTGCCGCGACCTGTGACAACGAGAATATCCGTAAGCCCTGCGCGAACTGCCTCCTCGATTACATATTGAATCGCAGGCTTATCGACGATTGGAAGCATCTCTTTGGGCTGGCTCTTTGTAGCGGGCAGAAAACGGGTGCCGAGCCCAGCAGCGGGGATAACCGCCTTAGTAATTGCATGGGAACTCACCAGCACATCCTCCTGGACTTAAAACATCTCGATTAGGGGAATAACGCTACCGCCACTCGGCGAGGTGTTGGACCAGATTGCAGGCAGGCGTTAGGAAAGACTTTGGTCACTCTTCTGGATATTTCTTGGTGTTCTTCCTCTTCACATTCTCAGGACTCTGATGGCTTGGTGCTGAGCTCGTTCCCTGCAATGAGTCTTGAGATATTTGCTTTATGGCGCCACGCTATGAGGATAGCGAGAGCGAGAGTTGCGATCGCCTCCCAACGAGGGCGGGTAAGCGCCACGAGTATCGGGAAGCAGATGCACCCCATAAGGGAGCCGATCGAGGCTTTCTTGAAGACTCGAGTAACAACAACGAACGCAAATAGGAAACCGAGAGCGAACCATGGATACAAGACGGAGAGAAATCCAGCCGTTGTGGCTACTCCCTTGCCCCCTTTGCCAAGACGCGTGACGGGGAGAACATGCCCAAGTACGGCGGCTACTCCAAGCGCCCAGCCACCGGGGCGTCCGCCTACCGCTAGTCCGACGGAGGCAGCAATCACGCCCTTCATGGCATCAGCGAGGAGAACGACTAGCCCAGCACGCCACCCAAGGATGCGGTTGACGTTCGATGCCCCCGGATTCCCTGATCCTTCGGCCATGACATCGTGCCCACCGGCCTTCCCGACTATTAAAGCGGTGGGGAACGTGCCGAGAAAATATGCTGGGACCCAAAGAATGGCGATGATCAAGGTGGTACTCACCCCCCTATTAAACGCCACGCGCGGCTAGTGGCGTGGTATCCAACCCCCGGTAGTCTCTAGGGGCGCTCACAATTGGGCAGGTTCTAGAGTCGGGGTACCGCTGATGCGAGCCCCCGCTCGAGAGCAAACTAGATACTTACCACCCGAATAC
>JBAWWI010000192.1:0-1693 GCA_037146835.1 Actinomycetes bacterium | reverse complement strand
CAATAAAGTTCTGCGCATCGCCGGAGGCCAGGGCTTCTACGGAGACACACCGAGTTCGATCGCTGGCCTACTTGAGGACGGCATTGACTACCTCTGCCTTGAGGCACTCGCCGAACTAACGCTCGCGATTCTCCAGAAGGATCGAGCACGCGATGAGTCGCGCGGTTACACGAGAGACCTCCCGGTCTACTTAAAGACAGCGATGCCTGCGGTTGCTGCAGGTCGCGTGAAAGTAATCACCAATGCAGGTGGGATGAACCCGACCGCAGCCGCACGTGTGGCAGCGGAGACTGCGCGCGATCTTGGTATTACCGGCCTACGAATAGCGACTGTTCTTGGAGATGACCTATTCGGTCGACTCGACGAACTCCACAGCTCTACTGCTTCGCACCTAAACCATTTAGACACCGGGGCCGAGTTTCATAGCGCGCAGGGAGATCCAAGATTCTTTGCTGCCTACCTAGGCGCTCGCCCAATCGTTGAGGCGCTCGACGCAGGCGCTGACATTGTCATAACCGGACGAGTTGCAGATGCAGCGCTCTTCCTCGCTCCACTCATTCACGAGTTTGGGTGGGCTTGGGACGACTGGGATCGACTCGCTGCAGGTGCGCTGGTCGGGCACCTACTCGAGTGCTCGGGGCAGACCGCAGGTGGCAACTTCAGTGGTGACTGGTCAAGCATTCCAGAGCCGTGGATCCTCCCCTATCCAATCGCTGAGGTCGAAGCAGACGGCACAGCAGTAATCACGAAGCCAGTTAAATCTGGTGGGCGCGTCGACTTCGACACAGTGCGACACCAACTCCTATATGAAGTCTCAGACCCCACTAGCTATATGCACCCCGATGTAGTCGCAGACTTCACCACCGCTCAGTTTGAAGACCTCGGCGCGGATCGCGTGCGCATAACCGGAGTGCGAGGAAAGCCCGCAACTCCTACATATAAAGCAGTTTTAGCGCATCACTCGGGTTGGTCTGGAGATGCACGGGCAGGGTTCGCCTGGCCATATGCGCTCGAGAAGGCAGAGGCAACCGCCGCTATTTTTGCTCGACGAGTCTCCGATGCCGGCTACGAAGTAGCGGAGTGGCGATTTGAATACTGGGGCGTCGACGCACTGGGCGGAGCCGTACCCATGCCGGAGTCCGCGGGAGAGGCAGAGCCTAGAGAGGTTGGGCTTCGCGTCGCTTGGCGCTGCGATGACGAGAAAACAGCAGCTTCAATATCTCGCGAGATGGTTCCGCTCATGCTCTCCGCTCCGCCAGCAGGGCACACGACAATGGGCAGGTCGGCCGGAGGCTCAACTGAGCTGCTTGAGATATGGCCCACATTGGTGGAGAAGTCATTCGTTGATCCAGGGGTCACCGTGACCATCCAGGAGGTCTGAGATGCGCATTTCCCTTAATGAACTCTGCGGGTATAGGTCGGGAGACAAAGGCAATCTTGTCAACATCGCACTCTTTGCATATAGCGAAGATGTCTACGAGCTAATAAAAACAGCTGTTACCGCGGAGCGCGTCGCTGAGCACTTTGCGCCGCTGGTACGCGGAGAGGTAACCCGCTATGAAGCCAAGAATCTCCTCGCACTTAACTTCGTACTGCGTGATGCTCTCAGCGGCGGAGGGCCAAGCACGCTTCGCGCCGACAACCTAGGAAAAACATTCGGGGGCACCCTTGTTCGCCTAGAGATAGAGGCTCC
>JBAWWI010000191.1:0-1724 GCA_037146835.1 Actinomycetes bacterium | reverse complement strand
TTCAGTCGGTCGAACATATGTTCGATTGTAAAACAGGGGTGTGACAACTACTAGAGATTGATCAAATACTCGGATCGCTCCTGGAGTCTGATGTCTGCTTGAAGCCCTGTGCGGCCCTTGATCTCCAGCCTTTGATCTGGCTGAGCAACGTTGAAGCGCACTAGAGGCGCCGTCTTGAAGAACGCCAAATTGCCTAGAGCTGGATGACGATCATTCGCTCTTCGGTCATCTCACGTACTGAGTAGTGAGGGCCTTCTTTGGTGTTGCCGCTGTCACGAACTCCTCCGTATGGCATCTGGTCGATGCGGAAGGTCGGCATCTCGTTCACCATTACGCCACCGAAGTCGAGGGTATGGGCTGCCTTCATCGCTACCCCAAGGTCGCGGGTGAAGATCGCAGCCTGGAGTCCGTAGCGCGAGTCATTTGCACGAGCAAACGCGTCGTCTACGGAGTCGTAACTCTGCACGCCGACCACAGGGCCAAATACCTCCTGCGAGCAGACTTTCATCTCTGCATCAACATCTGCGAGCAGTGTTGGGGCGAGCACGCCGTTGCTAACAACACCACCGGCTAGGAGTTTTGCCCCGCCCTGCGTGGCCTCGCCGATCCAACCGAGAATGCGGTCGCGCTCGCTCTCATTGATGAGTGCGGTTACATCGGTCTTCGGATCTAACGGGTCACCGATTACAAGTTTCTCTACAAGGCTGGCGATGCGCGCGGTTAGGTCATCCGATATGGAGGAGTGTGCATAGACGCGCTGCACCGAGATGCAGGTCTGGCCCGAGTAGCCGTATCCGCCAGCGACAATCTTTGATGCGGCGAGATCAAGATCGGCATCTGCCTCGACAATTACAGGGGCATTGTTGCCGAGTTCGAGACCAACCTTTTTCTTCGGAGCACGTGCCTTGATACCCCAACCAACCTCGGGTGAACCGGTAAATGTGATGAGGGCGATGTCGGGGTGATCGACAATTGCACTGCCGACAGTTCCACCGCCACCAGTCACCACACTGAGGCGCTCCATCGGAAGGCCAGCTGCATGTATTACCTCTGCGAGCAGGATCGAGGTGAGTGGTGTCTGCGATGCGGGCTTGAGGACGACTGGGCAATCCGCTGCAATCGCAGGTGCAAGTTTGTGTGCAACGAGGTTGAGGGGGAAGTTAAACGGTGCAATCGCTCCAACAACACCAACCGGTACACGAAGCGTGAAACCAAACTTCGCAGTGCCGTATGGGTGAGCATCCATTGCAATGACGTCGCCGGTAAGTGTGCGCGCCTCAACCGCTGCAAATCTAAAGGTCTCTACAGCGCGCAGTACCTCTGCGAGTGCAGCCTTTAGTGGCTTTGCGGCCTCACCGGCGATGCATGTAGCGAACTCGTCCTGGCGTGCGGCGATTGCATCGGCGACAGCATCAAGAATGCGCGCACGCTCGTGGGCAGGTATTGGTGTGGCGAGAGATGCCTTGGCCGCTGCAACTGCGACATCAACCTCGGCTGGCCCACAGGATGGAACAGTGCCGAGCAGGCTGTTGTCATAAGGAGAACGAACCTCGATTGCCTCAGTTGAGGTAAAGAGGTTGCCGCCGATTGGTAGGGGTCGCATATTTGTCATGCGCCCCCGGCAGGACTCGAACCTGCGCACACGGCTTCGGAAGCCGATGCTCTATCCGCTGAGCTACGAGGGCTGGGAGCCCCGAGGGTATCAGGGGCACGGCGCTGCAATC
>JBAWWI010000190.1:0-1756 GCA_037146835.1 Actinomycetes bacterium | reverse complement strand
CACTCGCTCGATGCAGAAGATGAGAAACTGGGATCGAATAACGTGTTCGGCCTTTGTAAATCTTGCTGGACAAGCGCCTTTTACGAAATGGGAGCGACTCAGGAAGTCCTAGATTCTTTACTCGGCGATCTAGGTCTAACAATCGAAGAGTTGCCAGAAGATATGCGTGACAACTTCGAGTCGTACATCGAGGAGGATGAGCAGGAGGGCCTACTGCAAGCGGAGTTTGAGGAGTAGTGCAGCAATGGGCGGGATTGCTACAAGAATCAGCGTCTAGATACTCCTCGGTTGAGCCTTGTGCTACGGTCGTAAAACAGCCTAAGCGAGGCTGAAAAACACAAAAGGGCAGGGAATTGAGAGTAACTTTTTTCAAGACGCGAATTGCAGTCATAATCCTCTTTGTAGGCCTGCTTGGTGCCTGCAGCGGAGGAGCATCAAGTAAGACCGAGGGATCCAAACCTGTAGCTGAGACGATGGATTCGAGTACTCAGTCTGCTTGCAGCAGTGCAGAAGAGGCTATAAACGACTTCGAGAACAACTCCGTCAACCAGGGAGAAATGACTTGGAGTATGGCAATCGCTAGCGGAGACGACAACGGCGATGATCTCTTGGGCGGCAAGGATCTTCCAGTAGAGATCTACGACCGTCTTACCGACCGATCAAACGACTTGGAGCACGAGCGAAAAAGTTTTGTTCGATGGTGCGACAACTTCTAGCATTACTCTGGTCCTCCATCGTCGTTATTTAGAAGCGGAGGCAAGACATATGCGTGCTAGCCCTTTAGCTTTAGCGCTAAAGCACTGCTGCTGAGCAGGGAGCCGAGCCGGCTTACAACGGTGTCCCGTGCAACCCCTCCCACCACTCTAGATAGAGGCTCCGGTCATCAGAGGAGCTCGAAGCGCTGGACCGATATTTAGCTGGGTAAAGGACCCTCCACGTCGAGACTAAGTGCGGATCTCTATAGGAGATGATCCCCACGCCTAATACCCCTGCAAGCCAAATCACTCGCTCCCAGTCATCATATTTTGGGTCCTGCTTGGTTCTCCGAACCTCATTAGGGATAAGCACCCAGGAATAATCAGCTCCTCTGCCTGCGACGAAAGATTGCGCCACATCAGATACATGAAAAGTTTGCTGGCCTGTTGGGTTCTTTCCTTGAAACTCTATGTTGTGTAAGACAGGCCTGCGGGACTGCTCAGTCATTTTGACTCCGACAATGATGTCGGGGCGCGAACTGGTCCCTGTGACTGGCCCTCTCATTTTTCCCACTTCATGGGCATACAGATGCGCACCAACACTCCCCTTATGGGTAAAGACCTTCCTTATCGCAATTGACTCGCGGTCTAGAACGCGAACCGCATCTGCCTTCGCTCCGAGGCCTATTCCCACGAGCTCGCTATTCTCTACAAGGCGGCAGGCCTTGCCCCCCGGGAGAATCCGCAATACAGATCTATCGACTGGATGAGCGGTGTCCCACTTAACAGCTCTTCGAATCCTCTGCGGCCCGAATGATCGCCCAAACTTCTTCGAGCATCCCTCGTCAATCTCAGAGAATGACGCCTCGCCCCGATGTGTCTTCAAGAAAGTTCTGATGACGCGGCGGTCATCGCCAATTTGATTCCTGCCCATTTCTAAACCCCTTGTTCTCGCGACTACAAAACTCAAACGAGTGTTGCGGCCCTAGCGTAACTGGACTCGCATACCTTCGCTGTTAGAAATCCGAGGTTCTAAGCGACATCTGTGTGGTGCGCTCGGA
>JBAWWI010000189.1:0-1771 GCA_037146835.1 Actinomycetes bacterium | reverse complement strand
CCTAACAAGGCAGAAATGGCGATCACAAAACCAGTCACGATTCTTAACCTAGGGCCTTATGCGAGTCATCGCACGCTATTGAGAGGGGCTATTGAGAGGGGCTATTGAGAGGGGCTATTGAGAGGGGCTATTGAGAGAAGACATCTCTCGCTCTGCTCTGCCTACCAGGACTCGGACCATCCGCCATTTAGATCAACTGCATCTGCTCTGCAGTTGGGAGACGCATCTGTTCGAAATCCTGTGGGAGCGTCGGCTCTGTCAAGAATCGCAAAACAAGTACCAGAGGCAGATCGAGTGACCGCCACAAAGAAGTCAATGCCTCCATAATTCCCAAAGTTGACCGAGGCCTCGCTTCGAGTTGCATCGGCATCAAACCCGCCCGATATAAATCGAACCGAGCCTTCTGCAGCGAAGAGTCTGCCCGTGGACAAATTGGCGTAACCATCATCGGCGCCGACGGAGGCACGCGCAGCTAGCAGAGCGGTATGCAGAACAGTCTCGGCACGACGATCCGATGCGGGTTTGGTTGCGCCGAGAAAAGTTGGGAGTGCAACTGCAAGCAGCACACCAAGAATCATCACAACGACCATTAGCTCAACGAGGCTAAACCCAGTCTCACGATTATCGCCTCGTCTCAGCGCCCCTAATTGCTGCTCACTCAGTTGAGTATTGCTTCTCTGATTAGTCATATCGCCTTCTCTCTCTAGGCTCTATAGCGAATCCCCCCAAGAGATTGCTTTGTTGCTTGTTCCCAGAGTCGACGAAGGGCCCGAGGCTTTCGCCCCAGGCCCTCTACGCCGTACTACCGGATATTCCTTGCTACCTAGCCTCTTACCACTGGTCGGACCATGTGACACCGGTACCTGAAGCGGTAGTGGCATTACATGTTCCAGTAATAGTTGCGAACTGAGTACCAGGGCCCTGCGTATTGTCCCGAAGGGCAAAGCAGTCTCCGGAAGAAGACTCAGTAACCATGACTACGAGGTTCGCCGCCGGCGTGGCAATCGAGACTGTCTTCGCCGAGGTAGACGCAACACCAGCTGCCGTAAAGGTCAGGCTCGGCTCTGCCGCCTGCATCGCTGCAGGAGTAGCCGTGGTGTAGTCCTCTGAGTCTGTGTAGAGAGTCTTGGCCGAGGCCAAGGCGTTACGGATACTCGACTGGGCTGCTCGGTTCTGAGCACGCTGACGAGCACCTAGGAATGTCGGGATAGCGATGGCAATAAGAATGGCAATGATTAGAACAACGACCATGAGCTCGATGAGCGTAAAACCTTGCTCATCTACCTTCTTAGCCCTGAGCCTTGCTAGTGACTTCTGCATTGGGTTTCCTTTTCGGGTTGGCTTCAATTATGTGAATTTCATTGATGTAAATGCTGGCCCGAGACTCCGCCCGTGACCCGCAGAACGCGTATCGGTGAGGCATTAGAGAAACTTGAGTGGAAATCCAAATAAATCTCGAAGGCTCCTCAAGCTGCAGCAATAACCAGCCCAGCGCACCCCTACGGTCACATAATCACCTGAAGACGCTCCCCGAGAACAGGGCCCAAAGGCATGTCCTCAGAGCGAGATCCTCGAAGACAGGCCGCCTAACTACAAAGCCCCAAAAAAAGATGGTCCCAAAAAAAGATGGAGGGCCCGGAGCTAAGCGCTCCAGGCCCTCCATCTTGGGGGGAATTACCTACCGGCCGAGATCGACCGGAAGACTTACTTCTTAAACTCTTACCACTGGTCGGACCATGTGACACCGGTACCTGAAGCGGTAGTGGCATTA
>JBAWWI010000188.1:0-1811 GCA_037146835.1 Actinomycetes bacterium | reverse complement strand
CCCTGGTAATTGTCACACCCCTGTTTTATAGTCGAACATATGTTCGATGAACTTAAAAACGCAGTCACCCACTTACGAGAGATCTCCTCGCGTATCAATATCGATGTCGTCGCAGGCAAGGACGCTGCTGCGCTCGTAGGTATCGCCGACGAGATCCGACGTGCAGGAGATTCCCTGCGCACTGTCGCTGTAGGCCAGGTAGAGCGTACGAATAGTTGGAAGGGCGAAGGAGCGAAGAGCATTTCAGAGTGGCTTAGCGTAGAGACAGATTGCCCACAATATGAAGCCCAATCGGTAGTACTGCTCGCCAACCAACTCCATCACCTTCCGGTTACCCAAGCAGCCTTAAGAAGCGGCACTCTCTCCAATGCTCAGGCTATCGAGGTAGCACGCGGTGCGATTGTTGCACCGAATACTGAGACACAGCTCTTAAACCTCGCTCAACATGCAACAGTTCGCGATCTTCGCGATGCATCATCTCGTGTAGTTGCAGCCGCCACCGACGAGGCGGAGCGACACCGACAGGTACACAAGAGTCGCTACTTCAAATCATGGACCGATCTAGATGGGTCGTTCAATGTAAGAGGACGCATGACTGCTGCTAATGGTGCGCTAGTAATGGCAGCGCTAAAGCCAATACAGGATGAGATATTCAAGGCGGCTCGCAAGAGTGGTGCGCATGAGAGACCGGAGGCCTATGCCGCTGACGCTCTCATGGTGCTCTGCGAAAAGGCGAATGATGCCGCCTTGGGGTCAAACGCAGTTGCGAGTACAGCAAAAACAAGGCGCCCTAACGCTGTAATGAATATTCGCGTCGACATTGATGCGCTCAAACGTGGGCATACCGAGAATGGGGAGGTCTGCGAGATTGCTGGCGTTGGCCCGATCCCTGTAGCTACTGCAACTGAGTATCTGGGGGAAGCATTCTTGAAGCTGCTCGTGATTGATGGCACAGACATCAGAACAATCGCCCACATGGGGCGAGCATTGCCAGCAAAACTGCGCACAGCCGTTGAGGAGCGCGACCGCGTCTGCCAGGTACCTACATGCGATATGAGCGTTGGCTTAGAGATAGATCACATCGTGCCCTTTGCTGAGGGTGGGCCAACCACTTTTGAGAACCTTGTACGCCTCTGTAAACGTCATCACCTCCAAAAAACACATGACCGGTACAGACTCCTAGAACGGAGACCCGGAGAAGGTGTCGGAGGGGGTGAGCTCAACTCAGAGCAGCGGTGGGAGTGGAGACCACCGAAATGTAACGATCCAGTACCCAACCGAGATATTGACCTAAGTGATACCGGCTGAGAGTGCTCGCGCCGTTTACTCCTAGTCTGTAGAACGCATGCCTTCCGATTTACCTTCCGAATTAAGTGCAAATCTGCTCCCATCTAAGCCTGCTGCCGCTTTAAGTGGCGCCATCGGCGTTGGTGTTGCCATTGCTGTTGGAGAAATAGCCTCCAAGGCTCTTAGTGCTGACCCATCCCCTCTCTACGCCGTCGGCGGAGCATTTATTGATCGCTTTGCCGGGAGCCTCAAAGACATTGCGATCCAGCTATTCGGCAAGAACGACAAGACGGCACTCATTCTCGGAACAGTCATCATCTCGCTCTGCATCGGAGCATTGATCGGACTCGGCGCACGCCGTCGACAGTGGCTTCCCTTGTTGGCCTTTAGCGCCTTTGGAGTATTCGGGGCCTGGGCACAGACGGTGCGCGCAGACGTTGGGATACTTGATGCCTGCATGACCGCTATCTATGCAGTGGCGATCGGTCTCGCCTGTACTCATTTGCTTCTGCACTTAGCAACGC
>JBAWWI010000187.1:0-1846 GCA_037146835.1 Actinomycetes bacterium | reverse complement strand
GAGTGGCGGTGCACGGTTGATGCTGCTGGAGATTCTCAATCGGCTCGGCGACGAGTCACGGATAACGCTCGAAGTTCGGCCCTCTAACGTTGCTGCTATCGGACTCTATGAACAGCATGGCTTCCTGTTTGCCGGAGCGAGGCCTGCGTACTACCCAGACAGTGGTGAAGATGGTCTGATCATGTGGAGAACGCCAGCAACCTTAAGCGGCAGACTTGATGATGTTCCCAATGCGGAGCCTCAGAGAAAGTGATCCTCGCGATTGAAACCAGCTGTGACGACACCTGTGCTGCCGTCTTAGATGATCAGAGGCGAGTCCTCTCAAACATCGTTAGCTCGCAGACGGCCCACGCCGAGTTTGGTGGCGTTGTGCCGGAAATCGCTGCTCGTCATCACCTCGAACTGATTGATGCGGTTATTAGCACTGCACTGAAGAGCGCTGGAGTTGGGCTCGATCAAATCTCGTCAGTTGCAGTCACGCAGGGTCCAGGATTGTCGGGTGCCCTACTTGTAGGTGTTTCAGCCGCTAAAGGAATTGCTGCTGCACGCGGATTGCCGCTTAGGGCCGTAAATCACCTTCATGGGCATGTTGCCGCGAGCTATCTAGCGAACCCGGACCTTCCACATCCATTTCTTTGTCTGGTGGCGAGTGGCGGCCACACGCTTATTGCGCTCGTTGAGTCTGAAGGACCCAACTGGACTCAGCTAGGAGCAACGCTTGATGACGCAGCTGGCGAGGCATTCGACAAGGGGGCGCGACTGCTCGGCCTTGACTACCCTGGCGGCCCCGCACTAGAGCGGCTTGCCCGATCCGGAGATTCAGCAGCATTTGACTTTCCCACCGCCAGAGGTGTCGACGGTCTCGACTTTTCATTTGCCGGGCTCAAGACAAGTCTGCTTTACAAGACGCGTGAACTCGGCGAAAAGGAGACTCTCGAACGCGCCTCAGATTTGGCGGCCTCCTATCAGGCAGCTATAGCTCGACAACTCAGTGAACGTATCGTCAGAGCAGTTGACGAAACAGGTTGTACGCAGCTCGCCATCGGCGGTGGTGTCGCCGCAAACGGAACTGTTCGCGAAGCAATCGCTGAGATTGGTCTGCCAGTGAGTATCCCCGCTATGGAGTACTGCACCGATAACGCAGCGATGATTGGTAGAGCAGCGTTCTCATTGAATGATCTCTCTCCTGAGCAGGCGCTTTCGTTGGAGATCTTTCCAACCGGTCGTACTGTTCCTCAGTGAGCGATCAACAGCCTGTCGAACTTACTATTTACGGGAGAGATGGCTGCCATCTCTGTGATGTCGCTGAGCAGGTCCTCCTCGACGCACAGCTTCAATGGAACTTCCGTCTGATTAAGGTTGATATCGATACAAGCGACGAACTTTTCAAACGATTTTTAGAGCGAATCCCTGTCGTCGAGCTAGCTGGCGCGACTCTGTTTGAGTTTGATGTCGACAGGGAGCGCCTAGACGACGTACTCGCTGACGCGGGTACGATGCGATTCGACCGATGAGCGCAGCAGAGGATCAGCCACTGCATGTGGATGGAGACGCGCAAACTGAGCGACTTGCGCTTGGCGTCGCCGCGCGCCTCTCTCGGTATCTCCAGGTTCTAACTCAGGCGCGCAAGATGGGTAAGACAACTATCTCCTCTAAGGAGCTAGCTGAGTACACGCAGGTCAATTCGACCCAGATCAGGCGCGACCTCAGCGGCTTCGGACGCTTCGGAAAACGAGGAGTGGGATATGGAGTTGATGGTTTGGTCGAAGCGATCCGCGAGATCCTCAGAACAGCCGGCCAGCACAACATCGCGTTGTTTGGAGCCGGCAATCTAGGAACTGCTATT
>JBAWWI010000186.1:0-1851 GCA_037146835.1 Actinomycetes bacterium | reverse complement strand
CAAAGGTAGCGCTAATGGCAGCCTCTCTGGAGCGCTAGCTACGTAAACAACCGAATCCGTCGCCCCAATCCCCCACCACCCGAATCCGCCATAAGGACACGCCGAGATCCTGCTCGCAGGTTTTTGCCTTGGAGTCCGGTAACGTCGGCCCCATGTCTCGCAGGGGCGACCAGATCGTCATTACGAATCGAAAAGCACGCCACGACTACCTAATACTCGACGTATGGGAGTGCGGGATTGTGCTGCTCGGTAGCGAGGTCAAGTCGATTCGTGAGAGCCGCGCCAATCTCCTAGATGCCTACGCACGGGTTGAGAACGGCGAGGTCTGGATGTATGGAATGCATGTCCAGCAGTATTCATTCTCACAGGGCGAGCACGATCCGGTCCGACGCCGAAAACTCCTACTGAATGCGAAAGAGATAATTGAGATCTCACTACGCACCCAGGAGAAGGGGCTCACGCTTGTGCCGATGCGTGTCTACTTCAAGGATGGCCGCGCCAAGATCGAGCTTGGGTTAGCGCGCGGTAAGCGCTCATACGACAAGCGCCATGCAATTGCCGAGCGCGACGCCAACAGAGACACTGCACGCGCACTGAAAGAACGCCAACGCGATCACTAATACAAACTGATTGGAGACTCAAATGGATACAGAAATCGCAAAACTTCGAAGACTCAATATTGGTGCCGGGTTCCTACATCTTGCTTCACTTATAGGGATTCTGCTGCTCTCTACTTCTTTCTCTCTACCGGTCAACGCCACTTATATGACGGATGCTCCTGGTACCGGCAACTTCGCAGCGCCGGTAAATCTCTTCAACGTAAACCTTGCATACATGATTGTGGCCTTCTTGGCGCTCTCAGCCTTTTTCCACTTTCTAATAAGTACTCCTGCGATGTTTGCTCGTTATGAAGCCGGATTGAAGAAGAACATCAACGTTTTCAGGTGGGTCGAGTATTCGCTCTCCTCATCAATCATGATTGTTGTGATTCTCCAGCTAAATGGCACAACCGATTACATCGCACTGCTTGCGATCTTTGGTGTGAACCTCTCAATGATCTTGTTCGGCTGGCTCCAAGAGAAGTACACAACACCGGGGGATGGCGATTTCTTGCCATTCATCTTTGGTTGTATCGCCGGGATCATTCCGTGGATAGCGGTTGGACTGAGCCTCGCATCGCCGAAGGGACCACCCGGGGCGACCGCTCCAGGATTCGTCTACGGCATCGTCATTTCGCTCTTCCTCCTCTTCAACTGCTTCGCGATTGTTCAGTGGAGGCAGTACAAGGCGAAGGGTAAGTGGAGCAATTACCTGCGCGGCGAGAGGATCTACATTGTTCTCAGCCTGGTAGCGAAGTCTGCGCTTGCTTGGCAGATATTCGCCGGAACTCTCGCCCCTAAATAGCTAAATCGCAGTTGCTGCGCTCCCCTCGCGCCGCCAATTCTGCGCCGTGGGAATAGAAGTCCCCGGTTAGGCGTAGTATCCCTTCGTGGCCCCCGGCGCACCCGGGGCCCACTTGACAAGGGGGTGCGTGGCTTCGATCTCGAGGATCGAGGTGGGTGAAGCGAGCCGAGGTCGTCAGATCCTCGTTAAAGAGCTGGCAAAAATAAACACATGCCGAGGACAACCTCGCACTAGCTGCCTAAGAAATTAGTTAGCTCGTCTCTAACGGCCCCGCCATTCGGCCGCCTTGGGACGTCATCTTGAGTGGCTTACCGTCTAGTTGCGCCTCAGGGCTGGACGGAACATCTAATGAGGCTGGGGTTACTGCAGTGCCGCCGGTGAGCGGTGGTGACCCGAGATCAATCACCGGCTCCGCTCGGAGAAGCCCCACCAACAGCTCGGGAGACG
>JBAWWI010000185.1:0-1908 GCA_037146835.1 Actinomycetes bacterium | reverse complement strand
GGTGCCGGAATTGCCCTGCCCATATGCGCAACCGTCTTGATATCTACTCCATCGAGAATAAGCAGCTTCAAGAATGCTTCACCCAAATACTCGGTAGCAGTAGCCACCGGGATCGGACCAACCCCAGCAATCTCGCAGACCTCGCCATGCTCAGTGCGCCCACGCTTAAGTGCGTCAATGTCGACTCGAATATTGATCACAGCGCTAGGGCGACTCGACTTTGCGCCACATTCACTTGCCTGCTTGGTGGTCGCCTTCTCGCAGAGGACCATTAGAGCATCAGCCGCGTAGGCCTCCGGTCTTTCATGCGCACCACTCTTACGAGCGGACCTGAAGATCTCGTCCTGTATCGGCTTTAGCGCTGCCATTACAAGCGCACCATTAGCAACCGTTATACGCGCTTTTAGATTGAACGAACCATCAATATCTATCCAGGATTTTAAGTAACGCGACTTATGAACCTGTCTGTGTCGCTCCGCCTCGTCAGTGGCCGCCGCTACCACACGAGATGATGCATCGCGTAGATCGCGCACCGTCGCGTGCTGAGCGAGGTTCAAGAGTTGAGTCTCGCTATTGGGTGAGACGATCGCACCACGTGCCACCTCCACTGCCTGAGCATTTGAGAGCGTGCCGTTTCGCAGTGCTCCCTGGGTCACCGGAAGGTGCTGGAGCTGAGTAGCGAGCACCACTACAGACTGAGCCTCATACTGAGGGCAATCAGTCTCGATAGAGAGCCACTCGGAGAGACTCTTAGCGCCTTCACCCTTCCAGCCGTTGGTGCGCTCGACCTGGCCCACGGCAACAGTGCGTAGAGAGTCAACGGCTCTGCGAGCGTCCTCAGAGATACGCACCAACTCGGCCGCGGCCTTCCCGTCGATCACATCGACGTCAATACGCGAGGTGACCTCACGGAGGTGGGTGACTGCGCTTTTAAGTTGATCGAATATATGTTCGACTATAAAACAGGGGTGTGACAACTAAGAATTAGGCGCCAAAACAGCCCCAAAAAGTCGAGAAAACAGGCCAAAAAGCTAGATATGGCTCAGATTATCTACCTACGAACTTCGCCTTACCTGGTCCGTTCTCCAAGAAGGATGCGACACCATGCTGCGCATCCTCTGTAGAGAAGAGATCGGTAAATGCCGCTGCCTCAATGTCGAGCCCCTCGGCGAGGGTTACATCAAGTCCAGAGTCGACGGCCTTCTTCGCAAGCGAGATCGCCACAGTCGCACCACTCGCGAGCTGCCCAACAAATTTGAGAGCCTCTGCCTCAAAGTCGTCGCCATCAAAGATGCGATCTGCAAGACCAATCTCTAATGCCTCTTGAGCCTTCACGTGGCGCGCAGTCCAGATCAAGTCTTTAGCGCGTGCGGGGCCAATGAGTCGCGGTAGACGCTGTGTTCCGCCTGCACCGGGGATGATGCCGAGAAGAATCTCAGGCTGACCAAAGCGAGCGTTAGGTGCACAGACACGAAGATCGCATGCAAGTGCCAACTCCATTCCCCCACCGAGTGCAAAGCCTCTAACACCAGCAACTACAGGGCAAGGGATCGCAGCAATCGCATCGAAGGCACGCCTAAACGCTGCACCGATAACTGCACCCTCCTCTGGTCCGCCGAACTCCGTGATGTCAGCACCGGCCGCAAGAGCACGATCTGAACCCAGTACGAGCACTGCACGCACCGCAGTATTCGCTGCGAGTTGCTCAGCCGCCTCTGCAAGCTCGAGGAGTAATGCCTGGGATAGCGGGTTCATAGGAGGGCGGTTGAGGCGAATTACTGCAACACCGTTGTTGTGGATCTCTGTAAGGACTAGCGCATCTTGTGACATGGCAACGCAGGTTAGCGGCAAGGCCCTTAGTTGGCAGGTCTCGTCACGTGACGGTCAGCATTCTGCCCGCTCGGGATT
>JBAWWI010000184.1:0-1916 GCA_037146835.1 Actinomycetes bacterium | reverse complement strand
GCGTAGACGACCTCTTCTTCACCGTCTAAAGCGACCGGCGCAAACCCACAGCGCTCTAGAAGATCACGAGCGGGATCGTTGTCGATCTCTACAACTGCTGCAACTAGACGCAGGCTGAGAGACGCAGTGATCTCCGTGCAGATCGCTTGTATGCACTCAGTCATTACACCTAGCGAACGATGATCTGGCGCAAGGGTAAAGACAATCTCTGCGACATCGTCGTCTACTTGCCAAAGCACGCCGATGTCACCGATTAATCCTTCATGGCCAACGCGTTCGATCGCAAGGTGTGCCCACTCGCCGCGCTCAAATAAGGGATCGCGCATAGCCATCTCGGCAACGAACATCACTGCGTCGTCATAATCCCAGGGCATTAGCCAAGATTGCTGCTTGCCGATCTCGGGGTGATTGCGATAGGCGTGGAGTGTCTCGATATCGGTGGCTATGAAGCGCCTAATCGTTACTAGATCGGTGCTGACTAGAACTGAGAAACCGTCATCCATGCTTCATACAACCTTTATTCGACGCTCGGCGCAGCGTGCAATAAGCGCCTCGCGATCTCTCGGCGAGAATAAAACTTGCTGGGCTGGGGTCTGAACCGCCGTGCCACGCTTGCGAGTAGTGAGAGGGGCCACGTCGTCGAGTCGAAGAAGAAGCGACGCCGATGCTGCACCGAGACGAAGATCGAGCGCCCCCTCAACACGCGCTCCACTCGGCATCTGCTCCAATGCAACTATGTGCTCGCGAACAAAGAGGATCGGGTCTGAGAGTGTCATTGGGTCGGCGATTACAAACCCTGCAGGTACAACAACTGCAAACCGTTTTGAGAGGAGGTGCAGCGAGCGCACTGCTGCGTAGGTGAGGGGAGCGCCGATCGCTAAAGCGATAACCCCGGCTACCCACTTGCTCTGTGCAAGTAGCACTGGGCCGACGAGAGTGCCCGCTGCAGCAAGAGCGATTGATAACGGCACAAGTGTCACAAGCAGCGATGGTGGAGTCTTGAGCGGGAAGCGCGACTCGTCTCCATATGCGGAGCCCTCAACACACCAACGAGCAACCTCAGAGGAACTCGCTAATGCGAATGCCGCGGCCGTTGCGACCACTGCGATAATTACCGGTGCTAGGTGAGGCTGTTTTGTGAAGATTGTCCAGATTGCTAGCGAGAGCACAATCGAAGAAGTTGCTCGGATTCCTGTGAGGCCGATAGGTCTAGGAAGAGCGATCGAGGCCATACCGAGCAGCCATATACAGAGGGCCCAGACCGAAACAACAATCTTTACGGCAGTGGAATATCCGGATATTTGTGCTCCAAATGCTGGCCCAGACGTGATGGGTAGCGTCGCCCAGAGGATTCTTAGGGGTGTGATTCGTGCGGGCACGTCTCGTCGCTTTCGCAGTTTCGGTTATGTGGTCCCTAGAGTACCGGTCATGTCACCGGGCCCCCACTCCGCGCTCCTAGTCCCCGGGCTTGCAACCGGTATTGGAAGCCTTCCCCACCTCGATCCCGAAGCGGCAGTAAGGGTCTCTCTCGCTGAGACCCCGCGACTTCCATTTGCCCCGCAGCTCCCAAATCGTTCACCAAGAGAGGGAATGATCGCTGAGTGGGTTGTGGCGCTTCCAGAGGTAGAGGTAGCCGATGATGGCTCGCTCTCCATCGATTCAAGTCGTATCGGCGAGGCCCCAACTCCAAGTCTCAATCCGGATTCCCACTCAGGCCTTCTTGCTTTTCTAGAAGCACTGCGCGTCGCACCTGAGAATCCGAAGCGCATCAAACTTCAGGTCACAGGTCCGCTGACTCTCGGGATTGCGTTAGAGGCTGCAGGGCTCCCAAGCGATGTTGCGTTTAGAAGAGCCGGAGAAGTATCACGCGCTTGGGTCCAGCATCTTGAGGCGCTCGTTACTGCGCGATTCCCTGC
>JBAWWI010000183.1:0-1944 GCA_037146835.1 Actinomycetes bacterium | reverse complement strand
AGGATCCACAAAGACTCGCAGTTGAGTTGCATCACCAAAGGGAGGCACGCCGCCGCTACGGATGCCCCATTACTGCATCCTTGGCGTTAGTTGTTCTTGCCCTTGTATGGGACGCCGCCGCTACGGATGCGCTGCCACACTAGGAGGCCGCCGATGGGGCCGGTTAGTACTCCGGCTGCAGCGAATCCCCATGACCACCCAATATCGGGAGTGATCATCAACGTCATGGCAACAAAGGCCATCCAGATGAGTCCATGGAAGAAACCTGTTATTGCCTTACCCGAGGCGCTCGGCGAGATAATCCAGAAGTAGAAGAGGATTACGTACGTGATCGTCTCTAGGAGAGCTATCCACTTTAGAGAAGTGGCTTTGCGCTCAAGTTCGGTTGAGGTTTCACCGGCGAAGTCAGGCATAGCGATGAGCGTAGGCCCTTAACTCTGCTCTGCCCGTGTTGGCGGCAGAGCGCACCCCATCTGTGACAACATTCGCAGCATGGATACCGTCCTAAGCGCCCGTGGGCTCGTAAAAGAATTTAAGCGAGCGATAGCGGTTGACGGAGTAGATATTGAGGTTAAAGCAGGGGAGCGTGTTGCGTTACTAGGCCCAAATGGGGCTGGTAAAACCACCACTCTCCTAATGATTCTCGGAGCGATCTCCCCCGATAAGGGCGAGGTCGAGATCTGCGGCGTTCCTCAACGCAGGAGCCGTAGCCACGCAGCAGAGCACGTTGGCTTCGCCGCCGGATATCTTCCGCTTGCTGGAGAGATGAAGGTGCGCGAGTACTTAACAATGTTCGGACAGATCTACGGGATTCCGGACCCATCAAAGGCGATAGCGGAGGGGTTAGAGCGGTTCAGGATTCAGCACCTTAGTGAAGCGAAAGGAACGCAGCTCTCCTCAGGGCAGCGCACGCTGGTCGGTATTGTGCGCGCCGTTCTCCATAAACCGCGCCTCCTCGTACTCGATGAACCGACAGCCTCACTCGACCCTGATGTTGCGGGGCGTGTTCGTGGCGGAATACTCGATCTCTGTGCTGATAATGGGACAGCGTTGCTTGTAACAAGCCATGACATGCTCGAGGTCGAGCGACTCTGCGAGCGTGTGCTGTTCTTGTCAGCGGGGCGCGTGGTTGCCGATGGAGCGCCGAGTGAAATCGCAGAACGATTCGGCCGAGAGGATTTAGAGGGCGTGTTCCTTCATCTCGCAGATGAGAATTATCAGCCCTCGGATTCTCCGACATCCCAGCACACGGACCACATCCTGTGAAGACCCAACACGACCCGACCACTCCACTCCCACCTGGGGCTAAACGTTCGTGGCTCCGAATGCGCGCTGTATCTCGAAGGCACGCATATGTTCTCGTGCGTAGCCCGCATCGCCTCTTCGATGTAACGCTCTGGCCGTTAGTTGACGTTTTGATGTTTGGTTCGCTTGCTTCTTTCATCGGTACGGGGAACGCGAGCGGAGGCAAACAGGCCGCTGGTTATCTTCTTGCAGGGATAATTCTCTGGCATATCGTCTATCAATCTCAGATCGCAGTAAGCACAGGATTTTTGGAGGAGACCTGGTCTCGCAACCTCCTGAACCTCATGGTTACGCCTATTCGAGAGATGGAGTATGTAGGCGGGGTAGCCCTATTCGGGATGGCGAAGCTCGTTATCGGGGTCGGCTTGATGATGATTGGAGGCTTTGTTTTCTTCTCCTTCAACATCACAACACTTGGTCTAGCTGTAGTCCCAATAGCGGCGGTGCTTCTTCTCGTTGGCTGGGCAATCTCGCTTTTTGTTATCGGGGTAGTGCTCCGATACGGGCCAGGCGCAGAGGCTCTCGCGTGGGGTGTCATGTTTGTCGTGCTTCCGCTATCAGGCGTGTTCTACCCAATCGATGCTCTGCCCGCGGCTGTGCGCCCAATCGCATTTGCTCTCCCAACCACCTATGCCTTCG
>JBAWWI010000182.1:0-1972 GCA_037146835.1 Actinomycetes bacterium | reverse complement strand
GTTCAGATCGGCCTCACGATCGGACTTCATGCGCTGAAACCGCAGGCGCTCAGACTCTTTGAGACCTGCTGAGAATCCGCGTGAAGCGCTAAGCGCCAGCGAACCATTTCTGGCCAGTGCGTGCGCCGATTGCTCTAAGTCGCCGTCTCGCTCATGAGGTACCTCTGCTGTAGCGCAGCGATCGCATCGATGCCCTCTTGCGTAGACATAGCTCGGCGTTCTTTAGGCGCATCCCTACAAGCCAGGGATGCGATAAGACCGACCCGGTATAGAGCGCCTCACGGCTCGCAGGGCGGGGTAAACCCTTGCACCTCAGTTGTCGTATGGCTCTAGTCCGCGAAGCAGTTTCGTGACGTTGGTGTCAAGCGCGTTTGCTATGCGAGCGAGCATGTCTAACGCAGGGAGTTTGCGGCCTCGTTCTACTTCTGACAGATAAGGAACTGATATCGCTGCTTGCTCTGCGACGGCTTTCAGAGAGAGACCTTGGTCTAGTCGAAGAGAGCGAAGGCGTGCACCCAGGTTGGGGTCGCCGGTCGCTGTGTGCATGTCGCCACGGTAGACGATCTGTGTCGACCCGTCTGCTTTTAGCATAATCCTACTGTTATGCTCTGAGCAGAATTATGGTACTCGTCTCTCTATCTTCTCTGCTCGAACTAAGTCTTCGCTTCGCGCGTGCGCATCCGTGTTGGTTGCGAACAGTCCCTCAGGTCTCACAACCTAAGGGAGTAAGCAAGTGTCCATTGTTTCAAGTAGTTACGGCTTCGATCTCAACTCGTTGGAAGTCCTCGGCGATCTGCTGCGACAGTCGGCATATAACGGTGAAGACATCTCATGCATGTTGCCGGGAGATATTCGCGAGGTACTCATGACCTCTCTCGAGTTCTCCAGCCAAGCGCCGACGCTGTCTGAGGGGTTCGCAATTGTTGCGGCGCACTGGCACAGCGCTGGTGACTTTTCCGAGGCTTCACAGCGGCGTTTCGGACAGGTGCTTTCCAATGCAGTAGCACGGGCTCAGGTTCTCGGAGTGCAACATTGGGACGACACGTTCAACGACGTTGTCTGTTCCAAGTTCGTGCGGTCGTTCACCACCGATAACGAAGCGCCCTCCGTAGGCACGATGCATCTGCGACGTTCTGCACTTCGGGCGGGGTTCGTCGCTCTGCGTCGAGTGGGCCTGTTCAAAGGAGACCCCACCCTTGATCTCGTTCTGCCTCCGCGTTCAAGCCTCACAGCGCGAGCAGCGAGCGACGACGAGATTTCGTTGCTGCGAATGCACGCCGTTGCAACCAGAGCGAGCCGGCAGCCTGCAACTCTCGCTCTCGCAGAGACGTCAGCAACCACGTGGGAAATACCTCAAGTGCGGGCGTGCAACTTGGACGATCCATTGGACCCAACGACGGTGGAATTGCCAGGCGGTAAAGGGTTGCGCAAACGCACAGCGCGGCTGACACCATGGGGAGCGAAGGTGCTGAAATCTACGGTCAAATCGCGAATCGATGCCGGTGTTCCCGACGACCAACCTCTTGTGTACTTTGGCGACAAGCCAGACGAGGACAGCCCGCAGGCATCGGTGTGTAAGGCTCTCTCATCAATCATGCGCCGTGCTGGGCTCTACGCAGAGCCCGACCTGACAGTTCGCTCGATTGGGTTCTGGGCTGGACGTCAGGCGTTCGAAGCAGCCGATACCGATCCTGTGGTGGCGGCAGCGCGAGCGATGGGCATCAAAAGCCTTGACCGTGCCGCTAGCCGTATTGACTACACATGGGATGCGCGATGAGCGCAACACAGTTGCGGCCAGTTGCCGAATCCGGACGGACAAATGTTCTGAGCGAGCTGGAGCAAGCAACGGTGTTGTTGTTTGACCGTCGGTTCCATCAAGTCGCTGCTTCTCTGGCTTACAAGAAGGACGACGACTTAGTTGAGGGGCACCGCAACCGTGACTACCCCAAATCGATAGTGCTTCTCTTCGGAG
>JBAWWI010000181.1:0-1989 GCA_037146835.1 Actinomycetes bacterium | reverse complement strand
TGCTGCTTGGTCTGCTGCTTCGTCATCCTCGGTGTCATCGTCGGTTGGCCGGAGTAAAGCAAAATCTGCCTCCTCGAGTATTCGATGAACGGCGTCTCCGAATCCGGTACCCGCTGAGAGTGCATCCCACGGGTTGGGCTCGCTAGGGGACTCGGATTCACTTAAGTGTTCGTCGGGCTCATCGTCGCGCAGTGCCTCAGGTCCGTAGTTAGAGATTGCGCTTTTATCGTCCGTGAGGGATGAGTATGACCATGCGCGCCAACCAGCTCGCAGTAGCACTCGCTCTGGGTCAAGCATCTTTGTTGCGCGCGCTCCGCCCGGCGTGTCAAGAATCTCGGCCCCACTACCAGGAGCGCTCATCCATATCTGGCGGTGTGAAATTGATGTAGGGGCAAGTTCGACTAGAGCGTCGTAGCAGGCTGTTGCTTCAATCGTTGTCTTAGGCTTTGCGAGTCCCGTCGCAGCCTCTTTCGCGAGAGGTTCGGTCTCTTCACTCGGTTTTGTTAAGGCACCCTCGACCCGATCTCCCCATAGGAGTCTTCCGAGTCCGCCCTTCTCTGAGCCGCCCGAGTGTCGAACCCAGACGACAAGGCGATGCTTGGCGCGGGTAAGCGCGACGTAGGCAAGCCTGCGATCCTCTTCGTTGACCTCCGCCTCAGAGAGACTCTTCCGAATCGAGCGATCAGCCGGTGTTCCCTCACGCCCCGGCTCACTCCAACTAATGCCAGGGCCTGCGTCTACAAGGCGTTCTCCCGCGTAACCAAATACAAACGGTTCTGGGTTTGTGTTGTTGGGCTGCTTCGTCACTAGAGGTAGTAACACAATTGGATACTCGAGCCCTTTAGCGGAGTGAATAGTTGTGATCTGCACGGCGGCAGAGTCTGAGTCGATACGCCTGCGCCTCTCTTCGCTCTCGGATGCGTGGCTCGCTAGGTCGTCGAGGATGCTGATGCAGAGATCGACTGAGCCCGGGCGCCCCTCCAAGCATCGGTTCAAGACCTCAATAAGGTGCTCTAGGTCTGTGTAGCCGCGATCGCCATCGCCGTGTGTTGCGATAGAGATTAAGGAGCCGGCTCTGTGCCTAATGGCGGTCCATAAGTGGAACACACCGAACTTAGGGAGTGCCTCTGCCCAAGCTGCAAGTTGCTGCTGGATCTCGAGTATCGCAGTGCCCTCTAACGCTTCGGTTGGTGTAAGGCCAAAGAACCATCCGTTGCCTACGAGGCGCCCTCGGCGTGTGTCGCTAGGGCGCTCCATGGCGTAGAGGAGAGCGCGCAGTTGCACTGCAGCTGGAGACTGCTCGACACTCCCGACGCCAGAGCGCACTGCTGGTATTCCATGCTTTCGAAGTAGCAACGCGATCTTGTCGCCATCTGTATTGCTCTTTACAAGTATCCCGATATCTCCAGGCTCGACATCGCGCCTGCCAACCTCACAGCGGTCTGCGTCGAAGACTGGGAGAGTTGCACCTAAGTGTTCGCGTACAACATCAACTAGGTCGGCGAGAATTATGTCAGTTGACTCAGTGGTCTCCTCGGGGGATACCCATCGAATCTCGATTGGCTTAACAGATTGGAGGACGCTTCCAGCCGACTCTCGAGTAGAGGGGAATGAGATCCCCATCTCTGACGCGCCCTCGCGTGGTGCAACTGTCTCGTATTTGATTCGGTCCGCTCCATCAAATGTTGATCCAGCAAAGAGTGCATTCAAGCCCTCTAGAAGCAGCGCGTCGGAGCGCTGATTTACCGCGAGGGCATGGAGCGAATTGGCCTGGGTATGCGCCGCCGAAATGTACGTCGCTACATCGGCACCGCGGAATCGATAGATCGCCTGCTTTGGGTCACCCACAATGATCAAAGTGCGCGGATTAGGAAGAGATGTATCGGCAAAGCCGCGGTGGAAGATCTGCCACTGCATGCGGTCTGTGTCTTGGAACTCGTCGACCATTATCACCGAGAAACGACTCCGAAGCGCTGCTGCAGCGGCCTC
>JBAWWI010000180.1:0-2019 GCA_037146835.1 Actinomycetes bacterium | reverse complement strand
AAACCAGCAACATTCAAAAACCAGCAACATTCAAAAACCAGAGCTACACAAAACAAAAGAGAGAGAAGGAGAACAACATGCAGGCAGTGACCATTAGAGGGCTCGAGTCGTTAGTGAGTGCTCAGATCTTTGACCCCGAGGCGTGGAGGTCTGATGCTAAGTGTGCATCTGGATCGAGTGAAACAGTCCAGCTCTTCTTCTCGGAGCAGTTAGACGACATTGCGCGTGCGCGTTCTTTCTGTCAGGACTGTCGAGTGCGCGAGTCCTGTCTCGAATCGGCGTTAGCTCGTCGAGAACCCAACGGCGTGTGGGGAGGTGAGCTATTCGCAAACGGCAAGGTGCTAGCGCAGAAGAGAAATAGAGGGAGGCCACCCAAGATTCGGCCGCCTGAGTTTCTCTCCTCAGAGATACGCCCGCAGGACGTACTCCTAGAGGCAAGAAGCGCATAACGAGAGTGCGCATTAGGAGAGTGCGCGTAAGGAAATGCAGTAGATCCCCCGCCGCAGGAGTGGTGGGTCGGAGGTGACGGTACGGCAGCGGGGCACCTTCCCCCCGAGGTGCCCTAAGCCGAGCCACCGACCCACCAGCGGTCCACCTGCGTCTCGCCGCTGAGTGTGACGTCTTTGGAGACTTAACCCGACGTTATGCTTCTCAGGTGTTTAACGAGCTCATCCAATCAAGTTGCACCTCAAATGAATCGCTTGGTTCGGCCAATGAATGCTCACAGATTTGTGTGAGTGAGTAGCAATATGGGGAATCCTCGAGAGCCACAGGGCACTGAAATAAGTA
Organism: Actinomycetes bacterium; assembly: GCA_037146835.1. Taxonomy (GTDB): domain Bacteria; phylum Actinomycetota; class Acidimicrobiia; order IMCC26256; family IMCC26256; genus IMCC26256. The sequence goes on along the minus strand of JBAWWI010000180.1, from coordinate 1,230 downwards.
TGGAGAGTGCCCATTCGACTCCCCGAGCGAAAATCCAGCTTCGCTATGTGCTCTTGGCGCTATTTTCTCTATTGGTACCCTTGGTTATATCGGTTGTCGTACTCGCGCAGCGTCGTTGGTTTCCGGCAAATCTTGACTTTGCGTGGACAGAGTTTCGTGTAAGGGATGTTGGGGGTCCCCAATCGCCGCTCATAGGGCTGCCTGGTCGTATCGGAACAATGGTCAGACAGGGGAGCCACCCTGGTCCTATTAGCTTCTATTTACTTGCGCCGCTTTACCGCCTCCTTGGGTCAAGCACGTGGGCGCTTAGGGCCTCAGCAGTTGGGTTGAATTTTGCAGGGCTTATAGCGGTACTGCTTATTGCTCGAAGGCGTGGTGGTGCTCTTATTTTTCTCGGAGTATTTGCTGCGGAGGCACTGCTAATCCGTTTTCTCGGTGCCTCAATATTGACAATGCCGTGGAATCCATACATGCCAGTGATCTGGTGGATGGTGTTTTTGCTCGCGGCGTGGTCAGTGCTGCTAGATGACCTACCGATGCTTCTTGTCCTCGCAGTAGCGGGCGCGTTCTGCGTTCAGACCCACATCTCCTATCTAGGGCTGGTTGGCGGGGTAAGTGGCGCTGTGGTCGCTTGGATGATTTACTCGGCGTACAAGCGAAAAGGTGCGCTCGGCGAGCATCCCTTGCGTTGGATAGGCCTCTCAGTCGCCTTCCTAGTACTTGCATTTAGCTCAGTGCTCTGGGATCAATTGAGCAATCATCCCGGGAATCTCTCAATTATTTGGGAGTACTTCACCGCTCCGCCTGAGGACGCTATTGGTTTTGGTCGTGCGCTTGAAATATTGCTTGCACATCTCAACCCACTGCGATTGATAACTGGAGAGAACGCAGCAACCGGTCCGATTCTGCCGGGGATTTTCTTCTTGGTTATTTGGGCGTCGTCGTTTGTGGCTGCGATAAAGGGAAAGGTTCGGGAGTTAGTTGCGTTAGATGCCCTACTTCTTTTCTCACTTCTCCTTGGGCTGGTCTCTACTGCGCGAATATTTGGCTACGTCTGGTTTTACCTGTTGCTCTGGGCTTGGGTGCTCTTAGCTCTAATGCTCTTCGCAACATGCTGGTCTTTTGCTGCTGTTCTTGCAGAGCGGCGACCGCTCGAATGGGTGCGAATCGAGCGCGTACTTGCTGTAGTTCTAATTGCAGCACCGCTTCTTCTACTCGCATCTGCGTCAG
>JBAWWI010000179.1:0-2020 GCA_037146835.1 Actinomycetes bacterium | reverse complement strand
TCGACCTCGACATCAACCTCTTGGCCGTCGAGATTAAATAAAACGTGATGGGACACGGGGCACCTCCAGCGGCGACAATAGATGCATGTTGACTCCAGAACTCTCTCGACGCGCATTCATTGCTGCCGGTGGGGCTGTAGCCCTTGTTGCTTGCAGCGGAACAGACTCCTCAAAGGATAAGAAGCCGTCGAGCACATCGGGGAAAGGTGCAGGGAAGGGCGGGCTCCAGGCGTTACGCGTATCGAGTGACCTCTACGCCACTGCAACGCCGCAGCGCTTCGCATTTATCTTTACGCTCGATGGTGAGTTCATTAGCGAGGGAGATGCAACCCTAGCGGTGCGACCACAGGGCGGGTCCTTCGGTGATGACCTACCCGCGACGCTCCACTCCGAGGGACTCCCCAAGGGGCGCGGCATCTATACCCTTGATTTAATTCTAAAAACCGATGGGATATGGGAGGGTCGCGCCACGCTTAACGGCAAATCCGTGAAACTCTTCTTCCAAGTATTGAAGAAGCCTCTCGGCCCGATCCCGGGAGGCGCGGCGCCGACAGCCCCGTCGCCAACTGCATCGGCAACACTCGGGGTCGACCCGATCTGCACTCGTGCCCCGGCGTGCCCACTCCACGCTAAGTCTCTCGATGCTTTGATCGGCAAAGGTCGCCCGGTCGCGGTCATGTTTGCCACGCCAGCGCGATGCCAAACACAATTCTGCGGACCAGTGCTCGATCAGCTGCTTGCGGTGCAGGGCGATTACTCGAGCCAAGTTGATTTTGTGCACGTCGAGATCTACGAATCTACTGAAGGGACCAACCTGGTATCTACCATCTCCGCGTGGGGTATTGATAGCGAGCCGTGGCTCTTTACAATCTCCGCGGACGGAACAGTGCAGGAACGTCTAGATGGCGCTTTCGCTACAGACGAAATACGTGGAGCTCTCGACCGCCTCATCGCGTAATCGCGTAACAGCGACTCTAGAAATTAGGAGCGCTTAGTTGCAGGCTTCTTAACGGCTTTCTTTGCCGCAACAGTCTTAGTAGCTGGCGCTGCCTGCTTCTTGGGCGCAGATTTCTTTACTGCCGTCTTAGCTTTCTTTGCAGGAGTCCCGGGAATCTTTATCTGCTTTGTCCCAGCAAGCGCCTCGCGAACAGTCGCAAAGTCCGCATCTGGAATCTCGTGGAGGTTGCCCTGAAACGCCAATTTCCAGTGCTTCGCAGGCCACTTCTGCATGTACTCAAGGGCCGGACCGTGCATATGCGTTGGGATCCAGTCCTCTTCAGCGGGGACTCGGTCGGCCTTTACCTCTACGCGCCACGGGTAATCCTCTCCAGGCTTAGAGAGCCAGATGAGTTCGTGCTCCTCAAAACCCTCAGAGGTGATCGTCGCAGTAGCGGCGAATACTTGAACCGCGGTGACGTAGTAGAGAAGGTTGTCTCCTGGCTTCATGTTCTCCATCACACGGCGACGTTGACGCGACTTGAAACCCTGTTTTACGAAGCCAAGGTCAATCGTGCGCTGATAGTTATCCGCTGATGTGACGACCATCCAACTAGTCATTTAGCGAATCCATGTAGCGTTCCATGTGACTAGAAATCAGTAGCGATGTTGAGGTGTCGCGGATTATGAGAAGGAGGAGCCGCAGCCGCATGTGCGCTCTGCATTGGGGTTCGAGATGTTGAACCCTGCGCCTTGGAGTCCATCTTTGTAGTCAAGCGAGGCTCCACCTAGGTGAAGAATGCTTGCTGCATCGACGACAACCATCACGCCGTCCTGCTCGGTCTTTACATCATCCTCAGCAATATCAGCATCGAAGAACATCTCGTAGGAGAAGCCAGAGCATCCACCCGGGCGTACAGCAACCCGAAGTGCGAGACCCTCTTGGTCCTCAGCATCAATTAGCTCCTTGAGCTTGGATGCGGCGGCGTCTGTAAGCAAGAACTGCGCTCGTGCGTCGGTGACTGTAAACATTTTGATCCTCCAGTTACTTGGATGGCTTTACTTGGATGGTTCGAATTGGATG
>JBAWWI010000178.1:0-2021 GCA_037146835.1 Actinomycetes bacterium | reverse complement strand
CGATTGATCTTTTCCCGCACACGTACCACGTCGAGGTAGTAAGCGTCTTCGATCGCGTATAATGCTCCTTGGGTGCGAATTTAGGTCCACTCGTAGCCCATTGGGTCCAAGCCGATCCTTAGTGCACCGAAGCAGCCCCGAATGCGCTACGCAGCCGCTAGAATTTTCCCTATGTCCTCGATCGAACGAGTTGTGACCAAAAAGCGCCTCGCTGACGATGACGCACCCTGGGTCTATTGGCTAGCTAGACCCGCCGAAGAGCGCATTGATGCTGTAGAGCAAATCCGCAGAGAGCACCATGGATGGACAAATGGAGCTGAACCGAGACTTCAACGAGTTTTTAAGATTATTCGTAGACCATAAGGTTAGATTTCTAATAGTCGGTGGGTACGCGCTCGCCGCCCACGGTCATCCGCGCTACACCAAGGACCTTGATGTTTGGGTTTGGCCTGACCCCACAAACGCAACGCAGATAATCTCGGCTCTTGAGAGCTTTGGTTTCGGAGGACTCGGCCTAGAAGCTTCCGACTTCGCAGATCCTGAAATAGTTGTACAACTAGGTCGCGAACCCAACAGAATCGACCTTCTCACTTTTGCTACTGGCCTCGACTTTGAGAGTGCCTATACAAACCGCCTTACCATCGAAATCGGCGGAGTAGCAGTTCCATTTCTTTCTCGCAATGATCTGAGGACCAACAAACTCGCCACTGGCCGATTGAGGGATCACGCAGATGCGGCAGAGCTCCCAGATTTTTAGTAGAGCGCCATAGTTCATGATTACCTAATCTCTCCTCACCCTGGCTGCGTACCTACCCCGTGTCTCTGACGTCAGGCGGTCGCGCACACTCCGGCATTCGCCACTCCCAACGAGAGACTGACTCCACCTGCTGCTCGCTTACAGTGGGCTCCGGGTGTCGCTCTACGAGCCGATATCCATCGTGCGTTTTTTGAAGATGATGTCGTTTGCAGAGCCTCACTAAGTTCTCAAACGATGCAGGGCCGCCCTCAGCGAAGGGCTTTATGTGATCTATCTCGAGCCCGACGCTCATGTCACACTTTGGTACTTGGCAGACACGATCTCGTTCCTCAACGGCTGTACGCAATGTTGCCGGAATCGCCCTGCCCATATGCGCAACCGTCTTGATATCTACTCCATCGACAACAAGAAGTTTTAAGAATGCCTCGCCCAAATACTCAGTTGCAGTCGCCACTGGTATCGGGCCAACTCCAGCGATCTCACATATCTCTCCGTGTTCGGTATGCCCACGCTTGAGGGCATCTATGTCGACGCGAATATGCATCACCGCATTAGATCGAGTCGTCTTCGTTCTACTCGCGCCCGCAGCTGGAGCGGAGGCAGCGTGATTAGCCTTCTCACAGAGCGCCATAAGCGCATCTGCTCCGTAGGCCTCCGGTCTTTCATGTGCACCACTCTTGCGCGCCGACTTAAAGATCTCATCCTGTATCGGCTTTAGCGCTGCCATTACAAGCGCACCATTAGCAACGGTCATGCGCGCTTTTAGATTGAATGAACCATCAAGATCTATCCACGACTTTAAGTAACGCGATTTATGCACCTGCCTGTGCCGCTCTGCTTCATCAGTGGCCGCTGCAACTACTCGAGAGGTTGCATCTCGCAGATCGCGCACCGTCACATGCTTGGAGAGGTTCAATAGTTGTGCCTCAGCATTAGGTGCAACGATCGCACCGCGCGCTACCTCTACTGCCTGAGTGCCAGAGAGTGTGCCGTTTCGCAGTGCAGCCTGGGTAACAGGTAAATGTTGGAGCTGACCCGCGAGCACAACTACAGACTGCGCTTCATAGTGGGCACAATCAGTCTCGATAGATAACCACTCCGAGATGCTCTTGGCGCCCTGGCCTCTCCAGCCATTCGTGCGCTCTACCTGGCCAACACCGATAGTGCGGATCGCATCGCCAAGACGCCGCACTCGCTCCCCCGAACTGACCAACCTCGCAGCCCGAGCAGCATCGAAGCAGTCAACATCCATTGAGGCAAAGCA
>JBAWWI010000177.1:0-2060 GCA_037146835.1 Actinomycetes bacterium | reverse complement strand
GACCAAGCTCGCCAAGATCTCAGCTATAGATTTCTAGAACAGCGCTTTTTAGAACTGCCCTTTTTAGAACAGGTTTTTCTAACGCTGGCGCGAGAGTTAGGCCTAGATGCTTGGCTGCGCCTCCGCTAACTCGGAGGTAGCGGTAAGTGGTAATGTATTCATTACTACTTACCGGAGGCATAATGAGAGCCACTCGAACAGCAATGGACAACTCCGCTGCAGACGATCTTGATGCGGCGCTTCATGAGGCGGGCCTAGTAACGCAAGCCCGCGGCCGAGCGATCGCTCTGAAAATCGACGGCGAGAACCTCCCCCTCTCTATCTACTCGGTCGCCGTTGCTTCGCAAGCCTCAGTCGCGGCAATTCTCAGCCACTCACCAGAGGTGGGCCTAAAGGTTCTCGTCGGAGATCGCATAAGCGCTGACGCTCGCGCAACGCTTGATGAAGCCGGCTGGAGCTGGCTTGATCGCCGCGGAGAAATATCTCTCCGCGTCAACCCAAGGTTCTTCGTCCGCAGATCGGTCGCCCCAATAACTCGGTCGTCGCCCCAAGTAAACGGACCTGTCCGCAGCCGTGCCGGTATCGCATATCTTGCTGCAGCCCTCGAACGCCCACTCGATGCCCAAGTGCTGCGTGCGACCGCTAGGCGTGCTGGCTTGAGCCATGCCGCACTCTCGAACGCGAAAGCACTACTGCGGGAAGCGAACCTAATCGACTCGAGCGGACGCGCTATCGAGCACGTGACTTTCGAGGCATTGAGTGAATCTTGGGTTCAAGAAGTCGTCTCACTCAGGGCGGCGCCGGAAGCGGCAAACAGCGCAGTTCTTGGAGTCAATGCCGAGAAGCCGGAGGAGCCGGGTTGGGCACTAACAGAGACTCTAGGAGCCATCGCATGGGGCGCGACTATCACTGTCAAATCAACTTACCCGCCAGATTTTGCTGTACCGACTCGACAGATATTTGATCGCGCCGTCCACGTCCTCGGAAGAAGCACCAGTTTCGAGACACGCTTAGCAACAATCAGTATTTCTCAGATTCCATTTGACGCAGACCGCCGCTTCCGTATTGCAGGCGTTCAGCATCTGCTCACACATCCGCTCTACATCGCGCTGGCAATCTCACGAGATCGAGCGCGCGGTCCTGAGATTCTTGCCGCATGGAACCCGAAAAAACCAGAAGGATTCGAGCCTACGTGGTAACGGAAAGAATTCCAACGGTTGTCCTCGCGTCAGGACCGGAGGACCATTTGCTCCGATACACCGCTGCAATACAACAACTTGAGGCAGCGAACATTGGTAAGCACGCTCTAGTCGGAGGTTTCGCTGTCATGCTTAGGCTTGCTAGCGCTCACCGAGTTACTGAGGACCTCGACACCGTTACTTGGACTCCAGACGGCACCTCAAAGACCCCGATTCGGATACTTACTGCACTCGGCGCGACGCCCTCCCGCAACGGAGTCGACATTGGAGATGTCCACATTGACCTCATTCCAGTTAGTGATTACGACCCGGAGCAACTTCCAGACGACCTGGACGACGCAATGTTTGTGGTCGCCCACGCGTTCGCCCTCAAGACCGCAACTCCGATCAGAATAAGTGCACTCAATTCCCTGCACAAGGAAGAGCGTACGGTGACAGCACAGGTCGCCTCAAGCGCAGCACTAGTCGCAATGAAACTTGGAGCGATTGCTCGCCGCCGCGGGGAGTCTCTTCACAAGCGAGTGTCAGATACCTACGACGCGTACTGCCTCCTTGCAGAGCATGACAGAAATGGTGACGTCGCTAGATTGCTAGCCGCCGCGAAAGATGCACTAGGACCTTGGTGCGCGATTCAAGCCCGAGACATATTTGACGCGAACGCGGAGCGGAGTAAGGGCTGGCTCAACACTGGGTCCCCCGCCATGACCCAGATCAGCGCTGCACAACTTCGCACTGTGGGAACTCTCTTTGCCGACACAATCGACAACTTTGACTCTTAAGTGTTCTTAAGGCTTATGCGGAGGGAGTTGCGCCGGCTGCGTCGAGGCGAATCTCTGCACGCTGGAGAGCTTGCTTAGCCTC
>JBAWWI010000176.1:0-2093 GCA_037146835.1 Actinomycetes bacterium | reverse complement strand
CCACGGTGAACCCGATCTCCAGCGGAGCGTCACGGAGCGTCTCCAGCTCAACCACCCGTACTTCAACCAAGTCTGTCCCGTATCCTGCGGAAAGTCGGACGGGCCCATGCGGTACACCAAAAGCCACCTGCAGGACGTGATTAACGCAATCTACCCCAACCAGATCTGCAACGCAGACGCCACAGAGCTTGCGGCCATCTCCATCATCGACGACAAGCTCGAATTCAGGCAGTGCAAGCTCCTGTGCCTGTCCCTGGACTGCAAAGGTGCCCCTCTCAACGTCACGGAGTCTGGCACCATCCTCGACATTGTCCGAGCAACCACCGCGATGCTGGCCGAGAACCCGCCCACTCACAACATCGCCGACTCTGTCCTCAACTCGCCCGAGTTTGTGAAAATGCTGCAGACCTTCGAGCCACACTGCCTCTGCATTTCCGGCAACGTGACCGAGAGCTTCGACGAGTGCGCCTTCGCGAGAGCCAGCGTTGGCGTCAGCGAGCGCTTCAAGGCTACACACACATTTGTGCAGCTCCGGCTCCTCTTCAAGCGCACCAGTGTCTACCACGACAACATCACCCAGTTCACCTTCAACATTGTCTTCTAATAAACCACTTTAAACACCTTTGCATTCGTTTTATTATAGCAACACACCTCTTCTGCACCGCCATGCCGCCATGCCGCCATTTTAAAATCCTAATAGATTTCTACTGGGATTAACGGACCACAGGGAGTGGTTTTAAATAGATTTGCTTTACAGAAAATAGATTTTGCCCATTTGGGCGCGGCCGCCTGGGCAATCCTCATTCACCCAAAATCCACCGCACCATTTCCAAGCACTCAAAACATCATGCAAGCAAACTCTGCGATGACGCACAAACTGGAGGACGCACCCACCAACCCAAGCCCGGCCAAGAGAGCCAAGAAGGAGGAGGCGCAGGAGGCGAAGCAGGAGGCGAAGCAGGAGGCGAAGCAGGAGGCGAAGCAGGAGGCGAAGCAGGAGGCGCAACCGGAGCGCAAAACGATCGAGGACGCGGTCGAAGCCATCACCAAGCAACTTCTGAAGTTGCGCGAACACGTGCTGGCGAGCACTCTGCGTCGTGAACACTTGTCTGACATGCCAGACTTTGCGACGGTGGCGCTGAAGCTGCCCAAACGTGTCAGAGGCGCGACGCCGGGCCCTTTGCTCGGCAATGCCATCCACCAGTACTTCAGCAGTCTTCACGCTGACGCTGGAGCACTGCAGTTCCTCGACGACGACAACAACGAGCGTCTGTTTATGCTCAGCGGCGCGCAGTGGAAGGACTGTGTCAATGGACCCCTGAACGACTGCAAGGAAGCGGTGGACGCCTTGCTCAACGGGCAACCTGCACTCGCGCTCTATCTCCTCATCACCTCCTATGCGTGCGGGGTCCCAGTCGCTTACTGCGACGTTTCACGCGCCATCATTGGCTGCATGCTTCGCCCTGAGCTTGGACTTCCCCAGCGGGCCCTTGCCATGGCGCAAATCGTCCTTCTGGAACGCGCGTGCATGCTCACTTCGCAGAAAAGGTACTCCCGCAACGAGTGGGTACTCGCTCAGTTCGACCAGGAGGCTGCACGCGACATCTGCGTGGCGCTTCTCGCGTTCCTCACGGATGGCGATTTCAGGCCAACCGGCGGCTTAGCGACGGAGACGAGCGTGCATGCGTACCATATGCTCTGCATGCGTCCCGTGGCTCGGCGTGAACGCGATTCGGACTTGTTCAATCACAGCATCTCGTCTGAGCTGCTCATCAAGTTCACCAAGGATGTCAAGGATGAGGCCAAGGCCAAGGATGAGGACGATGACAAGGATGAGGACGATGACGATGACGACAAGCCCCGAGCTGAGCATCTGCATGTGGAGGGGGTGTGCTCGGACTGCACCAAGTGCGTCTCCTTCCTCGACTACAACGTCGAGCTCATGAACGCGCGTATTCTGAAAGCCAAGCGCGTCTACGCCCCTGCCCTTGTTGATTGAGCGCCTCTGACTTGTGCCTGCTCTCGCTCTCTGCAAAATAAACCAACCTGCTTTTTCTACATGTCTTCTAGCAGTCTCCTAGAAGTCTCCTAGC
>JBAWWI010000175.1:0-2112 GCA_037146835.1 Actinomycetes bacterium | reverse complement strand
TCTCTACCCACTGGCATTTGTTGCATTGGTACTTGCGAAAGGGCACACAGTCGCCAAAGCATCGTTGGTGCCCGCAGTCGTCAAATCAGACGCAGCGCTAGTCGATGCCAACTCGCGTCTTGCATTCATTGGTGTGGTTGCGAGCACAACCGGAGGAGTTCTTGGAGCAGGGATAATCGCGTTAGTCGGCTCGTCTTGGTCGCTGCGTTTTGGGGCAATCATGTTTCTAGTTGGCGGGATTTTGGCACTTCGAATCCCAAAGGCAAAGGTCTCCACTACCCCTGAGACCCAAGAAGAGGTTGGTGAACTGCACGCTCCGAGCATCATCTTTGCTGGCAGCGCGATGACCATCATGCGCGGCTCTGTTGGGTTCCTTGCATTCTTTTTGGCATTCCACCTCCGATCTAGTAACGAAGCAGAGTGGTTTTTTGGAGCGGTGTTGGCGGCGAGTGCGCTTGGGGGATTTGTTGGTGTACTCCTTGCTCCGATTGCCCGACGCAGGGCGCGAGAAGAGGTAATACTCTCAGCCACCTTGATCGCTGGATCGTTTATGGCTCTAATAGCCGCACGGTACCCAGAGCGTTTCTCGACGTTGCTGCTTGTGTTGGTTATTGCGCTCTCTGCTCAGTGTGGGCGGATTGCATTCGACAGTCTTCTGCAGCGCGATGGACCCGAGCACTTACGTGGAAGAGCGTTTGCTCGTTTTGAGACGCGCTTCCAGGTGGCGTGGGTAGTTGGGGCTTTGATCCCCGTTGCTTTGCTCGACCTAGTAACCGAACGTGAGGGTTATTTTGCACTCGGTTTAGGCCTCGCGTTCGCAGCTGCCACGTATATCGGTTCGCTCCGAACTCATGGTGCGTGGGCGGGCCGGGGAGGCCGTGGAGAGCGGCGAGACCGTGGAGAGAGAGCCATTGCAAATGAGGGAGACTCCGCGGAGACTGCCCCGAGCGGGTATGGCGACCAAGAGTCAAGAGATGACTATGAGGACGACTCGAGACCCGAACCGGGGATCTCAACATGAAAATCACTGCTTGGTCCGACTACGCGTGCCCGTTTGCCTACATTGGTTTTAAGAGACTGCTAAAGGCTCGCCCGCCCGGCGATCAGAGTAGCGAGAGTAACGAGAGTAATCAGGTCGTATGGAGGGCTTATGAGCTCCACCCGGAGATCCCTGCCGGCGGTTTCGAGCGCACCCGCGGTAAGCATGGATTCCTAAAAGCGCTTGCCTCAGAGGATGGCTTAACCCTCCGAGCATCTGATCGAGTCTGGAGCTCGCGCCCCTCACTCTTGGCCGCAGAGGTTGCTAGGGATCAAGGAAAGCACGCGGAGATACACGAGCGCTTCTTCTCCGCCGCATGGGAAGAGGGTCTAGATCTAGGGCGCAGCGATGTTCTCCGCACCTTGATCGGCGACGTTGGGCTCGACCCCGTCACAGTTTTAAGTGAGATGACTGAGCAGCGCTACTTAGATTCCATTGTTGATGCTTTGGAGGAAGCGATGATGCTCGGGATCACCGGTACCCCTTCATACTTTTTGAATGGTGCAGTTCTGCGGGGGGTGCAGGAGGTCGAGGCTCTGCTCTAAATCGTCTCCCGTGAGGTGCTGTTATTAGTTCGAGGGAGTCTCCGGCAACTCAATCCGAGCCAGCCAGAGTCCTGGGGCCTCGAGTTCGCTCGGCGTTGGGAGCATGCTCTCTGATTCCCAGAGTCGGTGGAGCCCGGAATAGCCAACCCTCTCAACTATGCCTGAACAGAAACTCTGCCCAAGCAAGACTGCATCACGGTCGAGGCGTATTCCTAGAAGATTCTCAACAAATCGCCCCGAGTCGCCTTGATCGACTCGATGCCTGCGCACTGCTTCATGGATCTTTCCAAACTCTGGAAGCAGCGGACTGCCTAAGTGCTCAAGGACGCAGTCCCCATACCCGACCATTGCAATTACCAAGCAACGCAATGAGCGAGCAGCTGGTTCCTGGCGTGGGCTGCGCATCGCACCAAGAATTGCCTCCGGTTGCTCAGCCGCTGCTGCGATGGATTCAGGGTTCGTGGGGTCTAGAGCACCAAACTGCTCCTCTAAGCGAGCCACGTCAATATCGAATCCCGATACATAGTC
>JBAWWI010000174.1:0-2123 GCA_037146835.1 Actinomycetes bacterium | reverse complement strand
GCCGGGCTGAGCTGCTTCGAGTCTCGAACTCCCTCTATGAAGGTGCGCCCTGGAACCACTGCGGCCATGGTTGCTGGCCCCGCCCATGCGCCACGCCCGACCTCATCTAGGCCACAGACAATCGACTCACCGGCGTCCCAGCAGGCTTGCTCAACATCCAATGTTGGGGTTACTCGAGGCGCCACGTACATGACCGTAGCCAAACAACGCCGAGTGCGCGTGATGCGGAGGATATTTAGGCGTACGCTCAACGTGTGCAGCAGGGAGATCGAGTCGAGGTGCGATCACGATTCCAACGTGAATGGTCACGCGGATTCGAGATTACCGAGGTAGTTGATGGCGACTCGATCAGATATCGCGTAAAGCGCCGCCACGATGAGGCCCTGCTCCCCTCGCTCTTCGCTGAGGACGAGGTTCGCGCCGAGCACCGAAAGCGCGAGACCTGGTGGGTCTAAGACGCAATTAGACCGGTCGACTCTTATGCGGCCTTGATAAACCAATACCCTAAAATTATAGGGTCAATCTTTACCGCGCGAGAGAACCTCAATGAGATCCTCTACAGGAATGGCCTGCATAGTGGTCGTGCGCATCGTTCCTCGTGCAGCAAGTGAGACTGCAGCCGCTGCCATGGCGTTCTCATCTGGGGCCTCGATGATGTTCAAGAAGTCCCACTGCCCCATGAGTGCGTACTGCACTATGACCTTGAGCCCCATCGCCTCTACCTCTTGGCGGACTTGCCCGATGCGCTCTGGGTGTTCACGAACTGTTGCCCAGCCGTCAGGACCGAGTGTTGTAAGCATGCAGTAATAAGGCATGTGGAGACCCTAGCCCTGCGTGCCGAGCAATGCTTGCTGCACATCTTGGAGACTCTCAAATGGGAGAAACCCGACATTGTTTAGGCTGCACCATTTGGCAAGCCCGTCCTTGGCAAAGACCACATCTGCCAGCAGAGCTGCCTTACGGTCACTCGCTCCATCCCCAACAAGCACCGTCTTCTTTCCTGCCTGCGAAGCGGCCTTAACCGGGGCCTGTTTGCAGGTTCCACAGGAGGAGCATGCGCAGCAACGATCTTCGTAGGGGAACTCAAGGCGCCCGGTATCCCAATCGACGCGGTTCGATATCACTCGCAGGCCGATAGCTTCGCAGACCTCGTGCACGGTGAGGCCGAATCCATCTGAGACGACAGTTACCTCAGCTCCGCTTCCCCGCAGGGCTTCGACGAGCGGCATGAAACCAGTATCCAGGGGAACCTCTCTCGCAGTATTTACGAGCAGCGCTTCATCGTGAGGCAGTAGATCCCACTCGTCGATCAGACACTCTCGAGAAGGTATCTCGCCGCGTACATATGCCGCGTCGACCTCACGCCACCCATCTAAGCCATGTTGCTCTAGTACGTAGAGACCGGTGTCAGCAGTTGTGATTGTCCCATCGAAGTCGAGGAATACTGATAAGTGTGAAGGATTCAAGAGCACCCAAAGATGCTACGAGGTATTGAGAATCGAAGCCGATAGAGAGTGAAAAGACTCGGCCGACCATACGACCGGGCCTAATCACACTTATTTTCTAAGAGCATTGGCGGTTTGACTCTTCAGTGTCACACCCCTGTTTTATAGTCGAACATATGTTCGATGAACTTAAAAGCGCAGTCATCCACCTCCGAGAGGTCACCTCACGTATTGACGTCGATGTGATCGACGGGAAGGCCGCGGCCGAGTTGGTGCGTATCTCTGAGGACGCTCGCAGAGCCGTTGACTCTCTACGCACTGTTGCCGTGGGCCAGGTCGAGCGCACCAACGGCTGGAAGGGTGAAGGCGCTAAGAGTCTCTCCGAGTGGCTCTCTATCGAGACTGATTGCCCTCAGTATGAGGCTCAGTCTGTAGTGGTGCTCGCTACTCAGCTCCAGCACCTTCCGGTGACCCAGGAAGCCTTAAGAAACGGCACGCTCTCCAACGCTCAGGCAGTGGAGGTCGCACGTGGAGCGATCGTTGCGCCTAATACTGAGACTCAACTCTTGAGCCTTGCAAAGCACGCGACGGTGCGCGATCTACGCGATGCATCATCTCGTGTAGTAGCGGCGGCCACTGACGAGGCGGAGCGACACAGACAGGTTCATAAGTCGCGTT
>JBAWWI010000173.1:0-2131 GCA_037146835.1 Actinomycetes bacterium | reverse complement strand
CTATTAGACGTCGGGCACTGCGCTCACACCAAGCCTAAGAAGAGAGAGTTTGACGTAGGCTTGTGTGAGTCTCTAGTCTGGATATGCGACACATACGACAAGACGAAGACGCCTATACCAGCACTAGACATCAGAGCAGCACCATGCGCGCTAGCGTTGATGAGGATGCACGGGCTCATCTCTGTCGACGATGGCGTTGTGACGCCTTCAGACGACGGTCGCGCAGTGATGCGGAACTATCGCTGGCTGCTCACACAGTTCAACACTGGAGTCGACGAAGTGCTCGCTGAAGCCCTCAACAGGCGCATCTAGGAGGCAGTAGATGGCAGACACTCAGACAGCAATCGACAGGCTTGAGGAGCAGTTCCTCATGCAGATGAACTTCTCGAGGAAGTACATCAGCAGAGTGCAGACGCAAGAGCAGCGTCTTGCATGGGTGAAAGACTTGGTCTTACACATGGGCGTGGAAGGCCACGAAGTCTTGCAAGCATCTGGAGCATGGAAGTCTCACAGAGTATTGCAGGACAGCTTCTCTCGAAGCGGCGTCGTAGAAGAGTGCGTTGACGTGTACAAGTACTTGCTCAACATACTCCTCACCTACGACGTGACGCCAGACGAGTTCCACAAGGCATTCGTCGACAAGTCACACGTTGTAGAGCTCAGATATGAGTGGGAGCAGCGTCTAAAAGCGATGCACGACGACATCAACATCGTTGGAGTCGATCTAGACGGCATACTTGCGCAGTACCCAGAGAACTGGATAGAGTATGTCAATCGGGAGCTAGGGACATTCTACACTCTCGCTGACTTCTACGAGCAGAGCATACCACTGCCTGACATACAGAGAGACCAATATGAAGAGCTCAAGCACTGCTACAGAGAAGCGGGACATGAGAGCTTGTATGTCAAGCCATTCGCAGACGCAAAGCAGCTGCTAGACGGTCTTAAGGCGTTCGGTCTAAAGATCGTCATACTCTCGGCGCGGCCGTACAAGCAGTACAAGAGGATGCAGAACGACACTGTGAAGTGGATGGAGCACTACAAGCTCCCATACGATGCATTCATATGGGAGAGGGACAAACACATCAAGATCGTCGAGCTAGTGCCAAACATGGCATGCATGATAGACGATGACTTGATGGTCGCCAATCAGCTCTCGGCTCTCGACTACAATGTAGTGATGAGAGCGAGACCATACAATCAGCTAGGCGACATAGAGAATAGTCGCATCTTCAGATGCAACGGCGCCGAAGAGATGCTGAAGACGATCGGAGAGCTACCATTCCTGGGTACCAGGAAGAGAGAGAGGAGGAAGAACAATGAGTAACCAGCACGAGAGAGAAATCGAAGCGCTCAGGCGAGCGATGGGCACTATGCCAGAGACTAACCCGCAGAGGAAAGACGAAGTGCTCTATGGTCTTAAGCACTTGCGAGTCGAACTTGTCGACGGTCCTCACAACCCTTACAAAGCGATCTACGAGATGGTGACGTCTACGTGGGGCAGCAGAGACAACTGGATGGACCGCTGGGAGAACGCTACGCCAGAGGGAAGGATGAGTGTCGTCGAAGCGACTCTCGCTGGAAAGACACTACCAACTGCTCTTGAAGCAGCAGGCTTCTGCTGGATGATTCAAGGATGCACGAGGTCTGCGTTCGACCAGCTCGCTAGGCACCGCGCATCCGGCATCAGCAGCGTCGGGTCGAGAGACAACAATCATGCAGATGCGGCAGTCGTCTTCTCAAACAAGCAGAAGATACACGACGCAGAGAACCGCGCATGGTGGAAGGCCACTAAGGACATCTACTGCGGAAGGCTCGACGGCGACAGGATGACTTGGCAGGACGCGCGTGAGTTCCTTCCGATGTCGATGGAGTGGAGGTTCAGCTGGACCATGAACTTCAGAGGCTTCCAGGACGTCTGCAAGCAGCGCCTGGTCTTCTGCGAGCAATGGGATACCGTCGGAGTCGTCTGGGCCATGAGACAGAAGCTCGCTCAGCAGTACCCTCTGCTTGCAGCCTATTGCAGGCCTAGGTGCGACTTCGGTGGCAAGTGCACGTACAACACCACCTATG
The DNA here is from genome assembly GCA_037146835.1 of Actinomycetes bacterium. Classification (GTDB taxonomy): domain Bacteria; phylum Actinomycetota; class Acidimicrobiia; order IMCC26256; family IMCC26256; genus IMCC26256. Next base: position 58 of record JBAWWI010000173.1, on the reverse strand, counting down.
CGCTCTCTGAGATGTTCGGAGCACTCTTCTCGCCTTGCGGCCGGAACCCTTCTGAAGC
>JBAWWI010000172.1:0-2169 GCA_037146835.1 Actinomycetes bacterium | reverse complement strand
CCCGCAGAGGCGATAGTCGCAGATGAATCAAATACAACTGGCCTCTGGCTCCCAGGAGCAACTGCCGGAGCAGCGCCACACGACTGGCTCTCTCTTACCGGCGGCGCTATTGGATTTGGAATGCCGATAGCGACGGGCGCTGCAATTGCTTGCCCCGGGCGTCGCGTGCTGAACCTCGAGTCCGACGGCTCGGCGATGTACACACTGCAATCACTATGGACCCAGGCACGCGAGCGCTTAGATGTCACCACCGTGATTCTGAATAATCGCTCGTATGCAGTTCTCAATCTCGAGCTGCGTCGCGTTGGTGCGACCCCTGGCCCCGCAGCCCTCGCAATGCTCGATCTCTCAGAGCCTGCGATCGACTTTGTTCTACTTGCACAGGGCATGGGGGTTACCGCAGAGCGAGTCTCGACATCAGAGGATTTCTACGCAGCACTCGAGCGCTCATTTGCAACCCCAGGGCCAAGCCTGATCGAGGCGATAGTCCCAAACAGCTTTTAGCTAGCAAATCTTTCGCTGCGCTAAAGCTATAGAGCAATACTCCTGTGTACTGCTCCGAGTTCAAGCAGGGCGCCGTTCTCTACATGTACCCCAAGGCCGGGGCCGGTTGGAACTCGCAGAGCCGATCCCTCTAATAAGAATGGCTCAGTTATATCTCTAGCGAAGTAGCGAGCGCTAGCGGATAGGTCCGCAGTGAGAGTAAACCCAGGTAGCGAGGCAAGCGCAAGAGCGGCGGCGCGGCCAATGCCGGATTCGAGCATTCCACCGCACCAAAGATTGACCCCCGCGTCGAGGCACACATCATGAATCGCAACTGCCTCGCGTAACCCTCCAACCATTGAGGGCTTAACACTCACGATTGAGCAGGCACCCATCTTGATCGCCCGACGCGCGGCGGTGCTCGAAGTAATCGACTCGTCAAGGCATACCGGGGTGGCAGAGACTTGGGCGAGTTTTACGTGAGCCTCTAGATCATCAGCAGGGAACGGCTGCTCGATCATCGCGAGTTCAATTGCGTCGAGCCCACACAACCACTCGATATCTGCAGCGGAGTACGAGCCGTTTGCATCTACTTGTAACGCAAGACTCGGAAAAGCGTTTCGAATTGCTTGGAGAGGATCTAAATCCCAACCCGGGCGGATCTTTACCTTCACGCGCTCGTAGCCATCCGCTACGTAACCAGCAACAACGCTGACCAAGGTCTCGATGTCAGGCTCAAATCCGACCACTACCCCAACCTGAATGAGACTCTGCGTGCCCCCGAGATCTTCTGAGAGAGATCGTTCGAGAGAGGTAAGGCCCGCGTCAGCAACTGCAGTCTCAATCGCGTGTGTCGCTCCTGGAGACTGCTCCCAACCAACGAGCAGATCCCGAACCTCGCGCCACCCAGCGAACTCAACCCCTGCAAGTGCAGGAAGAAATGCCGCTTCAATTTTGTTCTGAGCAGAGTCGAGCGTCTCGAGCGAGTAACCAGCCGTTGGGAACGCGCTGCACTCGCCCCATCCATCGCCGACATCAGTAGTGATGTGCAGAAGCAGCAATTCGCGAGTGGCCTGCTCTGAATGCACAGTGCGAAACGGGTTTACCAGCGGGAGTTCTATTCGCAGAGTCTCCGCGGCCTCAATCTTCATCTCAACACTCTCGCAGGTTTGCAACTGTCAGACCGGAGAGTTCTACTCCAGACGCGAAGAAGCCGACCGGGCGAACCCGATCGGCCTCTCCTATACGTTTGGAAAACGTGATTGACTCAGATGACGCGAACGTCGCGAGCTTCCTCACCTTTACGGCCGGGGCCGGACTCAAACTCCACGTTCTGTCCCTCTTCGAGTGAACGGTAACCCGAACCCTCGATTGCGGAGAAGTGGACGAAAACGTCCGCTCCACCTTCACGGGAAATGAAGCCATAGCCCTTTTCGGCGTTGAACCACTTGACGGTGCCTGTAGGCATCCTTATTGCTCCTTGCTGGTCGTCTGCCGGCCCGAAGGCCAAGAGACGGGATGTAACGAGAAGGAAGATCGCACCCTTCACGACACAACCATCGCAGTAGCGACGACGGCAGCGAGGAGGCTTGCCCTAACTCGGGCCGGGGCACATCGGGGCCTCGGTTGTCCGTAAGGCTACCGGAGATTTGGCCCGAGCGGTATACGGGGAAGAAAAGTCTTTGT
>JBAWWI010000171.1:0-2197 GCA_037146835.1 Actinomycetes bacterium | reverse complement strand
TCGAGAGAAACCTCTAGCGGAGTTTGACCCGGGACCGTCAAGTGGTGAGAATGGCGCAATGGTAGATGGACGCAAACCCAGACCCGCTTTCGCCCCTTGGGACAGGAGAGCCCTTCCGGGTCTCTTCGATGTCGAGGAGTCCGCACGGCGCGTTGGCGCATACGCGTGGCTTGAGATGCGACTCTTTGAGGCACTAGGCGGATGGATCGCTACGGTCCCCGAATTAGATGTCAAGCTCGTATTAGGGCGTCACTGTTTTCACCACGCCTGGCATGCAGAGCAGCTGCAGCAACGGCTTCCAGAGTTGCGCGAGATGAACCCAGCGCGCCTTACCCTCCCAGCGAACGACGGAATAGTTGCTTTTGCCGAAGCGCTCATCGAGCCAGAGGCTGCAGAGCAGACAATTGAGAAGCTCGTTGGCGTCTTTAGGGTGCTGCTCCCTCGCACAATTGCGGCTTACACATACCACCTAAACGGCACGTCAACTATTACGGATGCCCCAACAATTCGTACGCTCAATTTCTTGCTGCAGGATGAGTTCGAAGATTGGCGTGAGGGCGAGATGCTCCTTCAGTCGCTAATCACAACCCCTGAGCAGATCGAACGTGCCTCTAATAGGGCTAAATCTCTTGAGTCGTTGATCGTGGCGGCCGGTGGTATAGCTGGAGACGGTACGCTTGGCCAAGGAATAGATCAGTCGGCGATTACATCAGAGGCGGTTTCAGAGTGAAGAAATTTCTGCCAGTCGAAGAGCTTGCACGTGATGAGCGTTTTATCCGCGCCAATATCGCCGATGGGTTTAGCGATCCGCGCAATGGACGGATTCAGCAGCGCACCATCAGTACCGCGCGCCTTCAGCCAGATCGAGCATCTGCGCCCGACCGAGCACGTTCGCTCATGCACGGTATTTTCGTAGGCGAGATACAGGCCCTTGAGGCTGCAGGCCGTACGACATTCGATTTTGATGACACCGATGCACCGTTTGCTCTCAAGCTTGATATGGCACGCCAGTGTTGGGACGAGTCTCGCCACGTCGAGATCTCAGTCAAACTCGGCGAGCACATGGGTACAGAGATCGGCGAATACACAGAGGCGACTTTTCTCTATGAGGCTGCTTGTGTAACAGACCCGGCCATGAGGCTTGCGGGAGTAAATCGCGCGCTCGAGGGTCTAGCGATTGATGTCTTCAACACGATGAAGGATTTTGGTGAAGCCTCAGGCGACCCGATTCTTAAATTCTGTGAAGACTGGATGCTCGCCGATGAAGTTACGCACGTGAAGATGGGCTCTGATTGGCTCCGTCGACTAACCGAGCGTGACCCTGAGAGGCGTGAGCGCGCACTTGAGTTTCAGCGCGCAGTCGACAAACTATTCAGCCTCGGAGGGTTCCGCGGGGAGACCGATGAGAGCCCAATCCAGATTGCTCGGCGTTTCCGCGAGTTGGCCGGATTCGATACCAAAGAGATCGACGAGATTGCAGGGCTTGCTGCCGATGCGCTCGCTGATGCTCGTGCATTACTTGGTCAGACAGGCTGAGCTCAATGGTGAATCTTCTCCTCATACCCGAGGAGTACACGCTCGTTCTCTTTGAGGCGAGTCGTATCCGCGAACTCGTAGATGAGGTACTGCTCGCGATCGACGCCCCAAGTGGCCTTGAGATAACTCTTGAGATTGACGAAGAACTAGCGCAACCGATGACCGCTTCATACGTTGATGTTGATGATGGTCGGATTGCACTCTGGTACTCGGGTGGAAATTTTGAAGATACAAAAAAGGCGCGTGTTCTTGACGAAGAGCGTGCGCGACGAGAGATAGGCGTAGGGGTTCTGCGTGGAATGGATCGCCTTAGCCCCGAGTTTGCCGGAGCGCCGCGAGACAATGAACTCTCGGATGCTCAGCGTCTGCTTTGGGAGGTATCCGCAGATGCTCGATGCGTGCGAGCTGGGATACCGTCACGCGAGGATCGACTCCGATATGTATACAGACTCGCCTGTGGTTTTAGTGATACCGCTGACGCTGCTTACGAAAAAGCATGGAGCGGTGGATTCACAACGTGGCTGAGCATCGCGGATGCAGTCGCCAATATGGTTCCTACGGCAGAGACAACTAGCCGCGGAATACGGCGAGATGACCTGCGTAAAATACGCGAGTAGTTAGAACCCGCTCCATTTAAGGACCCGCTCTATTTTTAGAACTG
>JBAWWI010000170.1:0-2232 GCA_037146835.1 Actinomycetes bacterium | reverse complement strand
CCCGTCGTTGCCTTGGTAGGCCATTACCCCACCAACAAGCTGATAGGCCGCGAGCCCATCTCGGAGCGGAAGACCATTTCCTCACCAGACCATGCGGTCCGGGGAGGGCATCCGGTATTAGCTCGAGTTTCCCCGAGTTATCCCGGTCTCCGAGGCAGGTTGCTCACGTGTTACGCACCCGTTCGCCACTTTCCACGGGGCCGAAGCCCCGCTTCACGTTCGACTTGCATGTGTTAAGCGCGCCGCCAGCGTTCGTCCTGAGCCAGGATCAAACTCTCCATCGAGATCTAAGCCCCGCATCTCCCCATTCAAGAATGGTTTGAGGCGAGACCAAATAATCCGTTGAGAGTCGCCCACCGGGAAACTGCACCCGATGAGCAACAGGTCGGACCAAGGCGTACCTTGATCGGACCGACTTACTGATGGTGTGGACGCATCCGAAAATTGCCCGAAGGCTCAAATCGCCGCGCCCGCACTGGCTTTTGTGCGTCACTGTTCCGTTTTCAAGGAGCTGAATTCCGAGCGCAGCAGTTCCCCTAAGGGAACCGATTTAGCCCGGGCCGTCACTCCTCCACCGCCCTATCGGTTGACCCGAGGGTCAATCCAATGCTGCGGTGGCGTCCGTGCCGGCCCCGGATTCCGTTAGTGGCAACTTTCACCAATTCCCGGAGCGGGATTGATCAGTATACGGATCCGCGACCCTCAGGTCAACTCGGAGCCGATAGTCTTTTTTTCCATGGGAAACAAAGGATCCAAGCCACGCAAGCCTAGCCACTCGCAGCACCTACCCAAGGTAGGGAGCTCGACCGAGAACCAGCGACTCCAGAGTAATGAGCGCCGAGCAATCGGTGAAGTGATGGGCCTAGGTGACGGGGGCGCAGCACGCATCGTTGTAGGCATTGGAATCGTCGCTGTAGTGATCGCGTTAATCAGTTGGATTACTTGGTTGTAATACCCGCACTGACAGCTAATTTTTAGCTGACGATTATGCGTGCCCATGCACGCTTGCCGAGTTGTAGAAGTTTTCCGTTGATCTCCTCAACGGTTACCTCTACATCTGGGTCAGTTACTTTCTCGCCTTCGATGCGTACACCGCCCTGCTCGATCTTTCGTCTGCCCTCTTTGTTCGAGGTTGCAAGACCAGCGGTTGCTAACAAGCGTGCAAGCGTGATTGGAAATTCCCCGCTTGTAATTACAAACTCTTGAACATCTGTTGGGGCTGATCCGTCCTTAAATATACGGTCAAACTCATCCTCTGCAGATTTACCCGCACCCTCACCGTGATAAAGGTCCACGATTGTGCGCGCTAGTAAACGCTTCGCTGCCACTGGAGCGAGTTCACCGCTCGCGATACTTGCGACAACCTCATTAACGCGCTCGGGCAACCATCCAGTTGTAAGTGCGAAGTAACGCGGCATGAGTGCGTCGGGGATGCTCATTAGTTTTCCGAACTGCTCGCCCGGCGCCTCTGCAATACCGATGTAATTGCCAAGAGACTTCGACATCTTCTTAACGCCGTCAAGGCCCTCTAGTAGTGGCGTTGTAATAACAACCTGCGGCGCTTGCCCCTCAGCTACTTGGAGTTGGCGACCCATCAAATTATTGAAGAGTTGGTCAGTGCCACCGAGCTCAACATCGGCTCGAACCTGCACAGAATCCCAACCCTGCATAAGGGGGTAGACAAGCTCTGAGAGAGAGATCGGGGAGCCCTCTTGGTATCTCTTCGTAAAGTCGTCACGCTCAAGAATCCGAGCAAGCGTTGTCTGAGACATAAGGCGAAGGACCCCGGCCATGTCGATCTTGCTAAGCCACTCCGAGTTACGCACGATCTCGATGCGCCCTGGCGTGAAGTCAAGAATGGATTGAACCTGCTCAACGTATGTTGCAGCGTGGGCATCGACCTGCTCTTGGGTCAGCGGTGGCCTAGTTACGGAGCGTCCTGTCGGGTCCCCTACCTGGGCCGTGAAGTCTCCAATGATTAGGACCGCAGTGTGGCCAAGATCCTGAAATTGGCGGAGTTTGCGCAGAACCACGGTGAAACCAAGGTGGATATCCGATGCGGTCGGGTCGATGCCGAGTTTGACCCGCAGGGGCTTACCCGTGCTCAGCTTCTTCTTGAGGTCGGCCTCCGAGATCACGTCGACCGTGCCCGCTGTCAAAATCTTTATCTGGTCCTCAACGCTTGTCACGAGGGTTGACGCTAGCAAGTCAGACGCAGGGTGAGCCTCTCAT
>JBAWWI010000169.1:0-2382 GCA_037146835.1 Actinomycetes bacterium | reverse complement strand
AACGCTTGTCACGAGGGTTGACGCTAGCAAGTCAGACGCAGGGTGAGCCTCTCATCGCCTCATATGCGGTCAGAATAAGAGGCGTGTCGAGTACTCAAACCTTCAACAGACTCACCGCTCATTGGCAAAGGCTTGCCAAGCGATCGTTAGTAGCGATCCTCTGCGTTGGGGTACTGAGCGCGACCCTTGCCTCGTGCTCTTATACGACCAAAGTCGATCTACCTAAGACCCAACCTGAGACATCACGAATTCTCTGGGGTGATGGCACGACTATGGCCAATCTCCATGCGGAGCAAGATCGTGAGGAGATTGCATTCGAGAAGATGGGCGACTACCTACCTGTTGCAGTCGTCGCTATCGAGGACTCTCGCTACTTCGAGCACGACGGGGTTGACCCGCGCGGGATTCTGAGAGCACTTACACGCGACCTGAAATCCGGCAAGGTCATTGAGGGTGGATCGACAATTACACAGCAATACGTCCGCGCTGTATTGCTAACTCCGGAGCAGACTTTTACGCGCAAGATCAAAGAGGCAGTGCTTGCTGTTCAGTTAGAGCGCCAATACTCGAAGCAGGCGATCCTAAAGAAGTACCTAAACCTCATCTACTTCGGGAATGGCGCTTACGGGGTTCAGGCTGCGGCGCGTACATATTTTGGTAAGGACGCGAGCGCACTAAATCTCCCAGAGAGTGCACTTCTTGCAGGATTGATTCGATCGCCTGGCGACTACGACCCGTTTACACACCCAGAGGCAGCGTTGGCACGTCGCAACGAAGTGCTCTCGCGCATAGAGGTTCTGAAGCGACTCCCCACTGAGAATAAAGTAAGCGCAATTGCGACACCGCTCGGTGTAGGTGCAGCGCCCGCAACGCAGCGAACGGCAGCTCCTCATTTTGTGGAGCGAGTAAGAGCCTTCATTCTCTCCGACCCGAGGTTTGGGGCGACTGCAGCAGAGCGCGAGAATTTGCTTTACCAAGGAGGGCTGCGCATCGAGACAACCCTCGATCCACGCGCACAAGCTCAAGCAGTAGATGCAGTCGCTAAGACGCTCTCATCGCCAACTACGGATCCATCCGCTGCAGTTGTCTCTATAGACCCGCGCAACGGACACATACTCGCTTACGTAGGCGGATCAGACTTCTATGGCGACGAACCGTGGGCACGCTACGACCTAGCAGGGCAGGGTAAACGCTCCGCTGGATCGAGCTTCAAGCCTTTTGTTCTCGCTGCAGCACTCGAGGCCGGGGTCTCTTTAGAGAAGCAATACCCGGCCCCCGGCGAGCTGACAATTCCTATCAAGGGTCAAGCACCATGGTTGATTCGCAACTATGACGGCAAGGGTGGCGGATCCATGAACCTCATCGAGGCGACGGTCCACTCTGTGAATACTGTCTATGCAGAACTCATCACAGAGATCGGCGCACAGCCCGTAGTGGACCTTGCAAACAAATTAGGCGTCGAGAGCAAACTCGGCGCATATCCCTCGGCTGCATTAGGGACTAACGGAGTAACGGTCCTCGATATGGCAAGTGCGTACAGTTCGTTTGCAGATGACGGAATGCATACCTCTCCAGTATTTATTACACAGGTATCTACCAATACTGGAGAGGTCCTCTGGCGAGCAAAGCCGAGCCGCGAACGCACTCTCCCAGTTGCAATTTCAAGAAATGTTACACAGGTATTGCAGCAAGTAGTGGAGCGAGGAACTGGGGTTAACGCTCGAATTGGACGATCAGTCGCAGGCAAGACCGGCACAGGTGAAGAATGGTCTGACGCGTGGTTCGTTGGGTATACCCCAGAACTCGTTACTGCGGTATGGGTTGGGTTCCCGGATGCTGCACGCACAATGCGCCCGCCGACCACTCGCATAACTGTTACCGGTGGTACCTGGCCGGCACAGATATGGCAGGCAACTGCAGGCGCGTATCTCGCTGAGACTCCGGCCTCAAAATTTCCGCCTCCAATTGCATCTGTTACTGGAGCATCCGGCGCTAATGGGCCAAGAGGACCAACCGGCCCGGGGCTGACATCGGTCGTTGGGCAGAGCACCGTTGATGCAACTCGAATCCTCGTAGACGCTGGATACAGAGTGCGCCTATATGAAACAGCGAGCCGAAGCGTTGCTGCTGGATTTGTTATTTCGCAGTCCCCTGCGGCCGGCGCGCCATTTGCAATCGGGGGCACCATCACCCTTGCAGTCTCGACTGGTCCACCACTTGTTGTTCCGGTCCCGAGTGTTCTTGGACTCTCCGCACAGAAGGCTGCGGCCCTTCTCGGCGCAAGCGGGTTTGAGGTTCAGATTCACATTGAGGCCGAGCCTCCACCTGGTGCACCGGAGCGTGCTGCATCGGTCTGGAAGCAACTCCCGGCTGGCGGAGAGC
>JBAWWI010000168.1:0-2400 GCA_037146835.1 Actinomycetes bacterium | reverse complement strand
ATCACGATGGCGGTAATTGTTCTTGCGGGTGAGACTCTTGGCAGGCCGATCGGGGGAGTGAGGGTGCTCTGCATAGCGGCCATCGCTCTGCTGCTGCTCGACCCACTGCTCCTGCACTCCGTCGGGTTTCTCCTCTCCGCAGGAGCGACAGCGGGGATCGCATTGTTCGCAGCTCCTCTCTCACGCATAATGCCCGGTCCGCGCCCTATTCGAGACTCCCTTGCAGTGACCGCGGCCGCCCAAATTGGTGTGGCACCGGTATTGCTACCCGTCTTTGGGAGTATTCCGTTAGTGGCGTTGCCGGCGAATCTTCTTGCGGCTCCACTAGTGGTCCCAGTGACAATCTGGGGGCTGGTTGCCGGAGCGATCGGAGCGATCCTCGGCCCAGATGCTTCGCTCCTTCTGCAGACGCCAACCTCGCTTGCTCTCCAAACCATTGAGCGAATTGCTGAGACTGCTGCCCGTACCCCAGGAGATATTGGGGGCCGCGGAGTCCTTGGGCTGGGGGTGCTTCTCTGCATCGGGTTAGCTGTGAGAGCGCTACTGCGCATCAAGAAGAGCTACCCGCCCCCTCGGAATGTCCTTGGTAGTCGGTAGGCTCGGCGACGTGGAGCAGATGGTGGAGGCAGACCTCAGAGAAACGGGTATGCGCGAGCCGAGTGAAGGCGCGCAGAGGGCTCTGCATTGCTTTGGTCCAGGGCTATTCCCCGCTCATAGTGATGTCGGGCTCATCGCTCTTGTATCGCTTACTGCCTCCGATCCGCTGTTGCTCGCGCTAGAGGCAGCGCAATTAGGCGCAACAATTATTGAGCTAGTCTCCCACCAAGAATTAGCGGTAATCCCCGCGTCTAGTGGAGTTGAGTCGAGTGAAGTTGAACTCAGTGCAGCCTTAGTAGCGCATGTAGTGACTCGAGTAATTGCCGAGACAGGATTACCGGTAATTACCTCAGGGCTCGATGACGATCTTCTTAGCTGAGCATTAGAGGCCGGTGCAGTCGGATTCTGGAGTGAGGCGAGAGTCGGCGATGCAGATGCCATTACTTATCTGGCTAATACCTATGCGGCTAAAAAAAGTGGAGAGTTACTGCTCGGAGTTGCGATAGACCCTGGCCCGCTAGACCCTTCAAACGGCGCAACGCTCTCCTCTATGCTCGTTCAAATCTCGGAGCTAACCGCGAGAGGCGAGAATGTTGTCGCCACGATTCTCGGCGGTAGCGATGCTGAGATTGCTTCGGTGGCGTCGCTCGCCGTAAGTAGAGGTGCACGGACTCTTCGCAGCGTTAGGGTCACGCCCGCGATCAGGGCAGCTCTCGTGACCGCCGCGATTATGGATGCTGACTGATGCCTACCTACCTAGTCGCCGGAACCGACCCAATTCTGCGTAGCCGCGCGCTTCAAGAGTTAGTAGATGAACTCTTAAAAGGCGAGGACCGCTCGCTTGCAGTAGAGACGTTGACTCTCCCCGGTAAAGCCGATGATGGATCGAGCGAGGGGAGAGAGGCAGTAGTTGAGGCTGCTCTCACTGCAGCTCAGAGCCCTCCCTTCATGACCGCGTGCCGCATTGTCATCATCCGGGATTACGAACACCTAACCGCCGATGATGCGGCCCCGCTCATCACTTACATGGGTAACCCTTTAGACACAACCGAACTTGTATTTGTTGCAGGTGGAGGCGGGAGAGTTACTAAGGCTCTCGCAGATACTCTCAAGAGCGCGCGAAAAGTTGGCCCAGACTCCGAGAAGACACTCGACGTACTCGAGGCTGCTCGCAGGGAGGCAGGGATCTCCTTCAAAGGTGGGGCTGCGAAACTCGTAGTCGATCACCTCGGCGAGGATGCTGGCCGCGTCGGTGCATTGGTTGAGGTATTAGCTGCGACCTTTGGGGCTGGAGCAGTTCTCGAGGTAGCCGATGTTGAGCCCTACCTAGGTGGTGCTGGTTCGGTACCTGCCTACACGCTTACGAACTCGATAGAGGGTGGCGATGTTGCGGGCGCACTTGAGATTCTCAATCGACTCTTGAACGTCACAAGCCCACGCCAGCCAAAGCCGATGCACCCACTGCAGATTCTCGGGATGATCACGGCACGTTTTCGAAAACTGCTAATCCTCGATGACCCAAAGATCAGTACTGAGAAGCAGGCTCACGAGGCCCTAGGTGGCAAGGGATCGTCTTATCCAGCCAAGAAGGGCCTCGAGGTAGTTCAGGGCCTTGGATCCGATGGACTGCGTAAAGCCTTTGATCTGCTCCACCAGGCCGACCTAGATCTCAAGGGAGCGAGCGCTCTGGGGCCAGAGGGAACGATTGAGGTCCTCGTTGCTCGCTTAACAGGACTCTGCTCACGCGGACGTGGCGGCTCAGGTCAGCGTTCGGGATCTAGTTCAGGCTCTAGTTCTGGCTCG
>JBAWWI010000167.1:0-2403 GCA_037146835.1 Actinomycetes bacterium | reverse complement strand
GAGCCTTGGCTCTTATGAATTGTGATCGCAAAGGCTGTCTCTACCGGTGGAAGTTGTACCTGCTCAAACTCCATTGACTCAGAGCCCGCTTGGCGCGGTGGGAACCAAGCGTGGGTTCGGCCGTCACGACTAATCATGATCCCTGTATCGCCGTTCACTAGACCGGTCACTGGATTGTTCTGTGTGATTATGAGCGGACGCCCCGCGTAGTTTGAGCCAGCGCACCCGATCGATCTCTGGAAATAATCATTCCAGTCGCTTACGCCTGCCGACCCTGCACGATGCCCACATAAAACTCGGTGCGATACCGAGGCATTATGCGCGGAGACTCCATCTCCGGAGACTGCATAGTCGCGTGCGGATATTGATGCGGCGACTGCATCAGCGAGGTGCTCTGCAACATGAGTGGGGCCGCTCTTACTGGTCTCAACAAGCACTAAACGATCTGGAGAGTTGGTAAATGCATCACGAACTGCAGCTGCGTCACCATCGCGAATGGCCTGAGCCAAGGTAACGATCGCCTCGCCTGCTCTGTGGCCTGTCGAGAGAGTCGAGATGCTCGCCTTGATTGAGGAGCCTTCTGCATCTGCAATATCTCCGAGCACTGATCCTGCCTCAACACTTGAGAGTTGATCAGGGTCTCCAATTAGAACAATGCGAGCATTTGGATTGATTGCCTCAAGCGTGCGAGCTGTTAGTTGTAGCGAGACCATCGATGCCTCGTCGATGACAACAACATCTTGGCGAAGGGGGCGCGCTGCGTCGTGCCTGAATCGCGTCGAGATGCCGCGTGCTCCAAGTAGCCCGTGGATAGTGAGCGGCTTTAGCGCAGAGAGGATCTCGGCAGTAACCCCAAAGTCTTCATCAATAGCAGCGGCGATCGACTCCTGCATGCGAGTCGCTGCCTTGCCGGTTGGGGCACAGAGAGCAATCTCTAAATCGGGCTCGGCGGAGAGTAGAGCACCTAGCGCACGAGCGAGTGTGTAGGTCTTGCCCGTGCCTGGGCCTCCCGTGATAATCGTGAGGCGGCGCGATAGAACCATCTCGACAGCCCCGCGTTGGCTCTCATCGAGCTCTGTTGCTGCAGTATCGAGAAAAGCATCAGCAGCGGCCCTATTGCTAATTGCTGCATCTACGCAACGCGCCAGAATCTGTTCAGCAACGCTGCGCTCATCTACAAATTGACGCTGTGTGTAGAGGCGATCTCTCCAGAGCACGAGCGGTGACATCTCCGCAGATGCTTCTGCGTGGCTTCCCGGGGAGTCTGGTAGGACTCGCACGATATCTAGGCGACTTGTAAGCGCTGCGCGTATTGCTTGAGCACTTGGAACTGGTGGCAACCCATCTCCGTCATAAACGTCTGACTTATTGGCTGGAGTGCTATTCCCTGGAGTGCTAATCCCTGGAGTGCTATTCCCTGGAGTGCGCCGCGCTTGACCCAAGACGATCTCAATGCGTGAGAGGTCGACGCCGACGTGGCCGGTGCGGTCGGCCCATACAGCAATCGCAGTTGCAAACGCTATAACGGGATCGCTCACCTGCCAGCGGCGCGCTATCAGGTCGGCTGCGAGTCTCTCGGTTGAGGAGAGGATGCCGTAATCGATCAAGCCCGTGACGTAGCTGTATCCCTCTTGGCTTATCTCTTTACTCATTTCTTCCGCGCTCATGATTGACCTCCGAGGAGATTGTCGAGGCCATCGATGAAGGCAGTAGATGGAGTCCATGAGCAGACGCCGTTGCGCTCTCCATTCTGTAACGGAGTATCGGGACCGAGTAGCCCTCGCATGAACCAGTAGGAGGCACCACCAAGATGTAGATCAGGGTCGTAGGTGTCGCCGATGCGTAGGCGTAGGTAACGCTGCAATGCCACGAGGTAGATCGCGGCCTGAAGCGGATAGTTGCCGTGCTCCATCAAGGCCTTAACAGCGGCAGGGTCATAGTCTCCTTGACGTTGACGGTTGGTCTTGTAGTCGACGACGAAATAGCGCTGCACACCAGACTCCATGGGAGCGCGCACTACAAGGTCGATGCTTCCACTTAGGTAACCCGATACGACATCTGCACTCAGCATCCCTGGCCCAATACGGGCAAAGTAGGAGCGGAACGGATCATCGGACGCTAATTGCTCGCTCAGCGTTGTGATCAGAGCGAGGTCTGCGAAACCGCCGCCTTCTCCTGCGCGTGCGCCGCTTCCTAGGTTGAATGAGAAGTCGAGTTCTCTCAGGCTTCCATCTGCGATTACCTCGGCGATACTGCGGTAATTGAATCCTGCATCTAACGGAGTGCGTACGGCATCTAGGAGGCAGTCGCGAAGCGTCTCGGGGTTGTCAGTTGGGCTCAGCCTAAATCGGTGCCCCATGACAGTCTCGAGCAGGCTTGCCTTTGCTGCTTGGTCTGCTGCTT
>JBAWWI010000166.1:0-2452 GCA_037146835.1 Actinomycetes bacterium | reverse complement strand
GCATCGCAGCCCGCATCGCAGTGTCGCGATCCTCGAAGGGCGCGAAGATTTGGGTGGCACGTGGGATCTATTTCGCTATCCAGGAATTCGTTCAGATAGCGATATGCATACTCTGGGTTTTGAGTTCCGTCCATGGATTGCAGAGAAAGCAATCGCTGATGGTCCATCAATCTTGCAGTACCTGAGAGACACAGCAACAGAGTCAGGTATAGATAAGAAGATTCGCTACTCGATCCACGTTGATAGCGCAGACTGGTCAAGCGAGACCGCGCGCTGGACTGTGAAAGCAACGCAACTTAAGACTGGTGAGGAGATTCGCTTTACCTGCGGATACCTCTTTATGTGCTCCGGTTACTACTCGTACTCGCATGGTCATGAACCTGTATTTGAAGGCCGCGATCGTTTCAGCGGCGAGGTTATTCACCCACAGGAGTGGCCAGAGGATATTGAGCTCGATGGCAAGCGCATTGTGGTTATCGGTTCGGGTGCAACGGCTATCACGCTGGTGCCTTCGCTAGCCAAAACAGCGGCACATGTAACGATGCTGCAGCGCTCGCCTACATATTTGGTATCACGTCCAGATGTCGATCGAATCGCCAATCGCCTTAACAAGTTGCTCCCGGCAACGCTCGCCTATCGGATCACTCGCTGGAAGAACACAAACATGCAGCGATTCTTCTATCGCAGGTCTCGCAAGAAGCCAGAGGATGTCAAGAAGTTCTTAATCGACTCCGTGCGCAAACAACTCGGTGAAGACTTCGACGTCGAGAAGCACTTCACGCCTTCCTACAATCCCTGGGATCAGCGCGTCTGCTTAGTTACAAATGGCGACCTCTTCTCAGATATGCGTAAGGGGCGCGCCTCAGTGGTTACTGACACGGTTGCAAATTTCAACGAGACCGGGATCGAGACCGCTTCTGGCGAGCAACTCGATTGCGACATCATCATCACCGCAACAGGCCTATCTATGGTTACGCTCGGCGAGGTTGAGTTCTCGCTCGATGGAGCAGCCATTGATTTTGCAGACACATGGTCTTACAAAGGCCTTGCATACTCCGGGGTTCCAAACCTCTCGTCTTCATTCGGCTATGTAAATGCTTCCTGGACGCTGCGAACCGACCTGATCTGCGAGTACGTATGCAGACTTCTTAATCACATGGAGTCAATCGGTGCGGTTGAGTGCACGCCTCGCCTCCGCCCCGAGGATGCCGGCATGCCTGAGCGTGCGTGGGTAGAGGGGTTTACTCCCGGTTACATGCAGCGGCACATGGATCGCATGCCCCATCAGGGCGATCGTGCTCCGTGGATCAATCCGCAGGACTACTCCCACGACCGCAAGCTCTTCCGCAAGAGCCACGTCGATGATGGTGTGATGCAGTTCCGATAGGGGAGCTCTGCTGAGAGGGTTCGCCGGCGCCGAGGGTCTCTTTGGGTGCAGTATTTCTCGGCATTTTTGCCCCAATTTGCTGCTAGTGGCACTTGTTTACCAGTCCGTCTTCTTTATTGGAGTGTCTACTTTATTGGAGCGTCTTCTTTATTGGAGCGTGTCGGCGAGTTCGGTCAGGTATCGCCTGATTTGAGCGGCGTCGAGGGGTGCGTCAAACACCGACGGTCCTGCCGGGACGCCAAAGGCTGGCGGTGTCGATCATGAGTCCTCGCTCTGCTAACTGTTGGGGGATGTTTGCCTCGGTGAGATTGCGTGCCGTTGCTGGTCTGTATGGCGTCGCGAGCTTCTCAACGTTTTTGGTCCACGATGGTCGCGGCAGGTTCGCGTCGTCCGCGAGTTTTTCTGCGATGGCCGCAAGGAGATTGTCGATGATTTGGTCTCCGGACGGCGGTGGCGAGGTGTAGATCGCTTCTGGCAGGTTCTCGGCGTGCAGGGCGAGGCGGTCGAGGAACGTTCGCCAACGACTCCATGCCAGGCGAATCGTGGAGTCGCGATAGGACCAAGCGTCGATGAGATCGGCCAGCCGCGGATGCTTGCGTGCACCGTGGGGCGTTGCGACGATCTCAATGTCGTAGCCCGCAGCGTTCAGAATGCGCGCCAGCGTGCTAACAGAGGGGTCGACAGAGCCGGCCTGGATGCGAGTGATCGTGCTGCCGGCGACGCCAGCGTCGGCAGCAAGTTTGCGGATCGGTATGTTCGCCGATTCTTTAGCGTTGGTGACGAGCTGACCGAGATTCATACCGTAAGCATAAATGCATACGTATTGGTGCGTCAACAATTATTGTTAGATCGGCAGAGTTCGAGGAACCCGCACAAAGTGGGTGCTGGCGCGAGGTTGATGGTCATGTGACTTCCTCAACCTCGGGGATGAGGACCTTGCCAAACCTGAGAATTCCCTCTGGCCTGCGGTGATGCGTGGAGCGGATGACCAGGATCGAACTGGCATGGCCAGCTTGGAAGGCTGGGGCTCTACCATTGAGCTACATCCGCGTGTTCTTAGTGCTG
>JBAWWI010000165.1:0-2473 GCA_037146835.1 Actinomycetes bacterium | reverse complement strand
GCCTCGAGCTCTGTGGTGAGTTGATCCAGTCGGTCGAACATATGTTCGACTCTAAAACAGGGGTGTGACAACTAAGAGTGGGAGCTAAAAGTAGGTAGGCAAAAATAGCCAGACAATCCCCAGAGAATCCCCAGAGAATGGCCTTAAAACGCGGCCCGCACCAACTCTCACCACATCTCTTCAGTCATACATTTCTTCAGTCATACATCTCCTCAGTCATATAGAGCATCGAGAGTGGCTCGCCCACCCTCGACCCTCACTAGGCATGCCACATCACCTACGACTACATGCCAGAGCACTCGGCGCTCGCCGAGAGGGTCCCACCATCGAACATCTTGTGCCCAAGGGCCAGCCCATGCTGATACCTCCCCTCCCTGACCAGGCAACGCAGCACTCTTCAATGTCGCCGGGATAGATGACGCATCCCCTCGGGCATTTACCAAGACAGGTCGAGACTCACTATCTAGAAGTTGCGCTGCATATGGAGGATCAAAGACGCGCGCTGGTGCAGGGCCAGGTACTGCTCCAGGCCAAGCCTCCGCGTTGATATACACATCACTCGCACCTGCACCCCTCATACCCGTACCGCGATGTTTTCCTGCCTCTCCTCTGAAATCAACAAGACGCGGCTCTCCCCATGTAACCCATCGCACGCGTTCTATCGGTGTACGTCCTCCCTGCTCAACCGCCGTCACGACAGAATCGGGGCCGAGCATCCCCTGGACGCGAGCAAAGACGCGCGATGCCCGATCTGCACCTGCTTGATCTCCACCCCAGAATCCGAGTTGACTCCCACCAGCGGGAATCACTTCGTCGGGGATAAGCCTTAGGAGAGTCAAACCCCCTGATAGCCCACCGGACTCGGTAAGCCAGCCATCAAGCTGCCACCTAACTCTCGTTGCAAGCGTTGCAGGGGTAAGTGCTCCCTCATGACGCCAGCAACGCTCTAGCGACTCACCATGCTCGGTCTCACATGCGATCACAACACGCGTGCATGCAAGACCAAGAGCAGCAAGGCGCTCAAGTAATCGATCTGCAAGAGTTTTACCTATAAATGCTGCTTCATCAACACGATTCGATGGCGGGTCTATAACGCATGACTCAACAAGATCTGGTGGAGGGGTTGAGAGTGCAGGCGGGTAACGCTCCTCGCCGATAGCAAGACGATGCGCCTCTAATCCCTGCGCACCAAAACGAGCCACTACTGAACCAACCGGTAAGGCCCCAAAGTCACCAAGTGTGCGAATCCCTAAACGCATTAGCACTCCAGAGAGATCGGGCTCCCCAAGATGCACTACAGACCAAGGGGCAAGAAACTCAGGGGTTGCGTTCCTTGGCACAACGATGCTCGAGCGCGCTGCAAGGCGAGCGGCGAAGACTCCATCAGCGATACCTACTCTTGCCTCCTCTACCCCCGCAGTCTTTAACGCAGCTAAGACTGCAGCTACTAAAGACTCATCGCCGCCGAAGTAACGCGACGGGCCGCGGGTTGGAAAAGAGAGAATGCCAGGGCGCTCAATCTCTATGCGAGGAGTAAGCGTCTCGATACAGCGCGCTACTACCTCGAATGCCCGAGCCTCAGACGAAGGGTCAGCCTCCCTTATCTCGATACCAGGGCAACGCGCCTCTGCCTCGCGACGGCGTAGACCAGATATCACACCAACATTTCGCGCCTCTGTAGATGCCGCGAGAATCCGAGATCGTACGAGGACAGCCACAGGAACCCCTTCTAGAGAAGGCTCTTGCGCTCGCGCCGCAACAATGGGCCAATCGAGGCACCAGATCGAGAGCATTCGAGTGGCCATAATCAGTTAGCCATAATCAGTTAGCCATAATCAAGTAACCACCGTCAGCCAGCGTGCGCTATTGATGAGATCTCCGCGCGCTCGATACCTCGACGCGTCTCTAAGCGAGCTCGTACATCTCGCCTCTCTAGAGATCCACTCCCATCGCCAAGCCCTACCCACTCCCCGCCCTCGGCGCGCATACGTAAGGCTGCCTCCGCTGGCCATGGCCCGGTGATTACAAGCAGAGCAGCACGTTCGCGCGCACGCGCTATGAGTCGACGTGCATCGGCAGCTCGTAGTCGGGGTGGCGCATCGGCGATTACAAGCGATACTCCGTCAAGTAACGAAGCGACAACAAGCGCCCAGCGATCTGTTGGGACGCGACGCACTACAGCGCATCGCTCGGTGACAATCCCCGCTTCTAATAGTGCAAGCCCCGATAAGGAACCCTCTGGATCGAGGATGCTTACCCACTCACCAAGAGCGCTAACTGCAGCGCCAAATTGCAGTGCAAGAGTTGTAGAGCCATGGCCGGGCTCACCATCTACTACTGCAACGATGCCACGCTGCAGGCGTGGAACGAGAGCACGCAGAGGACCGCTCACCTCGATGCTGCGATCCTTTGATGAGAGAAGAGAGCCAGACCCTCTAGCCACCTCTACGACCTGCGACAGTCTTAATGCATC
>JBAWWI010000164.1:0-2533 GCA_037146835.1 Actinomycetes bacterium | reverse complement strand
GCGATAACAGGTTTCATAAACCAACGGTGGCGTGCCTCCCTTTGGTCACAGCACTAAGTTGCGGGTGTTCGTAGATCCGGACCTGTTGCAGTATGCCGAGATGTGTGCAGGAGCGGGAGAATCGAACGATAACTTCGGTGCGAACCCGAATGACATCGTGCGTGTCGCCCGTGGAGTAGTCACCGACCTGAAGGGCGCATAAATCAACCATTCCCAAGGGATCATTGAAGTTATCCTTCACACATGACCGATAGACCAGTGCTTCACCTCTCGTTGCCAGTGGATGATCTTCACGCCGCAAGGGCTTTCTACGAACACACACTCGGGTGTCGTATTGGACGCGAGCGAGAAGATTGGTTCGATGCCTGGTTCCACGGTCTACAGCTAACGCTGCAGTTGAGACCGCTTGAAGTAATGACTGTCAGCCAACAAGGTGTTCGGCATTTTGGAGTCATCCTTCCCTCATTGACAGAGTTTGATGAAGTTGTAGATCGTGTTGCGGTATCCGGGCATCCTTGGATCTCAAAACCTGAGATACATAGCGACGCCGAGTTAAATGGAAAACTGGGAGGGAAACTTGCAGACCCCAGCGGGAATATCATCGAAATTAAGTTCTATGCGGATAGCGCTGACTTTCTGAGTTGAGGTTCCTGAACCAAAGGCGGCGTCCCATACAAGGGCAAGAACAACTAACGCCGAGGATGCAATATTGGCCCCTCTCAATCGGCGGCGTTTGAGACCTTCAGTAGAAGCTTGCCTGTGTGCTCGCCGGTGAAGAGTCTGTTCAGCGTCGCAGGAGCATTCTCTAAACCCTCTACTACCTCGACTGCATAGATGATCGAGCCATCAAGGACCAATGGAAAGAGTTCGCCAATAGCTTCAATAAATCGGTCGAGGTAATCGAGGAGAAGAAATCCCTCCATGCGTGCCCGTTTGTTGACAAGTTCGAATGTGTTAAAGACAGGGGGCAGAGTCTCGGCCGTGTAATGCGAGATCGCTCCGCATACTGCAACTCGAGCACCAATTGCGAGGTTCGCTAGTAGCGCATCGAGCGTTGCTCCCCCCACGTTGTCGAAGTAAACATCTACGCCGTCTGGGCAGAGCCCGCGCACGCGCTCCTCGACGTTCTCCGTCTTGTAATTGATGCATGCATCGAAACCTAGGTCTTCGACTACCCAACGACACTTCTCGTCGCTCCCTGCGATTCCGACAACGCGAGCACCAGCGATGCGCGCAAGCTGCCCGGCTACCGAGCCGACTCCACCTGCCGCCCCCGAGACCACAAAAGTCTCTCCGGCCTGCAGCTTCGCTACGTCGTGAACCCCAAACCATGCGGTCAGACCCGTCGATCCATAGATACTCAATACGTCAGTAGCGGGCAACCCTGCAGGAATTACATTCGCAGCGCGCTCATTGGCATCGACCACCGCGTAGTCCTGCCATCCGAGTAATCCAAGGACAAGGTCGCCGACGGCATACGAATCACATCGAGATTCGACCACGACACCGAGCCCTGCGGCACGCACTACATCACCTATTGGCACCGCTGGCAGGTAGGAGTCCTCCTCACGCATCCAGACTCGGTTAGTTGGATCGACCGAGAGGTACGCCATGCGAACAATCGCCTCGCCCTCTCCAGCCTCGGGGACAGGGCCCTCGACGGTCTTCAGGCAGTAGTCGCCTACCAGACCATTAGGGCGATCCGTGAGAATAATTTGTCGATTAACCGTTGAAGACTCTGTATCTGCCATACCAAAGAGGTTGCCACATCTAACATCTCCCATGTGAGTCCTGACCCCTCATCACTAGTAGCACTTGAGCGCTACCCGATTCTCGACCTCAGCTCGAGCAGAGCGGCCGAGCTAATTAGTCAGTGCAGATCAGATATACGACGCAATGGCATGGCGGTTCTACCCAGGTTTGTCCACCACGAGATGCTCCCGGCGATGGCGACTGAAGCCGAGAAACTAAGCACAGGCTCCTACCATCAGGACCTTCTCGGAACTCCATACCTAGAGGTTCCCGGCGAGCATTGGCCAATGGATCACCCGCGCCTTGCGTTTGGGCGAAGCGCACTTACAGCCATTCCTTACGACGTCTTCCCCGAGAACTCTGCTCTCCGCTCTCTCTACGAGTGGGACCCGCTACTCAAATTTATTCAAGCTGCTCTTGGTCTCGATGCCCTTTACCGCTACGCGGACCCGATGAGCGCTCTCAACGTTGCTGCGATGCACGACGGAGACGAGCTGGCTTGGCATTTTGATCAGACCGACTTTGTAGTCTCCCTTGCGCTCCAGAAGCCGGCAACAGGCGGAGAGTTTGTCTGTGCGCCCTTGGTCCGCAGCCCAGATAACGAGAACTACGAAATGGTCGCGTCATGCCTCAATGATGACGAAAACGCCCCGATAATCGTTGTTCCGTTTGAGCCTGGGAGCCTCATGCTCTTCGAAGGGCGCAACTCGCTTCACCGAGTCAATAAGATCAGTGGACCAATCGCACGCCACGTCGCACTCCTCGGATATGACCGTCTCCC
>JBAWWI010000163.1:0-2535 GCA_037146835.1 Actinomycetes bacterium | reverse complement strand
TGCGTGTGCCTCGTCACATGCATCCGTGCTGCATGCGCCAAGTGGGCATCGATTATGTGATGAGTATGGCCGCGATGATCTGACATTCCAGAGCAATTTAGCCGTTCTTTTTTCTTTATTACCGAGCGTGCAGGGCTAAAAGATGCACAGCACCCCGGTCGGCCGTAAACTCAAAAACCTTGCGCAATCTCCGTGACATCTCTATCCCGCCCTTGCTTGCCGCACTTGCCCAGGCGACCGGGGATCGATCCCTACTTAGGGCCGATCTGGCCCCAGATCCGGCCCGCAAACTCGAGCCACACGGTGGGCTCAATATCCATCAGCAGGATGAGGCCGTTGCCTTGGCGGAGAGCGCAATTGCTTATCTTGAGGCCGGGGGGGCGCCGCTTGCGGAGGTAGACGAGGCGTTTCTTCGTGAAATTATGGATTTCTGCCTTGCAGCCAATATCGAGGATCAAACTTTTCGGATGCTGCGCGAGGAATTGGCACTGCCGGGCGAGGACATGCGTGCGCCCGATTGGAGCGTAGAGAGCCTCTCCCCGGGGCGAGGTCTTCGTGCATTGATTATTGGTGCCGGAATGTCTGGGATTCTCGCAGCTCACAGACTGATGCAGGCAGGCATCGAGGTGCAGCTAATTGAGAAGGGGAAGGGAATCGGTGGAACTTGGCGAGAGAATCGTTACCCGGGTTGCCGCGTTGATGTACCGAACCATCTCTACTCGTACTCGTTCGCTGCTCGTGCCGACTGGCGCCAACAGTTTAGTGCCCAACCTGTTCTCTTAAAATACTTTGAGGATGTCGCACGCGACCTCGCAGTTACAGAGCGCGTCTCTTTTGGAGTCGAGGTAATAGACGCGACATGGGACGAAGCGCAATCTTGCTGGCATGTTCTAACACGCGATTCATCTGGCCTTGAGCACATCCGCGATGCAGAGATTTTGGTGAGTGCGGTAGGGCAATTGCATAGGCCAATGATCCCTAATTTTAAGGGTATTGAGCGCTTTGCAGGCCCTAATTTCCATACTGCAGCGTGGGATGAGAGTGTTGATCTAGCCGGTAAAAAAGTTTTAGTTGTTGGTGCCGCAGCGAGCGCTGTTCAGTGCGTACCAGAGATCGCAAAGATCGCATCATCCCTCTCTGTATTCCAACGCACCCCAAATTGGTTTTTACCTGCTCCGAATTATTTAGAGGATATTCCTGAGGAGGCTCGCTCTGCTTTTATGGAGTTGCCATACCTGCGTGCCTGGTATCGGCTCTGGCTCTTCTGGCGACTCTCGGATGGATTGATGGCAGGCACCGTCCCCGGACCAGGCAACGACCTGTTCCGTGCAGTGTTTACTGGCTATCTCATGGGCGAGTATGCAGGCCACTCTGATCTATATGACGCTGTGCTGCCCGAGTATCCGCCATTTGCAAAGCGCGTTGTTCTTGACGACGGTTCGTGGGCTCGAGCACTTACCTCGGAGCATGTTGAGTTGGTCACCTCGAGTATCGAGTCGATAGATGAAACCGGAATATTCACCTCTGATGGGCGCCACCACGAGGCCGATGTAATTATCTGGGCAACTGGTTTCGAGGCTTCACAGTTTCTTGCGCCGATGCAGGTTTATGGTCGCGATGGCGCTGATCTGCGTGCTCGATGGGGAGACGATGCTCGTGCTTACCTAGGAGTGACCGTCCCAGATTTTCCTAACCTCTTCTGCCTATACGGCCCTAATACGAACCTTGTTGCAAACGGGAGCATCATCTTCTTCTCGGAGTGCGAGGTAAATCACGTGCTCGATGCCGTGCGCATAATGCTTGAGGCAGGGGCCTCGTCGATCGACTGCAAACCCGAGGTCTGCGCCGCCTACAACGAGCATATTGATGCCGAGAATGACGCCCGCGTCTGGGGTCAGGCGAGCGTCTCGAGTTGGTATCGCAACGCCGAGGGAAGAGTTACGCAGAACTGGCCTGGTTCGCTAGAAGAGTTCTGGAGCCTTACGCGCCAGGCAGATCCGGCAGATTACCGACTGCGTTAGCTCCAGCGCGTCCTCGTGCGCGGACGCGCGACATGCCCCAAAGGCCTGCGCCGAGTGCCGCCGCCGCCCCAACTGCAATTCCCCAGCGTGCTCCATAGCGCTCGCATATCCATCCGAGTATTGGGCCACCGATTGGTGTGCTTCCTAAGAAGACCATTGCCTGCAGCGCAAGAACGCGCCCGCGCATCTCGGGGGTTGAGTTGGTCTGGAATATTGCGGTCGCTGCGGTTAGGAAAGCGATGCTGGCGAGCCCAATTAGAAAGCTCACCGGATATGCAAGCCAAATATTCGGCGTCACCGACATAACCGCCATGCCAACTCCGAATGCGATTGATGAGAGGGCAACGGTGCGAAGTGCAATGTGTCTGCGTCGAGCAGCGGCCAATGCTCCTGCCAGGGCACCCATGCTCATTACGGAGAAGAGCAGTGTGAATGCGACTTTGGATCCGCCAAGGTCGCGGGTTGTAAAGAGCGGGAATACCACCTGAAAGTTGTAGGTAAGTGTGCCTACGAC
>JBAWWI010000162.1:0-2581 GCA_037146835.1 Actinomycetes bacterium | reverse complement strand
ACTGCTCGAAGAACACCCTGCGACAATTGAGGCCAGAACTAGGGCAGAACAAATTAAGGAATTGACGCGCCTACCTTGAGTCCCCCATCCCTGCCCCACGGATGCGAGTCTGCCACGGAGAGCCACGATTTGGGTGCTTCGCTGATACGTTCCTAATAATGCGCCTCCCAGAACCACTCGCACCCCTACGCCACAGGAGATTTGCGCTTATGTGGTTCGGGGCCTTCGTCTCCAACATCGGCACATGGATGGAGACAGTCGGCGTTGGAATTCTTGTTACTGAGACCACCGGTAAAGCAACTTGGACCGGTCTCGTTGCCGCTGCCGGGTTCGTCCCCGCTGCGGTACTCGGGCCCGTCGGAGGGGCACTCGCCGACCGTCTAGAGCGCAAGAAGTTGCTGCTCATCACAACAACTATTCAAACCTCTCTTGCGGCGCTGCTAACCGTCTTGGCTGCAACTGGATCTCCGTCCCCCATAGTTGTCACACTGATCGTGTTTGCAAGCGGATGCGCATCGGCGATTGGGTTCCCTACTTACCAATCAGTACTCCCAGATTTAGTGCCACCAGAAGATCTAGTAGGTGCGATTGCTCTCTCCTCCGCTCAATGGAATCTTGGACGCGTAATCGGTCCAGCCATTGCGGGTCTCGTCATCGGGTTCGGAGGATACGCATGGGCATTCGGAATCAACACAATCTCGTTCGCCGCAGTATTCGTAGCAATTGCAGCTCTTACCCTTCCGGCATCACACCATGACGGCTCCTCAATTATTAAGTCAATAAAAACCGGGATTGCCTACACACGCAGAGATGCTGGGCTGCGATCAGTCATCATCTTTATGGTCGTCAACACTTTCTTAGCGGCTCCGTTTATCGCTCTGGTTCCTGCAATGGCAATCAAGGTCTTCGACGGAGGAGCAGGGGGCACGTCACTTCTTACGACTGCTCAAGGGATGGGTGCGGTTGTTATGGCCCTATCTCTAGGCGCCCTCGCGAGTCGTTTCGGATCGCGCAGGACTCTCATGACCGTGCTCTGGGCTGTTCCATTCACGCTTATGGCATACGCGTTAGCGCCGACTCTCTGGGTATCTGCTATCGCAATATTTGCAGTAGGCCTTGTCTACCTTGGAGCCTTGAGTTCGTTCATGAGCATCGGTCAGATGCGGGCCCCTGCGCAGGTGCGCGGACGCGTTATGTCCCTACTCACAATGTCGCTTGGGGCCCTCTACCCTCTCGGGGCAATTATGCAGGGCGCCCTCGCTGATCACTTTGGGCTTCGCACTATTACCCTGCTCGCTGGTGTCAGCATGCTTCTAACACTCGCGATGCTCCGCTTGTTTAGACCTGGGCTTGAGGCGGCACTAGATGCGCCTATAGAACCCTACGAGAGCCAAGTTAACCTTAAATAACAGGATAGATACCAGGCCTTGCCTCTCGAGGGCCGAAATAACTAGTTGACAGGTTTACGAACAAGCTCCGCATGAGCAGTCTCTACAGCAGCAATCACTGAGCGCGCTTTGACTGCAGCAAGTAAGGCGCAGATCGCTCCAGCAGCGGCAATCACTGAGATGGCAATATCAGGCATCGCTGCGAAAGCAGCAACTACAACCGCGGCTTGTGCAATAGAGGTACCGATCCATGGCAGCCACCATCGGATTACAGACGACTTGTTCTCATCGCTCTCGGGTAGCAGGTCAAGCGTTGCGCGGTAGGGCCACCACCATTGAACAATCGGGATTGCAAGCGACCATGCGCCTAACCATGGGGAGCGACGCAGTGCAAAGCCGAGTGACTTTGCAACGCGCCCAGATTGCCCTAACCAGACAAGAAAGAAGATGCCTGTAACTAGACAAACGAGCCCACCAACTTGGGAGAAGGCTGCAAGGAAAGGGCCCCCAGAAGCAGAGATCGGAATCGTGATGGGTTTCCCAGCCTGAGCGTCGCGCCAGACAGCGTCGAAATCCTCAGCCAACCACCGCATCTGAAATGCACTAGAGATAATCGAGAAGGCTAAAGCTGGGCCAGCGAATATAAGCAAAGTGCGAACGAGTCGACCAGTTGATGCTGCACGCGCATGCATAAACGCTGGATCCACCGGAGCACCTTGACTCGTTACACCTGGTCGCGTATGGGCAGGGATAGATACATGCTCAGTCCATCGCTCGCCGTCCCACCAACGCAGTCCTCCAGAGCCACCTGGGTCGGCGTACCAAGCAGCAGGCGGAAGGGCGTCACTATTCGCCCCAGCGGTAACTCCCTCGGTGGGCTTTGGGGCGCTCTCCACGAGAGTGACCTCTGCCACTCCACTACCTTCGCCCGGCGCCGAACGGTCGGCACTCGAGTTGGGGCGAGTAGCAATCCCCCACGCTGAGCCATCGAAATAGCGCATATCGGCAGTTCCCCAAGGGTCGGGGTGCCATCCGGGAGCGGTTGGAGGTGTAGGGGACATGGCATGAGGGTAGCGCCCTTTGATGCCTCGCTTAGTTTCGATCCCCAAGGGCAATGACTCGTACCATCAAGGGCGTGGGAGCATCCAGACCAATTCGCCGAACACAGCTCCCCTATGCCTGCTCAGAGCGTT
>JBAWWI010000161.1:0-2601 GCA_037146835.1 Actinomycetes bacterium | reverse complement strand
GCGGGGTCAAGGGGTCGTCGCAACGCTCAGCCAAATAGGGCTCCTATTTCGGCGTCTCGCGCAGCATCTCTAGGAGCAACTCAACAGTCTCGTTCTGCGAGGTCCCTTGCGCTGCGAGCGAGACCAACTGCTCTGCGAGCCGCTGGGGTTCGGCCGGGGTCTTCGCAGCGGAGGCCAAGCTTGCTGCTAGTAGGCGAAGTTCGTTCAATACTGAATCGGCCTCGCTGAGCTCGCTCGCAAAACGCAGAACCTCTGGGAGGCTGTCCGCAGCGCGCGCAAGCCTACGGAGCGATGCTCCTAACAAAATATTCATTGGCTTTGAAGCACCTGAATCAATCCCCGCTGCGATAGTGCGCACCCTCAGAACAGAGTCTGCGAGGTGATTGATTGTTGGGAAGAGGATGACGAGAGTCTGTAGAGGCTTCTCTAGCCGTTCCGATGCCTGCTCGATCGTCTCCATGCTCGCGCCGGTGCTCCAATACTCATCCGCCGCCTCGACAATGGCAGTAAAGACTGCACGCCCTTCTTCGTTCTCCGGAATACGAGGATCGTTCATTGACCCATCCTCGGATAGTGCAAGCACAATCTCAATAATTGCAGCAACAAGATCATCTAAGGTCATGCATCCTGGAGAGGTCAACATGCGGTCGACTGCACCATCTGCAAGAGAGTGCATCAGCAAAATGATTGAGTCCATGGTCATCCCGGGCTTGGGGCGACGACGTAATTCGGCGAATGCCTCCTGGCCAATCCAGCGCATACTGTCGGCAATGGCCTCATTAGAGACACGACGCGCCTCGAGTATCTGCAGAGCTAGATCTCGGCGCTCGTCCCGAATAGCTAGGGTCCCCTTCCACTCCTTACTCGCAGTTAGCGCTGCTGCATCTAGGAGGCGGCCAAGAGGTCGTGCCGGTTGGAAGAAATTTTCAGCAATAAAATGCCGCAGAGACTCCGCTGCAGAGAGGAGCGGCACCGGCTCCCCGTGAGCATCAAGGGCACCCTCCGTGATCTGATCCAACGCACTCCAGCCGATGCGCGGAGCCGAGAAGTGAGGAGAGGCGACGCTCTCAACCACAAGGGCAAGGGTTGCCTCGGAAGACTCAAGGAGCCGATATGCAGTATCGACACTCACTGTCTCTGAGGTTCGGGCTAGGACTGATGGGCTGACTAATGAAGCAAGCCCATCTAGTGAATGAGTTAATAGGCGCTCAATGGCGACCTCCACTAGTGCGTGCCTACTGGCCTCAGCCTTCGCTGCGACTCTCCCAGAAGCGACAGCTGAGCCCTTTTTTTCGCTATCTCCTGCCCTCATGTAGTTATTATCGTATACAAAGTACGATTTGTCCATAAAGAAAGTACTTGCATTTTGCAAATATCTCTATGACACTTGCCTCAGCAATCGGGGGTTGTGGGGTCCAAAGCCGGGCAGACCCATTCCCCTTTGGAATGCTCCGGACTCTCTCCCAACTATTGAGTACGCAGACCAGCCTGCAGTAAGCCGGCCTTCATCGCTGCCGATACCGCTTCCCCAGGCTCGCTCAATCGCTCCAGGGTCAATCCGTGGATCTCGGCGTTGCAGGCAAATCCGTGCGGATAGTTACCAACCGGAGAGCCGGTATCAATCCCTACATCGAAGGTCTCTCCGCTCATGGAGAAGACAAGCGGCACGGTGCGCTCGATACGTGCGTGCGCCACTGCCTCTCCATTGATGCTGAGTACTAACTCGCCCCCCGCGCCAAAGCCTCCGTCGTAATCAAAGGTGGCAGCAACATTGTGGCGCCCTGCATCAAGGACTCGATCATTCATCAGGGTTGTGACCTCGTGCCCGAAGCAGTTATATACAAACGCAGGTCGGCCCCTATCTAGATAGAGAGACCAGCCGGACATGTTCCCGCCCTGACATGCAACTACACCCTCCGCAACCTCACCAGCACTAACTGTTATCTCACCAGCAATACGCCAAGACGCGTTCTTTAGATTTAAGACTGATGACTCCGGCATACGCACATGTGCAGGGGTATACGTCATTGAGGTGCGCTCACCTAGCAACGACGGCACACCGAACTCGCCAGCGCGCGGAGATGAGACATCGCGCAGCGGGTAGACGCCATAACGCCTTGCCTCTTCATCGAACTTTGCTAGCAATTCGCTCAGTTTCTCTGGGTACTTCTCCGCTAGGTCAACTGCCTGCGAGAAATCGTTACGAATGTCGTATAGCTCCCAGCGCTCCTGCTCGCCATCGAACTCAAAACCCTGCAGGCGAATCCAAGGAAGCCTCCCGTGAAAGCATGCCGCTACCCACCCATCGTGGTAGATCGCTCGGTTGCCGAGAATCTCGAAGTACTGAGTCGTGCGTTTGCTCTCGCCATCAGCATCAAAGGTGTAGTCCATTGAGACGCCATGCATCTCCATCTGTGCGATCCCGTTCACACTCTCAGGCTCTGTGATGCCGGCCGCTCGGTAAATAGTCGGCGCAATATCGACTACGTGATGGAACTGGCTCCTCAACGCTGCAACATCTTTGATGCGCTTTGGCCATGAGATAGCGAGAGCGTTTCGCGTACCACCGAAGTGCGAGGCAACCTGCTTCATCCATTGGAA
>JBAWWI010000160.1:0-2634 GCA_037146835.1 Actinomycetes bacterium | reverse complement strand
AATAATCCCGGAAATAATCCCGGAAATAATCCCGCAATAATCTTGTCGTCGCCCCGAGGGGCGCGAGCGGGTTGCGCCCTCTAGGCTGTCAATCGTGCGCCCAGTCTCAACAGGTCCTCGTCCCCCTCGCTCGCGACGCGGAAGGACCCTTGCAATAGTCGCAGCTGTCCTCTTAGTTGTGCTCTTCATAAGTTTCCGTGGGATAGCGGTCTTCTACACCGATTACCTCTGGTTTCGATCAGTTAATTTCTCAGAGACATGGAGAGCCCTGCTCTCAGCCAAGGTCGGCCTAGCGGCTGTCTTCACCTTGGTCTTCTTTGTCTTGATGATCACAAGCCTCTCGATTGCTGACCGCCTAGCACCGAAGGTAAGAGAATTAAAGCCTGGTGACGACCTCGCTGCGCGCTATCAAGTAGCAGCAGTGCGTTACGGAGGCAGGATCAGACTTCTTGTTTCAGCGTTCCTAGCGTTTGTTATCGGAACGAGTGTTAGCAGTGAATGGAAGCAGTGGGTGCTCTTCACCCATCGTGTCGACTTCGGGCGCAATGATCCTCAGTTCGGTAAAGACATTGGGTTCTTTATCTTCCAGCTTCCATTTATTAACTTCTTCTTCAACTGGCTTTTTGTAGCTCTGCTGGTTGTGCTTGTATGCACGATCGCGCTGCATTACTTGAACGGCGGAATCCGCGTCCAGGGCGATGGCGCACGCGTAACTCCTCACGTCAAAGCGCACGTATCAGTGATCCTCGGGGTAATGGCGCTTGTGAAGACCGGTCAATACTGGTTCGCTCGCTTCAATCTCAATTTCTCGGGGAGAGGTGTTGTTGCTGGAGCAAGCAAGACCGATATAGCTGCACAGTTGCCGGCCCTGAATCTTCTCGTGGTGATCTCCGTAGTGGCGGCAGGTTTATTCGTCTGGAACATCCGTCGCAGGGGATGGGTTCTGCCGGTAATTGCTGTTGGCCTCTGGGCCTTTGTAGCTGTTGTTGTGGGCACGATTTTCCCAGCCATTTACCAATCGATTCGCGTCAATCCGAATGAGTTACAGAGCGAGAAGCCCTACATCGAGCGCAACATCAAGGCAACGCGCGACGCCTTTGGGGTATCAAAGGTTGATGTTCAGCCGTTCCCGTATCAGGAGAATCTCGATACCGCAAAGATTGTGGCGAACGCCAACACAATTGAGAATGCTCGACTCTGGGACCCGTACGAAGCATTGCGCAACTTTCAGTCTTTCCAGAGTCTTCAGACTTTCTATAACTTCAACGACGTAGATGTTGACCGCTATCAAGTCGGCGGCAAGCTGACTCAAGTAATGCTCTCAGCAAGAGAGCTCAACCGCACTGACCTACCGAGCCAGTCTTGGGTTAACCGCCAACTTGTATACACGCATGGTTTCGGTGCAGTTGCTTCAGCCGCGAATAAAGCAACCTCTGATGGAACACCTCAATACCTGCTGCGCAACATCCCGCCGACTGGGGATATCGAGCTCACGCAGCCGCGCGTTTACTTTGGTGAGAGCACAGGCGGATACGTCTTAGTAAATGCAAAGACCGATGAGTTCGATTACCCACTTCAGGGCCAGAAGGACGCATATAACCAGTACAAGGGCGAGGGCGGAGTGCCTCTCTCTAGTTTTGCAAAGCGCCTAGCGTTTGCAGTCAGGTTCAACGACTACAACTTAATGATCTCGGGGCAGGTAACCCCTAGAACACAGATGGTATTCAATCGGGATATCCGTTCGCGCGTTGAGCAGGGAGCGCCATTCCTCACCTTCGATGCTGACCCGTACCCGGTAATCGTCGACGGCAAAATTATCTGGATGCTCGATGGTTATACGACTAGCCAGTACTACCCATATTCGCAACCGTTCTCTGGAGAGGGTGCGCTGAGCGGTTCGTTTAACTACGTACGCAACCCAGTTAAGGCAACCGTAGATGCCTACACCGGACGCATTCACTACTACATCATTGATAAATCAGATCCGGTAATTCGATCATGGCAATCCGCTTTCCCTGACCTTTTTGAGCCGATCGCATCTATGCCAGAGGCGCTTCGATCTCACCTGAGATACCCGCAAGATCTGTTCAAGGCTCAGACCGACGTCTATCGCATCTACCACATGACCAATCCGACCACTTTCTACAACCGCACTGATACTTGGGCTGTCTCTCCTGACCCTGGGTCTGGGGTTGTGGGTGATGCAGCTTCGCTAAACACGACTGACACAACCTTCGTCGGCGCAGCCCCCAAGGCTGCGTCATCGACTGGTCGTCGAATCGATCCGATCTACTTATTGATTCGCCTTCCACAACAAGATGAAGTGCGATTCCAGCTCCTCCGGCCATTTGTCCCCGTCTCTAGCGGTAACGCACTTACCAACTTGGTCTCCTTTATGGCAGCAGACTCCGACCCTGGCTCTTATGGTCGGCTCAGGTCCTTTGTGATGCCCGATGGCCGCTCTGTCTACGGTCCGCAGCAGGTCGACAGCACGATTAACACGACTCAGCAGATCTCTGAGCAGTACTCGCTTCTAGGGCGAACCGGATCTCGTGTGATCCAAGGCTCTCTGCAGTTGTTGCCGATCGGTGACTCAATCCTCTATATCCGCCCTGTATATGTGCAGTCGGATAC
>JBAWWI010000159.1:0-2712 GCA_037146835.1 Actinomycetes bacterium | reverse complement strand
ACGAATCTATTAAGACACGATGAATGTCGTGACCATCCCGAACATGCCGTCAGTCCGCTCGGCGTGGTTAAGGATGTGGCAGTGGAATGCCCAGACCCCAACTTGATCTGCGCGAGCCCTCACGAGCACAGTGACGCGTTGCCCTGGACCTACTAACACAGTGTCTTCATCCACTGGAGCGGGTAGTGGGAAGCCGTCCTGGGCGATTACCGTCTGCTTAATACCGTGAAGGTGCATCGGGTGAATCTGGAGGCCCTCGTTGAAGTAATGGATCTCCACTACCTCGCCAACCTTGGCCATTACTGGAAGGGTCGACGGGAACGACTTTCCGTTGATGCTTAGGCCAATCGTGCCAGCATCGTTGAGCACCAAAGGAACGACTTGGCTAGGCGCTGCGAATCCCGATGGGATCGGCAGCGAGCTGACCAAGAACGCACCAGCAAGCCCGTTGGGCACTTGCTGCTCTGCATGGTGGTGCGAGTGGTACATGCCAACAGCCGGGGTTGGCTGCGCAACAAAATTGTATGAGTAGGTCTCGCCTGGCTTGATCGGACCCTTGTTGGTTACGTATGGAACTCCATCCATTGCGTTAGGAATCTCAAGCCCGTGAAAGTGAATCTCAGTACTCTGGGGCAGCTTGTTTGTGAGCGTGACTCGGACCTTGTCTCCGGAGTTGACCTGAATCATCGGGCCGGGGACTGTTCCGTTATATGTCCACGCGCGCACTGTCTTGCCGGGTTCGATCTCCCAGTCAACAATCTTGGCAGTCAGTTTGAACTCTTTGGTCCCGTCTGGGAGAAGCGTCGGCGCTAGGGGAACATTGCCGATGCCCTTAGTGTTGGCTCCGTCCGTGAGTTGCCCTACGTACTTAAGGACTGGCTGGAGCTGCGCTTTGTCGTCAGCATTGTTAGAGGCGCGCAGTGCCGCCTCGTTGTTGCCCATGCCGCCGGCCATGCCACCCTTACCGATCGTGACAGTGCCGACCATCCCTGAGCCAGCGTGGCCTGGGATAGCGCAGTACATCTCATAGGTACCGTCCTTGAGCCCCTTTAGGCTCAGCAAGGCAGTATCTCCAGGATTTAAGTCCTTGGTCTTAGCGCTGGTTCCCTTGATCGTCAGGTTGTGAGGAATCTTGCCCACGTTTGAGACGGTGATATTCCCACCGGTCTCCGCACTGACAGCCTTGGCGTCGAGGCTGAACTCGGTCTCTGAGACCTTTGGAGCGAGGCTCTGCTTCGCAAGAGTATTCGCTTTGTCGCTGCGCCCCATCGCTGAGCCGGCAATCCAAAGCGCGAAGAACGCGAAGAACACTGCAAATAGTGCGAATACCCATGCGCCGAAACCCAGGGCCTTGCGATCTTCTCTTGTGAACCCCACGGGTCCTCCTGTTTGTTATTTGTAAATGGATAATTGGTTAATAGAATTTTGACGATTCTGATAACGCTGCTGATAACGCTGCAGATACTTGCAGCACCTGTACTAAATCGGTCAGGGTAGAAGGTCCCAACACGGCGGCCGGAAGTAATTATTTATAGGTATGAACCTGTGCACCGATGAAACTATGAACCTGCGGATTGATCGCCGCTGCGCGAAATGACCTCCTGCGCGAGAGCCGTAACAAAATTTCGGATTACTTGCTCGGCCTGGTGCCTACGCAGACTCTGCTCTGCAGAGCTATAGGTATTGCTACCCTCCGCATCCCAGGAGACGCTGACGCTTAAGTGTGTGCTGGCGCCATCAATGGCGGAGAACTCAATCTCGCCCTGAAGTCCCATGAAAGTTCCGTCCCAACCAGAGTCCTCCCAATCAACCGAGAGCACAAGCCCAGCAGAGCGTGGCCGCAGTTCTCCGACGATAGGTGGTTGAGGTCTATCGCTACCTGAACTAACCGCTGCCGCACTAAGCATTTGCGCGCCGGATCGGCGGAATGCATTGGCGACATGCTCGAAGTCGGTGGCGAGGATAGTGAAGTCATACAAAAACATGCAGCGAGAAGGATTCCACAGATCTCAATCGGTTCCCTAGGGCCAAAGGTCCCAAGAGTGGGCTCCTGCGACTAGGTGTTGGCATCTACTCGCTAAGAGCAGCGCTCCACTCAAGTACGGTTCCACCCTCAGGGCCACGCCTTAGCGCCAACTTGCCGCCGAGCGACTCTGCTCGTGCGCTCATGTTGCGCAGGCCATTACCCCGCATGTCGTTGTTCGCTGCTTCATCTGGGGGCGCAATGCCGACTCCATTATCAGTGATCCTCAGGCGAATATCTGAGCCTGCGAGCACGAAGACCTCTGCAGAGGTTGCCTTGGCGTGCTGGGCGATATTGCTGATGGCCTCGCGTGTTGTTGCAAGAATATGCTCCGCGATCTCGGGCGAGATGATTGAGTCGATAGGACCTTCAGTAAGTAGCGCCGGTAGAAAACCGAGTGACGACCGCGACTCGGCCAGCAAAGCACGTAGGGCTGCATGCAGAGAAGTTGACTGCTGATGCTGGAGCGCAAAGACGGTCCCGCGAATCTCGCGAATTGTTCTATCCAAGTTGTCGACGGCCTCAAGAATCCGCGCCGCTGGAGCGTCATCAACCATTCGGCTAGTCGCCTGTAGTGACATGCCTGCCGCAAAAAGGCGCTGAATTACAGTGTCGTGGAGGTCGCGTGCGATGCGCTCGCGATCTTCAATAATTGCTAACTCCTGTACTTGAGAATGGAGACGTGCGTT
>JBAWWI010000158.1:0-2713 GCA_037146835.1 Actinomycetes bacterium | reverse complement strand
AAAACGTAGTTTTGTGGACTCCCCTAAGAACTCGCCATCGGCCTGATACGGGACAGGGATCTCGGCCTCAATAGTGAATCCGCCGAGGTCGTCTTTTACCACTGCAGCGTGCGTGCGACCGAGGCCATGCTGCCCGATAATGGCCCTGCTAACGAGACCAATCATGGGGAGAGCGCGATGAGCCTGCACAACCGCTAGCGAGAAGCCCCGATCCAGGCTCGCATTTGGGGTCACGATGATTGGGCGCTTGCCGACGAACGTGTATGGAGTGCTAACAGCAGCGATCGCCATAGTGCCACCGACAATCTTGGTGCCGTCATCTAGCTCAACTGTAAAGCGCGACTTCTTATGGTCATAGGTGCGCAGCCATGCATCGAAAGCATTCATGGCGAAGAACGGATGCGGCGCAATCTTCTTTAATCCGCGACGCGCCTCTACCTTCTCAACAACGGCCGCATCGAAGCCCACACCGCAGTGAAATAGGAAGTAGCGCTCCTCAACACAGCCGAGGCCTACACGCCTAAAGGACTCACGCTCGAGGGATGCGAGCAACTGCCCGGTTGCTTCAACTGCATCATTGGCGACGCCGATGGTTCGGGCATAGACATTTGTAGAACCACCCGGAAGGGGAGCGAGTGCTGTATCGGTATTAACCAATCCGTTAGCTGCCTCGTTGAGTGTGCCATCGCCCCCAAGTACTGCGACCACATCCACTCCGTCGACAGCAGCGGTATGTGCGAGACGTTGAGCGTGCCCGCCTCGAACTGTCTCCACTACCTCAACCTCATGGTCGGAGCTGAGCGCCTTCTGGATCACAACACGTTTTCGCGCCGAGAACGACGAGGCCGCAGTGTTGACGATCAGGAGGATTCTCACCTCGGTGAGGCTACCGTGCGTGGATCGACTTGGATCAAGTTAGATGAAGCGCTTGGTTTAGTTAGCGCGTATTAATGCGACGATCTCGCCTGTTGCGTAGATAATCGAGATGACCCCGAGGCCAATCCCGACAACCTTGCGGAGAACGTGCTCGGCGCTAGTGATGGCAAGGTGTGCCCCGACTCGCGCCCCAGGAATCACTGCGATACATAACGGGCCGGCGTAGAGCCAGTTGATATGCCCAAGTAGTTGGTGGGTGATGAAACTTGGGATAGCCAGGATTGCAACGCAGGCGAGCGAGGTGCCGATGGCGTTCTTGATTGGCATGTGAAGCCATCCCACGAAGAGTGGAACCATTAGTAGTCCACCGCCGATCCCAAGCAGTCCGGAGAGTAGGCCGGCACTAAGGCCGATTGTCGCAAGGCGCCACCAAGAGTCGCGACGAACGTCATGTGCCTCAACATCGCGTGCTGCGTCCGAGCCGCGCGCTGTTCTAAATGCGGTATAGGCAACAAGCATTGAGGTTGCGAGCATCAACACATGCCCGCCGCCGGGTACATGGTCTGAGAGCAGCGCACCGCTGATCGCTCCAAAGACTCCAGGGAGAGCGACCCAAGCCACGGAGTCGAGGTGTACATAGCCATCACGGTGGTATCGCAGGGCGCCACTGATGGCAGAGGGGATGATCGAGGGGAGGGTCGAGCCAACGGCCTCAATTGGTGTGGCGCCTAGGGCTCGAATGGCAGGGGTCGAGATCACGGCCCCGCCGACCCCAAATAGGCCAGATAGGACTCCTGTTGCGAAACCAATACCGATTCCAAGGATAATTATCAGCGCGTCGGACACGGCGAGCAGGCTAGCCGTGGGGTTCGGGCGCTACGGTGAGGGGGTGCCTAGTGACCTTGATCTCCGCGGTGTTCATGTACCGCTAATAACCCCGTTCGCCGCAGATGGTTCGGTAGCGATTGAGGCCGTTGGGTCCCTTGGCCATCAGTATCTAAATGCCGGTGCAGCCGGGATCGTGGCCCTTGGAACCACAGGAGAGGCCAGCGCTCTAGACGCGTCAGAGCAGCAGGCAGTGATTGATATCTGCGCTCAGGTATGTGCCGAGCATGGCGCTCCGCTCACGGTTGGTATCGGTACGAATAACACCCGCACCACAGTCGCTAAGGCCGAGGCGCTTAGCGGTACCGACGCTCTAGCCGCTGTTCTTGTTGTTACTCCCTATTACGTTCGCCCATCTGAGGCCGGAATTATTGCGCACATGCGCGCTGTTGCAGATGCGAGCCCGGTTCCGGTGATCATCTACAACATTCCATATCGAACAGGGCGTGGCCTAGGTGCTGACTCTGTTCTTGCACTCGCAGAGCACTCCAACATCGCAGGCATCAAGCAGGCAGTGGGCTCTCTCGATGCGGACACGCTGCGGATCTTGAGCGAAGCACCGAAGGGTTTCTCCGTTCTCGGTGGAGAGGATCCATACCTCTTCCCAACAATGCTCCTCGGTGGCAAGGGTGCAATTACTGCATCTGGACATGTTCTTACCGAGCGATTTGTTGCGATGATAAATGATGGCTTGAACGGACGCGTCTCCGACGGGCTTGCTCACCACGAAGCACTTTTGCCTGTAATTACAGCGTGTTTTGTAGAGCCAAACCCGGCAATATTTAAGGGAGTGCTACACGCTCAAGGGCGCATCCCAACTGCCAATGTCCGCATGCCCATGACTGATGCGAGCCCCGAGGCGGTTGCCCGGGCACTCAGCGCAATTAAGGCTGCAACTAATTAGCAATTCGAAATTTATCTAGACACGAACTCTGCAACGAAGTGCCAAACC
>JBAWWI010000157.1:0-2732 GCA_037146835.1 Actinomycetes bacterium | reverse complement strand
CTCGTCGAGAACTATGCGACCGCTATCGATTGGCTGTAGACCAGCTAATGCACGAACCAGCGTGGTCTTACCCGCCCCATTGGGGCCAAGGACCGCGATTGTCTCGCCCGGCGCCGCTTCAAACTCCACCGACAGATCAAGCTCACCGACGCGCACCTGTATCTGCGCCACGAGACTCATCGAATTGCTCCGATCCACCGCGCGCGAAGGGCAACCAGCACAACTACGCAGATCGAAACAAGCAACAGGCTTAAGGCAATCGCAACATCAGGGCTTGAGTCCAAGAGCAGATAAACAGCGAGAGGCACTGTGCGGGTGCGCCCCTGAATATTGCCTGCAAAAGTTATTGTCGCTCCAAACTCGCCAAGTGCACGGGCCCATGCGAGTGCGAGACCAGCCGCTAGCGATGGAGCAAGTAAGGGCAGCGTTATACGCCGCGTTACAAAACTGCGTGACGCTCCGAGTGTGCGTGCAGCGTCTTCGTAACGGCGATCGATGCTGCGAATTCCTGCCTCTACAGCAAGCACTAAGAACGGAAGAGCGACAAAGGCCTCCGCTATCACAACCGCGATTGGCGTGAAGGTTATGCGAATACCAAGCATGTTGAGAGTTCCGCCGAGCATGCCATTTCGCCCAAAGGCTGCAAGCAGCCCAACCCCAGCCACAACAGGTGGAACAACGAGTGGGAGCAACACCAGACCACGAACAAACCCGCGTCCTCGAAACTCAACCCGAGCAAGCACCCAAGCAAGAGGCACTCCGAGCACAGCAGCAAGTGCCGTTGCCGATATTGAGCAGAGCAAGGAGAGCCTCAACGCCGATCGGGCCTCAGGGGTTGTGAGATCGGAGATCAGCCGCGACCACGCAACGTCACGTAGAAGCGCAATCACTGGAAGCGCTACAAAGAGCACCGCGAGAAGCGATAACACGACTGCGATACGCGATGGCGGCTCAACACGTCGCCTATTTACTTTTTTGCCAACTTCGCCGCTCTTCATGGAGTGCTGAACCCAACTCTAAGCAGTACCCGCTTGGCAAACGGCGTCTTGAGGTAACGCACGAAAGCCTTCGCTGTCTTCATATGTTTGGATGCAAGCACGACTGCAGCTGGATACTTAGCTACTTCATTGAAACGGTTAGGAATCTGACGGGTCAGAACGCTCTTGCCTGCAGCACGC
Organism: Actinomycetes bacterium; assembly: GCA_037146835.1. Classification (GTDB taxonomy): domain Bacteria; phylum Actinomycetota; class Acidimicrobiia; order IMCC26256; family IMCC26256; genus IMCC26256. The sequence continues at coordinate 1,554 of JBAWWI010000157.1, read as the reverse complement.
GCATCGGTTTCGTAGAGGATGGCTGCGTCAGCATCTCCAAACCGCACCGCACCAAGCGTTGATGCAGCATCCGTTCCTCGCGTGATCTGCGACTCCTTGATAGTTACGCCGGCACGTATCAATACACGCTTCGCATAACCACCACATGGCACCGACTCTGCACACAGCGCAACAACGCTGGCGTTCGTTAGATCACTCAGTCGCTTGATCCCTGCTGCACGAGGCGAGACAACGAGTGCCATTTGGTTAAGTGCGAAGATACGCGGACTGCTGATCTTCTTCTCTGTAATCAGCCCGCTCAGCGTCGCTGCATCAGCGGAGAGCAGAACATCTACCTCCGCTCCACTAGAGACCTGGGAAGCGAGTGCGTTCGATGGCCCTGAGTTGATCAACACCTTCACGCCGCTATTAGAGCGCTCAAAACCATCAGCGATGCGAGTGACCGCCGAGGCCGCCGATGACGGAACCGACACCGTCAAAGACTCTCTCTTGGATGCCGGGCTCGAGGCCTCTGGATTCTCTCCTCCAGATTTGGCCTGATTACTCACTTCATTCGTGGTGCAGGCGGCAAATAAGGCGGCACAAACGAGAAATACACCAAACCTGCGTGCTTGAACCCGTATTCGATTCGCCTCGGTAGAGGGGCTTACCCCTGGATTCTCGGGCTTTTTCGGCTGTGGGGAGCACCTCATGGGTCTTGAGAGTACCCGCATTAAAGAAATCTGAGACACGCGCCGATACGAAACCCGTCAGGAAGTCCGGAGCGGATTTCCACTAGAGAACTGGGGGCGAGTTATGAGAGTCACAAAGGCCGCAAGAAGCCTCATCGCAACTTCAGTGCTTTTGCTCGCCTCTCTCGGCCTCCTCCCGAGCATCTCCTCGATCTCAGCTGCCGGCGCTGCAGACTCCGCAGCAGCCTCGCAGCTCATTTCACTCACCAACTCACTCCGCGCTAGCCGCGGGCTCCCCGCCCTTCAGTCGAATGGAACACTCACGGCTAAGGCCGAGGGATGGGCACAGCACATGGCTGACACCAACGTCCTTTCACACTCAGTGCTCACCGAAGGTGCGCCCGGAGAGTGGACGCACCTCGGAGAGAATGTTGGGCGAGGCGGGGATGTCAACGGCATCAACAACGCATTTATCGCATCTGCGTCTCACCTCAAGAATCTCGTAGATCCGGGGTTCCGGTACGTGGGAATCGGAGTAGTGAGTATCAACGGAGGCATCTACGTCTCTGAGGTATTCATGCAGACCGACTCTCAGCCCGCTGTGAGCCCACAGGCTCCATCGACCGGAGCCCCAGCACCGCAACAAAGGTCAGCGCGACCTGTCGCATCAGCACCTCGCTCTGGGGGATCCACCTCTAGCGCCTCGGGCCGATCGACAGCAACGCCAGTACCTGTAGTGGTAACGCCGCCACCTGCCCCCGAGCAGTTGACGGTAGTTCTAGAGCGCCTTAGGGCACTCGACGGGTAGATGCATCCAGCATCCGCCCGGAGTAATACCAGTCAGACGAATACCAGTCAGACGAATACCAGTCAGACGAATACC
>JBAWWI010000156.1:0-2872 GCA_037146835.1 Actinomycetes bacterium | reverse complement strand
GCTCAACGAGGGAGCGAGTTCGATCTTTCTCAACCACTCCGAAGGCGTCGACGCGACCTAGGCCAGCCTCGAGTTCTATCCCTGCCGAGAGGCGCGACTTGGCATCCTTTGGCAGGGCACCTTCCACCCAGACCAGATACTTCTTACGGATTCCGTAACGAGGGTGAGCCAACCGGTTAGCCATCTCCCCGTCATTGGTGAGCAGGATCAGCCCCTCCGTCTCCACATCGAGCCTTCCGACGTGAAAGAGGCGATCGGTACGCATGGCCAGGTAATCCCCCAGGTGCGGGCGCCCTTCGCTATCAGACATTGCCGAGAGAACCCCCTCAGGCTTATGCATAGCGAGGTGAACTTTGGCGACAAAAGTGGAAATCGCCTCTCCATCAACCTCAATGAGGGACATTTCGGGGTCTACACGAGTGCCTAGCTCACGAACTGTGCGCCCATTAACCCGGACGCGACCTGCAGCGATGAGTTCCTCACTCGCTCGACGTGAGGCGATTCCAGCGGAGGCGAGGACCTTCTGTAAACGGATTTCCATAATCTCTCTATCTCAACTTGAGAATGAGTCAAAGAGATCATCAATGACATCAACATCGGGTAGAAACGGCGCTAGCGCTGGGAGTTCATCGATCGATCTGAGCCCCAGTCGCTCCAAGAAGTATGACGTAGTGCGGTAGAGGATCGCGCCACTCTCGTGCTCGGTGCCTGCCTCTTCTACGAGACCGCGGCTGACCAGAGTCTTCATCACAGCATCTACATTCACACCGCGTACTGCAGAGACGCGGGCTCGGCTAACCGGCTGACGGTAGGCAACCACGGAGAGCGTCTCAAGTGCTGCCTGCGTGAGGCGTGCTTGCTGCCCGTCGAGCACGAATTTCTCCACAAATGGAGCCCATTCAGCGCGGGTGTAGAAACGCCAACCTCCCGCTACTTCACGTAACTCAAAACCACGCGACTCATTCGTGTACTGCGCGGATAACTTCTCCAGCGCTGCAACGATTTGCTCAGTCGGAGTCTCCAGAACTTGTGCCAATATAAGCGCTGAGACTGGCTCATCAACCACCATCAAGATTGCCTCTAGTGCGCTCTCTACATTCAGTTCTACGTTTGACATATTCCGCTCTGCGCTTGACTCAGTCATCGTTCTCCTCTTCCACTTCGACGTCGAACTCGTCAGTAAGATTAATTTCAGCGTCCTCAGCACCCACCCACTTGATGTGCAATTCGCCTAGCGGCGTGACCTGATCAAAATGCAAAACACCCTCACGATAAAGCTCCAAAAGAGCGAGAAAACGCGCCACAATAGTGTTCATGTTAGGAGCATCGCTGATCAAGGAGCGGAAAGAAGCGGAGCGTAAACTCCTTATCTTTTCCAGGATAATCGTCGCTTGCTCGCGAACACTTACTGCAGGGTCGTGTAAATGCGCAGTTGAAACGAATTGCTCAACTTTTGGTGCAAGGACCCTGTGTGCGAGTGCTGCGAATCTATCTGGTCCAATGCCGATTAAAACTTCAGGCAACAATGAGGCGTACGCCGACTCCATCGCTACGACGCGAGGGAAACGATGCGCTTCGTCGGCGTATCGCTCAGCGAAGATAGCTGCAACTTCTTTATACGCTCGATATTGCAGTAGCCGTGCAAAGAGAATGTCGCGCGCTTCGAGTAGCGCTAAGTCACCTTCGTCTTCCACTTCACCCGAAGGTAGAAGTCGCGCAGCTTTGAGATCAAGTAACGTCGCAGCAACGACGAGGAATTCTGTTGCATGTCCTAAGTCCCATGCATCACCCATGGCACGGATATGTGAAATGAAATCGTCAGTAACTTGGCTTAAGGCGACTTCGGTGACATCGAGACGATGTTTCGCGATGAGTTGGAGGAGGAGATCGAAAGGGCCTTCAAAGTTATCGAGCTGGACAGCAAAGCCAGGTACCTTGCCGGTTTCGCTTGTCTCAATCACCGCACAAAGGTACCGCCTGCGGGCGCCTGGGCTTGCCTCCCCCAGCAATTCCCTCAGCAATTCCCTCAGCGAATCCCTCAGCAATTCCCTCAGCAAATCCCTCAGGAATTCCCTGAATGATTCCCTCGTAACTCAGGGGGCCGAGGTTGAGGCTTTAGCGACCTCGGAGGCGACGAACCAGGATCGAGGATTCTCCCTTGGCTTCCAGATCAGCCACGATCAACGAGAGAGCCTCGCGCACGATTCGGCCGCGATCGACCGCCAAGCCATGCTCACCACGGAGCAAGAGGCGGGCTTGTTCGAGGTCGACGCGCTCATCGGGAGAGAGGTAGACGGTGATCTTCTCCTCATGGCGTTCGCGACCAGAAGGACCTCGCTCAGCGGTCGTGATCCGGCGGCGAGTGGTGCTCCGAACGCCTTTGCTAGCGCTCTCATCGCTCAGCGGAGCGCTCCCCTCGTGTGGGGCAGGGAGAGCTGTGAGCGTGGGCGTAGTCGCGGAAACTGGCGATGTCGTAGTGCGGAAGAGCTCTTCAGCTCCTGGAAGTGTGGCGCGACGGCTCATGCGTGCGCTCCTTTCTGAATGAGTTCACGGGCAAGTCGACGGTAGGCGTAGGCGCCATCTGAACTGGGCGCAAAGGTGGTGATCGGTTCGCCTGCCACCGTGGTATCTGGAAAACGGACAGTTCTAGCGATAACAGTCTCAAATACCCCATTAGGGAAGGCTTCGCAGATGCGACTGAGCACTTCTTTGCTGTGAAGCGTCCGTGAATCGTACATTGTTGCTAAAATACCCTCAATCTCAAGTTGAGGGTTAAGTCTTTGTTGTGCTTTTTCTATAATCTGGTGTAGATGTGCCACTCCCCGGAGAGCGAAGTGCTCGCATTGGAGCGGCACGATCACAGAATTTGCTG
>JBAWWI010000155.1:0-2896 GCA_037146835.1 Actinomycetes bacterium | reverse complement strand
CTAGAGGATCAACTCAAAGCTAAATAGTTGTTATGTCTCCACGCCAAGTCGGCATGCGTGGGGCATCGAAGTCAGATGGAAATGACTCTCCATCGATGGCTCTGAAGGCTAAATCGACCCATCGACTTGCGCCGGCCAACGGCTGAGGGAGAGCGTCGCGCGCAAAGAACCCAACCGCGCGCGTCTCAAGTGGGTGACCCTTCAACTCGCCTCCAGTCATGCGGCAGTGGAAGAGAAGAGAGTAGAGAGGAAGGTGCACGAAGCCGAACCTCATTCCATCGAGGACTGCAACAAGAGAGAGAGGTTCGCACTCAATTCCCGTCTCTTCTAGAACCTCCTTCATTGCAACCTCGGAGGGCGAGTAACCAATATCAGCCCAACCCACTGGGTAGAGCCAGACGCCTGAATCAGCGCGCTGCGTTAAGAGAATCTCGCCGGCCTCGTTACCAACAATTGCCGCGACCGCGACCTTTGGTGTGACATAGCCGGGAACTCCGGAGCCGACCGAGACAAGCCAATCCTCATAGAGCACATCTGCCTCAGCCTCTTCGATCGCTGCTGCTCGGATATCAGCTGCAACGTGAAGAACTTCTTCAAAGCGCTCTTTCTCGTAGAGGCTCTGCGTAAATCCGAGCCCAGTGCGAGCGATCCCTGAGAGCGTCTCAGCCCACCTAAGAAGATCTGATGCGACTACTGGTGGATTGAGTGATGGATTAATTGCTGGGTTCTTCTCCATCGCCTCAGCCTAGGCCTAGCGTTAGCTATCTTCGAGACCATCAATAATCGCGTGGCGAAGCTCCGCCACAGCCTCGCTTGCTTCGATCTTCTCGCCATTTATCTGAACATAAAAGACGTCCACAATTCGATCACCGATTGTTGTGGCCCGCGCCGCGGTTACATCTACGCCCTCGCCGGAGAGAATCATGGCGATTCGCGCAAACCGCCCAACCTCGTCATCGGCATAGACCTCTACGACTGATGCCGTAGTAGAGGCAGTTGGATCGATTGTCACACTTGTTGCTCCGCGTTTAGCCGTTGGGCTGCGGTAGGCAGCTGCACGGGCAGCTAGGCGATCAGAGAAATCCTCTCCGGCGCAAGCTTCTTCTATATGGCTCGTCGCTCTCGACCGCTCGATCTGACTACTCAGACGCCCAAAGCGGTCGACACCAGTAAATACCTCGAGGGCCATTCCAGAGGAGTGAGTTGCAGCGTTGACTGACGAGATATCTAGGCCAGCGAGAGCTAGAGCAGCAGCGACTCCGCCGAGCAAACCTGGGCGGTCAGGCGCGATCACGGCACATTGAAGGAGGCCTTCGTCAATCTCGCTCCACTGCACGGCTAAGACGCCTGCAGCGATCACGTCTTCATAAAGAACGAAGGGATCCACGTCGGCAACAGTTACGGTTCCGGCACTAATGGCTAAGAGCGCACGCTCGCGTAGTTCGGATACCAGAGCAGACTTAGTTGGGCCCCAAGCAGCTGGGCCTGTAGCGCGCGAATCAGCGACGGTAAGCGCGTGCAGAAGAATCACCGTCTCAGCATCCTTAGTTTGAGCAATAAATTGCTCGAGAGTTGCAGGGTCATCGAGATCACGGCGGGTCGCTGTATCGGCCATTAGTAGGTGATTGAGCACAAGCCACTCAAGGAGGCGCGCTCCCTCAGTGTCGAGCCCAACGCGTTTTGCAAACCCCTGCGCAATGGCTGCGCCTACCTCGGAGTGATCGCCTGGCTGCCCCTTGCCGATGTCATGAAGCAACGCGGAGAAGATCAAGATTTCGGGTCTCATTAGCCCGTTGACAACATCTGCATCCGCTGATCCGAGTTCGCTACTCAATAGCGCTGCAGACTCTGCGACGGTCTCTAACAGATGACGATCTACCGTAAAGCGGTGATACGCATTGCGTTGAGGCATCGAGCGCACATTTACCCATTCGGGCAATATCGTGGTCAGTACTCCCACATGATCTAGTGCCTCTGCGACCGTTATAGAGGAGTGCCCAGCTCTCAGCCATGCAATTAGATAGTCGCGTTCTTCTTTACGCCAGAGAGGCTCGGTAACTCCACGCATCCGTTCAAGCGAGTCTCGGTCAATTCTCGCATTGAGTAGCGCTGCATGCGCTGCCGTCCTAAGCACTAGCGAACCATCAACTACAGCGCCAGAGCTAATGGCAACAACTCCATGTCTCTGGACCACTCCCTCAGCGAGATCTACATCTCCGCCCCTAATGCGCCTCAATCCGCGTTTAGGCATTGTGCGCGAATCGAGCGATCCCCACGCCTCGGCAGCAATCCATGAAACTCTGCGGGCGTGCTCTGAGAGACCGCGGACTAGCGAGTCTGCATCTGGAGAACCAAGCAAACTCGCTACGGCATCCTGATCCTGAAGAGAGAGTCGATCACTCGGCCTACCAGTTGAGCGGTGAAGAGCTACGCGCGTATCAAGCAAAGCATTGTTTGCAAGCGCTAGTGCCTCTAGATCTTCGCCGTGAAGTGCTCCTACTGCAACGAGCGCGCTAGCTCCACCAGGGCCCATAGCCCAACCAGCCCAACCGAGAGCGTGAATGTCGCGGAGTCCCCCGCCGCCTTCTTTAAGGTCAGGCTCTAAGACCTCTCCAAGGCGCCCTGGCCTCTCACGCCTCCTCATTGATGCAGCCGATAGCTCTGCAATTAAAGAGTCCTTGCGTCGGCGAGCGAGTCTTCGAACCCGATGCACAAGAGCATCCGCATCAACGGTTGCAGCCCCCGCAACAATCCTCACATCAAGCAGTGAGGTAAGAGTCTCAAGATCACTCTCCGCCAAGTGAAATGCCTCTCCGGACGTACGCGTGGCATGACCAAGGACAAACCCTGCGTCCCAGAGCGGATACCAGAGGGCATCAGCAACATTTGCTATCGA
>JBAWWI010000154.1:0-2899 GCA_037146835.1 Actinomycetes bacterium | reverse complement strand
TTCGACTCCATCCACCTATTAGGGCGCGATGAGTCTCTGCGAAGGGTGAGTGCAGCACTCTCCCTTCTGGGCGGCTAATTGCGAAATACGACGGCTTGGCATCACCCGGCTAGCCGAGGAAGACCTCCGCTCGGATAGAGTGTGCCCTCCTTTCGGGGGTGGTGTAATCGGTAACACAACGGGTTCTGATCCCGTTATTGGGGGTTCGAGTCCTCCCCCCCGAGCAGGTTCTGAGCGTGAGTCACGCTTTAGAACTATTGAAAAATGACCGCAAGTTGGTCCATATGCACGGCCCCGTCGTCTAGAGGCCTAGGACGCCGCCCTCTCAAGGCGGAAACGGCGGTTCGAATCCGCTCGGGGCTACCAATTTTGTAACAGAACTATCACCAGAACTACCGGCAGAACTCTCACGAGAACTCGCACGAGAACTCGCGAACGCAGTGATCCTCAAAATCAGGATTACATGCGAGAGTTACTTCACTCACGCGCTGGCACTATTACGGAGTCGCCATCAGCCGCGGGATCCTCTGCGGAGCCCTCCGTATAGGTAACGAGTTACGAATAATCGCATTAGCAGCGGCTCTGCTATCCAGCGCGGGATTCGAAATCGGCGACCATCGGGCTGCACAACAGTGAGCCCCTCAGGCTGCAGGCCGAGGATTGATCCCCACCTGTATTCGGGTGCGTGGAAACGTTTTAACTTCTTGGTCCCCTTCAACGCTGCGCGCACATTGGCCACAACTACTCGAAACCCCCAGTTACGCGCTGAGCTTCGGTGTTGGTCGCTAGCGGCGACATCGCCTACCGCAAATACATTCTCGTGACCGGGAAGGCGCAGATACTCGTCGACATTCACGAAGCCTGAGTCGTCGAGCACCTCTGCGGGGAGAAAATTACTATGCGGGCGCATTCCCCCAACTGCCCAGAGTGTTACGTCCGCTTTGAACGGCTCCTGCTCAGTGGCCCACTCGATGGGCTCGTGCGTAAGTCGATCTCCGGTAAAGCCCGCTGGCGTAATCGCACGGTGGCCAGGATGGAGCACAACTCCATCCGTGGAGAGCACTCGAGTGATCCATGAACGTGCCTTCGGGTGGTAACCAGGGAGGGGCTGCTCTCCGCTGTGAAATAGGTGCACCTCTGCGCCACCGCGTCGAGCAAGGTTGTCCGCGACGCTCACACCGGTGGTTCCGCCACCTACTACTGCAATCGTCTTCGCAGACTTGAGCTCCTCTGATATCGAGGCCAGACCCGCATCGGTTGTAGCGATGTCCTCTACTCGGTCGTGCCTCCAGAAGCCGTTCGAGGCCCCAGTGGCTATAACGAAGATGTCATATGGCTCGATAATTATTGTGCCATCCGAGAGTTCGATCTCTACTGAGTCTCCGTCGAGGTCCGCGCTGATGATGCGGCCCTGTAATTGGCGGACGCGGTCGAGCCGACGAAAGCGTAGGTAGGGGACAACGTATGTGCGTCTCCAACTAGTTGGGTCGGTGAGGCGGTTGCCGAGTTCCTGACCGCTTACCAATGCAGGTCGGGTCGAGATTGCTACGACCTCGAAACGTCTACTGAGACGCGTGGCTATGAGTACTCCAACGTCTCCAAGACCTGCGACAACTACCCGAGGCTTCGTCTGCGCTTCGTTCACTTTTTGACTTTTAGGCACGCTTCATCCTCGCACGGGTTGCATCAGTAACTTTCAATAGTCTGCAAGAAGTCGGCGAAAAGTGACTGCAAACATTCTCTCGAGTGCAACGAGCGATGCGATTTCGCACCATTTTTGAGATTTTTTTAATATTTCTTATAAATTATTTTTGAACTTGATTTCGCATTCTTGAGTATCAAATTCTGAATTCAGTTCCGCTATGAATCTCACACAAATCTGTGCTGCAGAAATCGCATCGCTAGCGAGTTCGAAACGGTTTGCTACAGAAGAATCTCTGGTTCTCCGTTTAAGACGCGCACTCTGCACGGGTGAGCAGCGAGAGCAATTGGATCACGCTGAGTGAGGTTATGCGCGCGTAACGTCAATAATTCGCCCTTTTTATCCCCACTTGTGATGACTAAGTCAATGGATAGAGCTCCATCGCCTACATCATCGGCCCAGATAATGATGACGTCATATAGGCCGTCTGCAATTGGTGCGCTGAACTCCATGGCATCTATTTGATCATGCTTCAAGGTACCCATTAGACCACCGGAGTCGGGGCGAAAATCGGTCTCGAGGAAGTTGCATACAGCCCTTATAAAAATGAACCAAGAGTGCCTTGCAGTGGAAATCCCCCAAACGCGCGTGTAAGTGTGTAATGGTTCTTAGGACAACGGCGGAGTTGTTCGAGGAGTTATTCAGGCATTTAGTCTGGCGCATCCATTTAAGGGATTGCATCGGGCCGCTTGAGTGCGAATCGACAATAAGTCTTCACCTCGGTGGGGGCAATGAAATCTCGGAGGAAGTAAATGAATAAAGCAGAGCTTGTTGACAAGGTTGCGGAAGCAACTGGAATGCCGAAGAAGGACGTCGAGGAAGTGCTCGCCGGTGTTATCAACGCCGTTGTAGCAGCCGTAAAGGCAGACGACAAAGTCGCTCTCCCTGGTTTCGGTTCCTTCCAGAAGTCACACCGCGCGGCGCGTCAGGGACGCAACCCGCAGACAGGTGCGACTATAGAGATCGCGGCATCAAATGGCGTGAAGTTTTCGGCGGCAGCCGGCTTCAAGTCAGCCGTGAACTGAATCCAGCGAACTCCTGCACCCGCAGGGTGCTTCGATGGATCAGGTAATACATAACCCACAGAAAGGTGGTAACTATGCCTCCGGCAAAGAAGAAAGCCACTCGTAAGACAGTAGCGAAGAAGGCCCCAGCAAAGCGTAAAGCCGCTAAGAAGGCTCCCGCGAAGCGCAAGGC
>JBAWWI010000153.1:0-3020 GCA_037146835.1 Actinomycetes bacterium | reverse complement strand
GCTTTTATAGGGGCTTTGACCGGAGCCTTCACCGGCTTGATAGGCAATCCAATAGCCGGACCTGTTGGCGCAGCTGCAAGCCCTGAGGTCAAAGGCCCCGTCACCGATTGACTCAAGCCCTGAGGGTCTCGAGTTGGGGCAACACCGTTCAAACGAAGTGTCTGCGCCATCACCTGTGAGAAGAGCGGCCCTGACTCAGAGCCACCATAGAAGCCCACATTCCCGGCCTGCCCGTCCAATACAACGATTACTGCAAAACGAGGGTTCTCAGCAGGCGCGAACCCGACAAAGGTCGCCTCTAGTTTGGCGAGTGCAAAGCTATCGGCGCCGCTACCCGTCTTCTGTCGAGCTGTTCCAGTCTTTCCAGCGACGGTATATCCAGGAACCGCTGCTGATCCTCCAGTTGCAGGCGATGGAGCCACGACATGGGTGAGCATCTCCGTAACCGCGCTCGCTGTCGCCTTAGAGACGACACGCCCGCCGGGCAACGAGACATTCGGGTGGCGCACTCCCTGCGAATCAATACGAGCAGAGACGAGACGCGGGTGAACAATCTTTCCACCGTTCGCAATTGTCATGTATGCATCAAGCACCTGCATGGGAGTTGCCGCTAATCCATAACCAATCGGCTTGGTAAGCATGTCAATCGAGTGCCAATCCTTCGTTGCTGCAAGGATCCCTGGGGACTGTGCGGGGAAATCAATTGAGGTTGTCACCCCGTAACCAAACGCACTTAAGAAATGACTTAGATCCTGCTTGCCAAGCATTGCTGCAACTTTGGTTGTCCCCACGTTCGAGGATCGCGCAAGGATCTCCGTTGCGCTCATCGAACTTGGCATTACATGGTCGTCAGTTATCGTGAAGCCACTATCTGTTACAGAGTTAGTGATCCCATCAATCACTGAATCTGACTTAATTACGCCTCGCTCTATTGCTCCCGAGAACGTAACAATCTTATTTACAGATCCCGGGGTATAGGTCCACGTAAGCGGCCTGTTCTGCTCAAGTCCGTTTGCGACGCGAGCGGGCTCACCCTTAGCCGCATCGGCTCCGACAGCTGATGCCATCGCGAGTACGTCCCCGTTCGTGACATCAGCAACCACAACAAGACCACCGGTCGCCCCAGCCGAAGCAACGCGATCCACAAGTCGGCGCTCGACCTCATATTGAAGCGACTGGTCGATCGTTAGAACAAGATCGTCACCGCGTTTTGCAGGAACAACAGATCTGCTTGTCTTAGGAATCTCACGTCCGCGCGCATCTGTCTGAGCGCTTATTCGCCCGCGCTTGCCCTTCAGAATCGAGTCATTACTGTCCTCAAGCCCACTTAAAGCAGCACCCTCAAGGTTGACGGAGCCAAGCACTGGAGCAGCGAGGTTCCCTCCACTTGGATTTACCCGCTTGGGCTCATTCACAAAATATACGCCACCAAGAGTGTAAAGGGACTTGTTCTTATTTGCCTCTGGGTCTAGCGCCTTGACCTTCTCAACAATCGAGGCATCAACTTGGCGCACTAAGTATTGAAAATGGCTCTTTGCTTTAAGTCGAGCAAGTACCTCTCGACGCGGCAGTCCCAGAATCGGAGCTAGGAGAGACGCTGCGCGACCCTTGTCCTTAACCAGCGTTGGGTCAACAACAATCGTGCTACTCGGCGCTGAGAGAGCAAGATCAATACCGCTACGGTCAAAAATTGTTCCACGATCTGCGGCTAGAAGCGTGGTGTGCTCTCGCTGCGTTACTGAGTACGCGATGAAACGATCACGCTGCGCTACTTGCAGGTAGATCATCTTTACGGCCGCTGCTGCGAATACGAAGACCACAAATCCAAGGAACCAGAGGAGGCGCTTTCTCGTCTGTATGTGAATCTCGTTTGCCGAGACTCGTTTGGTTGTCTTCACCGGTTGACTTGCGCGATCAACTACATATGTCCTAGCGGCTGAAAATAGCGCTGTTGATGCTGCTAAGAGAGCGGCAGAGAGCTTTGAGAAAACTGGGGTGCGCTCTGCATGCTCGCGTCGTGATGAGCGCTCACCATTTAACTCTCCCCTACCCCTTGACTCGGCAGAGGATATCGCTGGCACTGAACGAGCCCGGCGCGTAGCAGAAGGCCGTACTGATGTATTAGTTCCGCTTCTAGAGCTACTCCGAGCTCCAGCAGTCGCTCTCGGTGCGCTAGCGCTCCCTCGGGAGGAGCCCGACGAGCGCGTAGCAGTCCCTATAGGGGTGCCTACCTCGGATCGCGCACGCCCTCTCGGCTCCGCACTCCCACGGGTGGCGGTGCCGGGTGCGGAAGTCGTCCGTCTGGTCGACTCCCCGCTCCTTGGCGTCGACTTCTCGGCCGGCCGAACGGTTCTGGTCTTCGCATTGATGGGGTCATGGTCGCGCTTCAAGGTGTGGCTTCACCCTCTCCCAATCCTCGCCGACGTTCGACGATCTCGATTTGAAAGCACCAGAGCTTGAGGAGGAATCGATACCGTCAACGCTGATAAAACGCGGAACTGGTCCCCTGATCAGACCGAGGCTTGCTGCCTTTAACGCGATCTTCGATGGGGCTGAGGCCTCCGCATAAGCAAGACGCTCTGACTGGTATGCAGCCTGTGCGGCCTGAGTGTCAACGGTGAGAGTCCGAAGGTGAATCTGCCCTTGAGACAAGAAAGATTGGAAAATCAACGCTGCGAGAATTACCAGCCCAATGGCTAAAGCGGATCCACGAACGAGAACTGATCTGGCTTGCTGACGGCGCCGCGCTTGCTCGTCGACTACGCGCAGTTGAGGCGAAGCCTTTGGCGCGACTCGTCGCTGAACTGTGCGTGCGCCTGGCTGGTTAGTACGCGTGCGTACCGGGGCGCGAAGTGTTGCGGTCATGCGAGGCGCTCTGCAACACGGAGCAACGCGCTACTAGCGCGAGGATTCTCCTCGACTTCGATCTCGCTCGGGCGCTCGGGCTTGCGCGTTACGAGCCTCACAAGCGGTGCCTCTGCCGGAGCTACTGGAAGATCTGGGCGACCCAGTTTCGGTCC
>JBAWWI010000152.1:0-3050 GCA_037146835.1 Actinomycetes bacterium | reverse complement strand
CTGACGATACGCATTCAATGTTGTCCCGAGCTGGCGGCACCTCACGCGCCGAGTGGAGCGAGGGCGTATCCGCTGTACTTGCCGCCATTGATGAGGGGCGGGTTGAGAAAGTCGTACTCGCGCGCGATTTGGTTGTGCGTGCCGAGTACCCGATTGACCTAAGACAAGTCGTGAGCAGATTGGCTGAACAGCAACGAGAGTCATTTATCTATGCGCACCGAGGCCTTGTAGGCGCAAGCCCTGAATTACTTCTTCGTCGTAGCGGCGCTTTGGCGACGTCAACCCCGATGGCCGGCACTGCTGATGGCACCAACGAAGCGGCGATCGCTTCACTCGTAAATTCTCCGAAAGATGCACGCGAACATGAGGTCGTCGTTGAGGCAGTAGTTGGGGCACTTGCTCCCTACTCAGTCTCAACCGCGAGAGTTCGCGGACCAGAGATTCTTGCGCTGCCTGGAGTTGTTCACCTAGCAACCACAATCGAGGTCGACCTCTCCCCCAACGCACCAGGAGCCCTCAAGCTCGCGCAGATTCTCCACCCAACCCCAGCGGTTGGCGGATGGCCGGTTAATGAATCCCGAGAATTAATTGCCGAGAATGAAAAGATTGCCAGGGGTCGCTACGCCGGCCCAGTTGGTTGGGTCGATCAGAACGGCGATGGAGAGTTTGCTATTGCGCTGCGGAGCGCCGAGATAGATGGTGTGGTTGCACGTTGCTTTGCCGGAGCAGGGATAGTTGCAGGCAGCGAACCCGACTCAGAATGGGACGAGACAGAGCGCAAACTCGCACCGATTCTTGACGCTTTAGGGCTTGATTTCTAAGGGCTTGATTATTTAGGGCTTGATCTTTAGGGCTTGATTATTTAGGGCTGGTTTAGCGCATGCCATCGGATAGGGCTGCTGAGACCGCGGACCAGGCTTCGCGATGGTGCGCCACATTGGCATCACGATCTGTGCGAAGAAGCACAATCTGTAACCCGCCTGCGGTAATTGCGCTAGCGAGAGTCGGTGCGACCTCGTCCGGTAGCCAAACTTCCGTAACTGTTACGCCGTGCGCAGCGCATAGAAGCGCTATATCAACCGAGTGCGGGGTACCGAAGAGCATCTCGAAACTCTCAGGAATCTGAGCCTGCGGAAGGAAAGAGAAGATCGCGCCACCGCGGTTATCGACAACCACAATCACTAGGTCGACCTCGCGCTGAGCTGCACCTAATAGTGCATTCGTATCGTGAAGAAAACAGAGATCGCCAACTAGAGCGACTGTCGGGGCCTGAGATCCAATCGCGTATCCGATCGCAGTAGAGACGAATCCGTCGATTCCATTGACGCCACGGTTTGCGATGATAGATATATCGCTGCGAGCCGGGGCGAAAGACTCGACATCGCGCACCGGCATACTTGACGCGACCAAGAGCGTCGCAGCCGCGGGAATTGTCGCTACAACATCTCTTGCGATCCGCGGATCAGAGAGCACCTCAATACTCTCAAGAGAGGCGTTAAGAGCACCTGCTGCAAGTGCATCTGCCTCTCTCCAGAGAACTAGCCACGACAACGAGGGAGTCTGGTTCGCGAGCTGCTCGGTAATAGCCAAGATGCTTGCCTCAGCATTAGCGACCAATACCTCTGTATTAGTGCGTGCGGGGTCAATCCAACGGCCGGAGGGATCCACGGCGAGTACGCGCTCAACACGCGTTAGCCACTCTCCGAGCACCCTTCCGCTAGGAAGCGCCCCGAGGCGAAGAGCGAATGTCGGTAGGTAAGCCGAGGCAAAGATTTGGTCGCGCAGCAGAGCGTCGTAAGCAACAACCTCGTTCTCTGTGCCACGCAGATTAGAGATTGGGTCTGCAAGTACTGGCCAGCCTGTTGTACGAGCAAGCAACTCAAGACTCTCTGCCCGAAGTTCGCTCCCCCATCCAACAACGATTACCCCACGTTGATGCGCAGCAATCTCCGCGGCGATCGCACGCACTGTCTCTACTTGATCTGCCTCGAGCGACTCTGGCTCCGGAGTGGGCGAGAGCCAGGGTTCATTATTAGGGCGCCCACCGCCATCAATAAGGCGCGCGCCAGTCGGCACAAGTGGCTCATCGAAGCAGAGGTTTAGGTGAACAGGCCCTGCAATTGGAGATATCGATGCGATGACACTCGTTGCTCCAAGTTCGCGCCAAGAGTCTTCAGCTCCCTCAACATCTGCAGGGGGCGGAGAATCAACTGACCACCGAACGGCATCTCCGTAAAGCCCGACTTGGTTAATCGTCTGTGGTGCACCAGTTCCGCGCTTTGCTGGCGGTCGATCAGCGGTGGCGACGATCAACGGCACGCCACCGTGAAATGCCTCTAGAACTGCGGGGTGAAAGTTCGCCGCTGCGCTCCCTGATGTACAGAGAACAACCGCTGGTCTCCGGGTTGCACGCCCAATTCCGAGAGCAATGAACGCAGCGGAGCGCTCGTCTTGATGGACATGGACTCGAATGCGCGCGTCAGCTGCGAGAGCAAGGGCTATGGGAGCGGAGCGCGACCCAGGCGAGATGACTGCATCTGTGACTCCACCGCGTGCCCATTCATCGACGAGGACACGCGCGAAAGAAGTCGTGACATCGCGCGCCTGCCCTTCCTTGGTTCCGGCTGGATCATTTGTTGAAGTCATGCGAAGATGCCCCGATGCGTATCGTTGCAGTACCGGGCTTCACCCAGTCGGCTTTGGCATGGCAGCCGGTTCAAACCGCCAACCCTGACCTCGACATAATCGCACTCGATGTGCCCACGCAACGAACCTTCGCTGATACCAGCAGGGCAATCGGGGAGGCTGGCGGGTCTGCGATCTATCTCGGCTACTCGATGGGAGGGCGCCTATGCCTTCAGTTAGCCATTGACCAGCCCGACCTCTTCGATGGCCTGGTACTCGTTAGCTCCTCCCCCGGGATAGTCGAGGCCGAGGAGCGCACTACACGGCTCGAGAAAGATCAAGCCCTCGCTGCACGCATCGACGAGATCGGTGTTGAGGAGTTCCTCACGGAGTGGCTAGCCCAACCCATGTTCGCGTCGCTCACC
>JBAWWI010000151.1:0-3104 GCA_037146835.1 Actinomycetes bacterium | reverse complement strand
TTTAGGTAGTGGTCAGGGCCGATGAAATTGAGCTTCGATGGGACTGAAGCGATCATTTGAGCGGGAATGACGATGTTCGTTGTCACAACGTCTTGGTCGGTCGCTTGAGCCTGAATAGCGAGTAGTTGAACATCGCATGCGAGGGCGACGCAAGGGTGTGTTGCATCTATCTCTAACGTCCCTGAAGGGATAGCGTCTGCAAGTATGGCATTGGTGATTGAGAATCTCTCAACACTTGCCTTTGCAATAAAGTCGGCGAGAGGGATAGCAGTTTCTTCTGAAGCATTAGCAAGAAGAAGCGTGGCTTGGAGCCCCCCATTCGCGTCGGTCGAGACTATGTGGATAGGTGGGTCTATAAGACTCTGGGCCGCAAGGGTGCGGAGCAGATCAAATAGAGGCCCTCGTGATGGAGCATCTGGTATGGCTAGTAGGCGAAGAGACATAAGGGTTTGTGAGGCTCAGGTATTAATACCCGAGGTCCTCTTCCTCTCCCGAGGTGTTCAGCGCTGCAGCGGGTCTAGCTGAGGTCGCTCCGAGCGCTCCTTGTATTTGAGCCACTGCCGTGATGAGCGTCTCCGCAATTTGAGGTGCTCTTGGAGTTACTCGGTACGCAATCTGAGGCTCTTGCACTATGGACGCGAAGTTGGCCGTCATGAGATCAAGCGCAGTGTTCCTGTCGGCAACTAAGTCACCAGTAGCAGACGCCCCAAGCATCGTCGATACCCCTACGAGTGATTCAATCGTCGCATTCGCGATCGATATCCCCGGGATCATGTAATCAGTAGAAGGTCCGCCTTCTTCGTCAGCCAAGCCAATTGCAAGTAGTGCAGTTAGCGCTCGAAGAGGTTCCCTCTCCCCATGTACGGCAAGCATCTCGGTAAGTAGGGAGGACTCTAAGATCATTCCGAACCACTCAGCGCGCCTCCAACCTTTGTCCGGGGTTTTCATTGCTCCAACTGCTGGAGATAGAAACGAATAATCCTTCGAACCCTGGTCAAGGAGGCTTGCGAGGAACTCGTACTTCTTATCTGCAAGGTTGAGCTTCGCGATAGCGGCGCTTCCCGCACCGTCTATTTTTATTACTCCGAGTAGATGGCCGATAATCCAACCTCTAGCAAGCGTTAGCTGTGAGGACCTGGGTAGTGGGATGAACTCAGCAAGCGGACGAGCCCGTCGCGCTGTCCAGAATGACCCTCGTTGCCCTTCTCCGGCAAGCTGAGACGCTTTGAACGAGGCAACGATTGGCTCTGTGAGCGAGTTGAATGCCGACGGAACAGTCGGAGAGAGGAAGGTAACCAATTCAATGTCGCCTCGCGCTTTGACGTCGTATGCACGTTTTTGGCTACCTGGATTGTCAATATAGGTAGCGACTACTTGATTAACTTTCTCCCACGATGCCTTGTTGTTGTCAGAGTCGAGCGGTATACCGCTTAATCCATAGGTCAACTCCGCAGAGTGATTGAGCTCTGCAACCATCCAATCTCTGTTTAGCGAAGTCATCGGCTGAGCAACTTGAAAAAGTTCTTCAAGTCTCTGTGAAACCTGGCCGGCTCGCGTAGATAACTCTGCAGGTGATGCTCCCTTGGTGAGCCATTCCCCAAGCGTTTCGCGCAGCATCGGCCCAAAGCCTGTCGTTCTAGTGTCCCGTAAGAGCCATGCCTCAGCGCGAGCTTGAATCTCCTTGATCCCGAATCTGAATTGAATCTGAGCGGGTGACCCTTGCTCTATAACCCCGCCTTGCGAGTTCTGCTGCTCTGGAATCCACTCTGCTCCGGCAACAACCTGCCAAGGTCGAAGACCGGCAGTGCTGGGCTGCTTTGATAGTTCCGTTGTGGGCTTCGTGACTCCGATTCCGTCACCAATAGCTCCTCGGAAACAGTCGACCACCACTGAGCGCTCTCCACCGGTCACAGTTGAGACCAACGCATCAAAAGTCTCGCGGTAGCTCTTCACATCGACGAGTAGGAGCTCGTTTGGAGCTGGCTTCAATGTCG
Source organism: Actinomycetes bacterium (assembly GCA_037146835.1). Lineage (GTDB taxonomy): Bacteria > Actinomycetota > Acidimicrobiia > IMCC26256 > IMCC26256 > IMCC26256. The sequence goes on along the minus strand of JBAWWI010000151.1, from coordinate 1,110 downwards.
GACGCGGGTCTTTATCGCTTAGGTTATTGAATTCTTTTGAGTCTGAGTCAAGACGAGCCAACTCAATAGCATCGTCGAGCGCGGCGAGCATCGGTGCGAAGAGGTCCTTTGCCATTCCCTCGAGCGCTCGTGCTGCGAGTTCGCGTAGAGCGATATAGGTATAGAAACCTAAAGACTGCTCAGTTGCATTTCCAAGAAGCCTACGCACTGGCTCAGGGATCGCTCCTTTGCCCATCTTCGTAGCTTTGATTTTCTCGGCTATTCCGTTGAGGGTGCCGCGGAGTTTGGTCTTGCCAGTAGCAGCCTCTCCGCGTAGTTCTGCAGGAAAATCTTTTCCTATTTCGTTTTCGGCAGCAGCAGCCACAACCGCTCGGGTCAGAAGGAGCCCATCCCTCGCCACCATTCCGCAAACGACGTCGAGCACCTTTACCTGTATCGATGCTGCCCACTCAAGCAGGTTTACTTGTAGTGCAGCTGAGATCTCTTCCCTAGCAGTATTACCGTCGATCCGCTCTCTGGAGACAAACTGATCCCAAATTGCATTGGAGTCTTTGACGCCCCCAAGGATGCGTCCTTTGGCGGCGTCCACAGGAGCCGCGATGAATTTGGTAATGAGGTCGGTGCTGGTCTGAGCGCTAGTTGCCGGGTCATTAATCGTGCTTGGGTTTAGGAGACCAATTAGTACTTGGTCGCGTTCCGAGGTCCCTTCATTCAAACCGCACTTCTCAAGAAAAGACAACACGAGGCCTGACGTGAGATTGCGGTCAGCGCCATCGACTAACTGTTTGATGACCTCATTTGTTTTGAGGCCGGCGTCCGCTCCGGGGAGTGTCGGGGTTTGATTTGCAGCGGTGAGTGCCCCATGTGTGATCCGCTCACCTGCATAGAGGCGGAATCGATCCCGCCCAAGAGATATGTGCCCATATCCGATTGCAGAGACGGGTTTCATATTCCCGATTTTTGCGTTGTCATGAATTCTCAGTGCACCGCTCTTGGCTGATTGCGCACCCCAGTTGCCGAGCGTAAATGACTGCATCTCTCGAATAACTTCTGGCCTAAGCACTAGAGCCGATAGGAGGCTTGCCGCTGAGCCGTAGGCGTCGTCTTGGG
>JBAWWI010000150.1:0-3120 GCA_037146835.1 Actinomycetes bacterium | reverse complement strand
GCTTTGTAACAGCTTTCCATCCGTCTGAATAGAGGCCGCGGTGACCATGCATCTCGAAGTATTGAATCTTTTTGTTGCTGGGAGCTTCAGGTGCATCGAATGTATAGGCCATTGATGTACCTGTAACCGGCATCTGCTCAAGACCGCGAAATGTTGAGGGCGGCGTGACACTCAACAATTCGTAGATTGTTGGGGCAATGTCATTTACGTGATGGAACTGATCGCGTAAGCCCCCCTTATCGGTAATGCGAGCAGGCCAATGCATGATGAGAGGTACGTGTACTCCACCCTCATGCGTGTTCTGCTTGTAGTACTTGAATGGAGCGTTACCGGCCTGCGCCCAACCCCACGGGTAGTTCGAGTGGCTATGTGGACCACCGATGTCGTCGATGCGCCCAATTGCTTCCTCGGGAGTCTCGAGCAAGAAGTTGAAGAACTTCATCTCGTGCATAACTCCGAAGGGGCCGCCCTCCTGACTTGCTCCGTTGTCGGAGAGAAGGATGACGATTGTGTTGTCCAACTGCCCGATAGCTCGTAGCGACTCAATAAAGCGGCCGATCTGGACATCTGTGTGGTCAAGGAATGCGGCGTACGCCTCCTGAAGTCGAGCAGCTAGACGTTGGTGCACCTCGGGCATATCAGCCCAAGCCTCAACCCCGGGGTTTCGCGGCGCTAACTCGGTATCCGCCGGAAGCAGCCCAAGCGCTTGCTGATTTGCAAACCACTGCTCGCGGATTACATCCCAACCAGCATCGAAGCGACCGCGGTATTTCGCGAGGTACTCAGGTGGCGATTGATGAGGAGCGTGAGTTGCGCCGAATGCAAGGTAGGTGAAGAAGGGTTTATCAGGGCGCACAGACTTCGCGTCATGGATGAACTCAATTGCACGATCAACTAGGTCCTCTGTGAGGTGGTATCCCTCGTCGACAGACTTAGGAGGCTCAACCATGTGGTTGTCATAAGTGAGTTCTGGGTGGAACTGGTCTGTCTCGCCATCTAGGAATCCGTAGTAGCGATCGAAACCGCGCTGAAGCGGCCACTGCTCGTAGGGACCGGCTGCAGAGCAGTTCTCCATCGGGCAGAGGTGCCATTTACCGAGAGCGAAGGTTGTGTAGCCCTCGTCGCGCAGTACCTCAGCAACAGTTGAAGCGTGATTCGAGACATGACCTGTCATGTGCGGGAACCCAGTATTGAAGTTTGAGATGCTTCGCATGCCGATGCTGTGATGGTTGCGCCCGGTTAGGAGTGCCGCGCGAGTCGGGGAGCAAACAGGTGTTACGTGGAAGTTTGTAAAACGAAGCCCATTCGCTGCGAGCGCATCGATATTTGGTGTCTCTATGGTTGATCCGAAGCAGCCGAAGTGCGAGAAGCCGAGGTCATCGAAGAGCATGATGACAACATTGGGCGCAGACTCTCCTGGGTGCTTAGCGGTTGGCCACCAAGGCTCGGAGTCGGTAAATAGACGCTCGATCTTGCCGCCGTACTCTCCGTATTGCTTCATTATTTACTCCTGTTGTTTGTCGTAATTAATTTGTCGTAATTTGTTCGTCGTAATTTGTTGGCCGAAATTTGTTGACGCTAGGTGCCGGCTATGCCTTGGCGATTATGTCCTCACTAAAGCGTGCGAGGGCTGCCTCTGTGTCCTCAAAGAAGAGGAGTGCAGGGACCATCACGCGAGAGACGCCAAGGTCCTCGAGTGCGTGGAGCTCTCCTATCGGGTCCGGCCCGAAGATCCCCATGCTTCCGGCTGTGAACTCAATGGCGTCGGGGTTGCGCCCGTGCTCAACAGCGGTTGACCGCGCGACATCGAACATGTGGGCAAGCTCTTCGTGCTTACCCTTGCCAGGGAAGAAGCCATCCCCCAGGCGACCTGCTCGACGTGCAGCGATATCCGAGTGTCCGCCGATGTGGATAGGGACCGAACCGTTAGTTGGTTGTGGCCGCTGTATGCAGTCTTTGAAATTTGTAAATGTTCCCTCGAACGATGCCTGGTCGTTTCCCCAGAGCGAGCGCATCACGTGAACGTGCTCGTCTGTTCTAGCGCCGCGCTCCGAGAACGGAACTCCTATTGCATCGAACTCCTCCTCGAGCCAACCGACGCCAACTCCAAGATCAACGCGCCCACCCGAGAGAGCATCAAGGGTTGCGACCTCTTTGGCAAGCACTACCGGATTTCTCTGGGGGAGTATGAGGATCCCTGTTGCAAGGCGAATTGTTTTAGTGCAGGCAGCTATATAGGTAAGCCAGATGAGTGGGTCGGGGATCGGAGCGTCGTCACGCCCTGGCATTCTCCCGGATTTTGCGTATGGATACTCGGACTCGTAACCGGCGGGTACAACTACATGCTCTACGGTCCAGAGGGACTCGAAGCCGCACTCCTCGGCTGTTTGCGCGAAGGAGATTGCCTTCTCGGCGCCAGCGAATGGGCCGATGTTTGCAAAGGGGATGGCGAATTTCACTTTAGGGATCCTCCAGGCCTTGGGGTGCACTATTGGCACGGCGACTGACAGAATGTAGCATTGGCGGAAACCCGCTGCTTGAGGAGGCAATTGCCATGACCGAACTCGTTCTCGACTCTCTCCAGCGTCGAATGCGCACTATGCATGGGCTCTACTACCAGGCGACTTCATCGATGACCATCGATCACGTAAACCACTTCGAGCGAGAGGGGGTTCTGCCTATTGCCTTCTCGCTATTCCACTACACCAATATGGAGGATGCCTCCTTCATGCTGATCTCTGGCATCGCTCCGGTCTGGAACGAGGAGTGGCAGGAGCGGGTTCAGATGTCCATCGATGACCACGGCAAGCATCGAACCGTGGATGAGATGATTCATCAGAGGATCGGCAACTACGAGGAGTTCTGTGAGTATCAGCGCACGGTCTTCGGGCGCACCGAGGCTTGGTTAGAGGGGATCGACCCGGCAATCTTTACGAATGTGCTGATCGAGCGGCCTTTCCCGCCACAGGTCGCGAGTACCTACAGCGCTCGAGTCGCGGGTGACGTCGGGATCACGGTCCTCGACGCTCTTGAGTGCTGGCTATACCAGCATGGGCTGCGCCACATGGGCGAGATTGAGTTGGCGCGAGGTCTTGTTGGTCTCGGCGGTATGACTAGCTA
>JBAWWI010000149.1:0-3137 GCA_037146835.1 Actinomycetes bacterium | reverse complement strand
TTTGTTCTAACACGTCAACGGGGCATCTTCTTGCCAGAGATAACTGTAAATCTCTTCGCGACAAGACAGCGTTATGGGCGTTTCACAAGCAGTGAGTTTTTTGTCTGCGATCGCTCTTTTGTGGTCACATCAAGCGTCTGATCAATAACCCAATCAAGCACCGCTGGGGCAGAGGCAGAGTCGACATGCACTCCATCTGTACGCGTTGCATCGCAGACCGATCCGGGCCCGCTCGCGCAGAGCCGCGGAGCGAGATCAAAGCTAGAAATGCCCTCAAATAAGGCAAATGCCTTCATCTCATCTCGAACGCACTCCGCTCGTTTTGTGTAATCCGAGGGATAAATAAATTGGCTATTCGGGCCAGGCCACGAAGTTATAGCGAGCACCGGAATCACGTTCTTAGATCTTAAATACTCGACTCGTTTTGCTACATCAGCAAGATACCAATCGATGCCATCGCATGGCCCCACCCAACGTTCATTCACAAAATGGTCGAGGATCGGTGCTGTGCCGATCATTAGTAGTCCAACTCCGGCGGTGGTTCCGTCCCGCTTAATCGAGGTCGGATATGAGGTCTTCCAATTCGCACAATCCGCCGGAGGGCGCAGAGTGTCCCCGCGCCTATCGCGCCCATCTGGCAAGTCGATCATCGCATCGCATGCTTCATGCGCTCCGTTAAATATGACTGCATCTTTGCGGGTGAACGGCACCGATGCCGCCTCAGTCAGTAGCCACGCAGGCACGCTGTCCCCAAGAAATGCGATCACTGTTGGCTTTGCTGCGCCACTACCAGTTGAGCCAGTTGCTCTAGGCACTCCACCAAGCACACTCGGGGCGGCCTTTGCCTCGGGAACCGCAACTACTAGAAACGTAAATGCAGCTGTCGCAATAAATGCCGCTCCTAAATAAGTAACAAGTTGACGCGGAGCTAACAAAACTCGCCGCTCTCGAATCGGCGACTCTAGTAACGCGTATGACAGCACGGTGATAACGATCGTGACACTCATACGCAGCACGCCTAGAGGGATGCCAGATAGGCCGGTGCGCGATCCATTTATGACTACAAAAACAGGCCAGTGGAATAGGTAGAGGCCAAAGGAGACGCGCCCCACAGCTACGAATGGCTTACTAGAGAGAGCGCTACGCAGCAGACCAGCAGGCTGCAGCGAGAGAATCAATGCACAACTAAGAAGAGCGAAGAGAGGCAGGCCTCCGCTATATGCCCAACCTCGCCCCGATGGCGTAACCACACAGAGCGCCACGATTGCAATAAGCGACGGGATGCCTAACCAACGCACCCACTCGGGTGGTTTCTTTCCCGAGAGCAATGCAGCAAGCGCACCCCCCGCGAGTATCTCTGCGAAGCGCGTCCATGAGGCAAAATAGACAGCATCAGGCGACCAGAGCCAGAGAGTTAGCGGAACGCTGAGCGAAAAAACAACGAAGAATCCACATAACGCCCATGTCGCGCGTCGCAGGGGCTCAGAGCCTTTGATCGACCATGCAAGAAGACCAGTCACAACCGGCGGCCAGAGCCAGTAGAACTGCTCCTCAATCGCCAACGACCAAAAATGTGCTACTGGAGACGGCGACTGGAAGAGTTGCGCATACGACTTACCACCGAATAGCGATACCCAATTCTCAACTTGGAATAACGCTCCAAGAATCTCTCGACGCAGAGTTGCCGCATCTGCAATAACTCCAAAAGCAACAAGCGCACATACGCCAAAGATCACCAGAAGACTCGCGGGCATAAGCCGGCGGAGGCGTCGCGTATAGAAAGCGCGAGTGTCGATCCCTCCCGTAACAACCTTCTCTCGTATCAAGATTGTTGTGATCAAGAAGCCCGAGAGCGTAAAGAAGACCGAGACGCCGAGGTAGCCGCCTGGCATCCACGGGACACCTAGATGGAATAGGAGGACCGCCGAGACTGCGACAGCGCGTAAGCCATCAAGCGCGGGCTGATACCCAAGCTTGACTGGCTTCTCTGGCCTTACCTCAGTTCCAACCACCAACCATGTCCCTCAATATGACGAGGCCCTATTCTGCCCCCCCAAACACCCCATCAAGGTCGCAGCAGCCAAGTATTTGTGAGATGAGCACCTCAGAATCGCTACTCGTATACGTCTCTGCGATGCCCGAGCGTGATGACGACGATCAGCAATACCCCATCATCGACCGTGTAGATAATTCGATAATCGCCTACGCGCAGCCGGTAGGCCGGGCGCCCACGCAGCTGGCGTGAGGCCGGGGGACGCGGATCTGCGGCGAGCAACGCAATCGCTCCATGCAGGCGAGGTTGAGTTGCCTTATCTATACGTCTAAGGGCTCGAAGCGCGGCGGGGCGAAACTCAACGCGGTACAGACTCAAGACCAGCGCAATTCAAGACCAGCCCAAATCGGCCTTTACCTGCGCCCACGGGATGTTCTCACCCTCTTCGGTGATCGCATCATCAAACGCCTGAACGTCCTCGGCCTCTTCAAATGCATCAAGAAGTTCCTGGTACCTCTCGGGGCTAACGATCACCGCGGCTGGCTTCCCATACCGCTCAAGAAACACAGCCTCTTTACCAGCCATGTCAACAACCTCCGAGAGTCGGTCGCGAGCCTCTGTTACTGGGATCTTTGCCACTCCATAACCGTACAAGAATTTATTAGATTTGTACATAAGTAGCCTCAGAAGCGGGACAGGGTTGGTTATCCAACTGCCGGACTCGCAGTCGCCTTGGCCCCGATTACCTGAGATCCGAGCCCGAGAATCCCGAGGAACGTGAGCCGAACAGGCCGCTCGAGATGCACCGTCACTCGATTACCCACCACCTCAACGCTCCCGCGACCATCCGCAGGCCAGGGCGATGTCACTACAACAGCGGCCGCAGCGAAGCGAGCGATCTGTGGCTCGAGGCGCACTTGGTCTCCAGATGTTGCCCGAAACTGCTCCTCGTCTAGTGACGACGCGGCAGCGAGAGCGGCCGAATCAGCAAGGCCCTGCAGATCTCTGCGCGCAAGAAATAGGCGCGTCCCGTCTACAGCCAACCCACCGAATCCGAGGGAGACAAACAACACAATGATCAGCATCCCCGTCACAGAACCGTGCTCCCCTCGAAGCCGCTTCACGGAGCGCTCGCATATTTATC
>JBAWWI010000148.1:0-3168 GCA_037146835.1 Actinomycetes bacterium | reverse complement strand
TGCGTGTGCCTCGTCACATGCATCCGTGCTGCATGCGCCAAGTGGGCATCGATTACGTGATGGGTATGGCCGCGATGATCTGACATGGGGTATAAACGTACAGCGTGATCCTTAGTCGTTCATCTCTGAGGCGATATTAAGGATCGGCACAATCCTATTTACAAACGACTCGGCATGGCTCTGTGTCAAAGCGGTAGGCCAAGAAAGCGCCAGCAGCCCGAAGAGACTCGCTGCAGCTCCAAGTGGAACGCATAGGTATGGGTCTTCGTCCGGGGGGAGGTGGGTACACCTGAGCCCGACCGAGTTGGTGCCAATGCTCAAATGTATCTGATTGGTTCGCAATGCCCAACACTCGCCTATATCTAAGAAGCGATTTTCAACCGTGATCTCGCCAATGGCATGGAGCGCTGCATTGACCCCGAGGCTTTTGTATAGCTGCGGGTGGTTCTCCGGAAAGACCCTCTGAATCGCTCCGAGCAACACGGCATCGAGCTCGCTGGTAGAGCGGGACTTTGAGATGAGTTCCGCGGCGGCGTTAAGGTCTCGATCAACCTGAGACTCTGCTTCTTGCTCGTCGAGTCTGCGTTGTAACTCAATGTTTAGGGCTGCTAATTTCTCAGCGGCTATCACGCGATCATTTATGTCTGTTCCGGTGATTGCTAGCCCGGCTACGTTCGGTTCATCCATCAGGTTTCGAACTGATATTTCGAACCAATGCGCGAACCCATCAGAGTTATTTAATTTTACGGCACAAGTTCCATGTGATCTAGAGCGCGTTGCCAAGAGCGTGAATAGACGCGAGACCTCTGCCCTGTTGTCATCGGTGACAAAAGTAAGAAAGTTCTCGCCTATTTTGGAGACTAAGTATGAGGCTCCTGATCCAGTAGCAACGGGAGCGACATAGGTAATGACTCCAGTTAAGTCACAGACCATAATGAGGCTAGAGCTCTCTGAGAGCAGAGTCTCAAAACGTTTAGAAGTGCTAAGAGCCGTAGCGGAACTATCTACCGCCTCTGTGATGTCGATAAATGACACAACTGTCGCAAATACGTGTTGATTATGTGCGATGAGAGGCTGGGCAGTTACGTCAATCCAACGTCGAACGTCGAGTGGGGTTATGACTCCAAAAATCGCGTGCGCGGTAGCGCCGGTTCGGAGGCAGACCATCGCTGGGTGGTGCTCGCCCGGGAATGGAGTGCCGTCTAACTGTACGGCCCTCCAGCGAGGATCGATACTTGTGCGTCCAAGCAGCTCGTCCATCGAGAGTCCTAGTATCTCGGTGGCTGCAGCGTTAGCAGAGAGGATTCTGGCATCCTGAAACTGGACAACTATGCCCACCGGGAGGTCGGCTACAAGCTGGCCGGGGAGAGAGCCGGCCGAGGAAAGGTTATCCGAGAAGGATTCGTCGTCAGTTAGGGCGCTTAACTCCAGAAACTGAGTGCCAGTAAGGATCGTTCTCTGCGCGAGCACAGGGACTGGTTTTCCGGGGGTGGCCTCAAGGACTGAAATTAATCCTGTTTCCTCGGGCGAGTTTAAGGGGGGATGGAGGAAGGTTGATACTGGGACTCCAAGTTTAGATTCGTCGATACCGAACACTTCGCTAGCGCCCCTGCTGATTTCAGTGACTTGACCCTCTGCATCAAGAATCAGAAATTTACGTTCCTGGGATTGGTCGACGGTATTCACGTTAGGCCCGGTGTTCCATCTCTGTCACGCGACCGGATCCATCTGCGGCTCTGATCGCTCCAAACTCACTAATCTGAAATTGATTACGCCCTTGACGCTTAGCCTCGTAGAGCAGGGAGTCAGCGTGGCGGAGCAGTTCGTCGGAGGTACATTCGCCTGTGGAGACATGTACGGCACCCATTGACGCTGTGACAGTTATATTCTCGTAGAACGCTGCTGTATCGATTCGCTTCACCGATTCTTCAACGATCTGCTCTACTTCTAGTCGTGTCACATCTTGAAGAATGAGTAGAAACTCCTCACCCCCCAATCTAGCGACGGAGTCTTTCTCTCTGAGGTGCGAGCGCAGATGCCCAGCGAACTCAGTCAGCACTCGGTCGCCTGCTTCGTGACCAAAGCGATCGTTAACTACCTTGAAGTGGTCTATATCGACCATGACGATCGCAAACTCCTCACCTACTGATCGGAGCCTGGCGATACCTGTGGCGATGGAGTCTTCGGCGACGCGCCGATTCCCAACCTGGGTCAGGGGGTCGAGGTAAGCCTGCTCCTCAAGGGATCTACGAAGGCGCAGGTTTATCAAGGATGTCGAGAAAGAATTGGAGGCCTCTTCCAGGAGTGCCGTAATGGCGAAATCTGGTAGTGCGATCTTGGTGGTATTCAAATCTAAAGTTATTACCGCTACTTGGTCATGGCCATCGGTTAGTGGCACACAGATCGAATGGGCATCTCTACGAAGGTGAGCGCAGCTAATTCGGTTGCTATCACCGCTTTGAAAAGAATGTCTAGTCCGGAGGCTCCAGCAATCACTGGGTCCGATCATCATCTCTGGAAGGGGCACGGAGTGAGAGCGTTCGGCTCTGATGATGTGCAGCAGCTGCGCCTCCGCAGAGGGGAAGGCCTTCGGTAGAAATTGCTCAATCACTTGCAGGGCTTCGCGTTGAGAGGTGCTCGCCGAAATATAGTTTCCCGCCTGTGCGACACCCATGCTGATTGCTTGGCGAGTCTCCAACAGATTGACTTGTCCTGCGAGTCTCTCGGAAGAGATCGCTTCATGGGTCTTCGTCTCTTCGGAGATAAGCGGCGTGCAGCGCAAGACCCAACCAGTTGCAGCTCCAAATTGGCCGGCCAGCGCAGACCCAACGATGGAGGCTGGGACCACCGCACCGCTGTTCGTAACGACGCTCCACTCAAGCGCAGTGGGCTCAAGGCCTGTCGTGCCTTGTAAGCGTGCCGAGGCCGAGAAGGTCTCCTCAAGAGTCGGCGCAGGCAATCCGTTGCAACTGAACAGCGAATGGGCGCTCCATCCATTTTCGGCCGCTCTAGCAGATCCAAAAAGCTTGATTGCGGCGGAGTTCATGGTCATGAGCTTCTCTTCATCGTCGAATACCAGTAAAGGGGAATCGGAGGTCTCTGCCGCACCATTGAGAATCGATGACAACCGTTCTAGGTCCAGCACAGACTGCTCTAGCGCTTCCCCCC
>JBAWWI010000147.1:0-3227 GCA_037146835.1 Actinomycetes bacterium | reverse complement strand
TAGAGGTACCTCGATTAGTGGTCACAAGAGTGTGACCCTAGCGCTGAAAATGCTCAGTTGACCTGACGCGTCGCATCAGACCAGTACTGCGCGCGTAGGGCCTTCTTGTCTGGCTTGCCAAGAGGGCTTAACGGAATCTCCTCAACAAATTCGACCGATTTGGGCGCGTAATGAGCACCCTTGGCCTCTTTGACCAGCGACATCAGGTCATCGGCATCGACACTCTGTCCAGGGCGAAGCACCACGATTGCCTTGACGGACTCTCCCCATTTCTCATCAGGGACGCCTATCACTGCACTCTGCGCAACAGCGGGGTGGGTTCCAAGCACGTCTTCAATCTCGCGTGGGAAAACATTGAATCCCCCGGAGATGATCATGTCCTTCTTGCGATCAACGATTGTGTAGAAGCCCTCGGCATCCTCACGAGCAATATCGCCGGTGTGGAGCCACCCAAACTCGAACGCAGCCTCTGTCTCCTCTGGCTTATTCCAGTATCCGCCCATTACCAACGGCCCGCGTACACATATCTCACCGGGCTCACCGCGAGTTACCTTGTTTCCCTCTTCATCGAGGAGCGCAACATCAACCCACGGCACCGGACGCCCACATGTCGCTAAACGAGCTAGGTCATTCGTGTCGTGCTCGCCTTTGCGCAGCACAGTGATCGTCATTGGGCACTCGGCCTGTCCGTAAAACTGGAAGAAAATCTGACCGAACTTGTCGATCGCTTCCTTTAGGCGCGTCGGGGAAGCTGCTGCAGCACCGTAATAAACAGTCTCGAGCGACGATAGATCGAACTCGTCAATACGCGGGTTGTCGAGAATCGTGTAGAGCATCGTCGGAACGAGCATTGTTGCTGTGACCTTGAACTCCTGCACAGTCTCAAGGAAAGAGTCTGGAGTGAAGTACGGAATTACAACTAGCGAACCACCGCGCAGAAGAGTCGGGATGAAGAAGGCCGCTCCCGCGTGGCTAAGCGGTGTGCAGATCAAGAAGCGAAGCTCTTCAGGCCATTCCCACTCGGCCATCTGAATTGCGGTCATTGCAGCGCCACTTCGGTAGGTGCTCATAACTCCTTTGGGCTTACCGGTTGTACCTCCGGTGTAGACAAGTCCACCGAGATCCTCAGGGTCTACATCTGGGGTAACTAGCGGCTGCGGAGTAAAGCCCATCGCTCGCTCAATTAGGTCCTCCCCTACTTCACACGCACCAAGCGAGAGGAGTTGCAGCGAGGGCACACGCTCTCCCAATGCCTTTGCTCGCTCTGCAAAAATCGGATCAAAGATCAGCGCTTGAATTCCGGCATCCTCGAGTACGTAGACGTGATCATCAACAGATCCAAGTGGGTGCAGCGGTGTCCCTCGCGCTCCCGATACTCCGTTGGCCCCTATGCAGTAGAGAACCTCGGGGCGATTCAGTGCAAGCATGGAGACCGGGGATCCGACACCTATCCCAAAGCTCGCGTAAGCCTGCACAAAACGACTCATCTCATCGCGGACCTGTGCACCGGTTAGCACCTGGCCGTCGATATAGACCGTGGGGCGATCTGCGTTCTGCTCGAGCGCTCTGACAATTAAGTCGGCGGTGAAGGTCGGTGTGTACAGCGCTGGATCAGGCATGGATTGGCTCCTCGATTGGTCTCGATTGGTTCAGAGGACAGACCGTACGAGGCCCACGCTCTCCAACGCCAGCCGCGCGCAGATTCTCTGCCTCATTCTTTGGACTCATAAGTAAGGGCTTTAGCCAAATAGGCAGGCGTTGAATCGCCGCTACTCAGTGAAGTCCCTACTCAGTGAAGTCTCTACTTAGTGGCTGTCTTTGCTCAGTGACTGTGGACGCAGGTTCCGCCGAAACCTTCGATCCCGGTGAAGGGGCCACAGGCCTGAGGCGTCATCCATACGTGGAGCATTGGAGCAGTCGGGCGGAAGGTTCCTCGAGTACAGGTACCGTTCACAAGAAGTCCAACAACCTGCAGGCCCTCCCAGCAGAGGTTCTGGTGGTCATGCCAAGTAGTAAATGCACCAGCGATCTCAGGGACATCTGCCATCGTCTTGCCGTTGTTCAGGATGTACATGGCAGAGCCGAGCACCCATGAACTATCAGGCTGGCGCTGAAGCACAACCGACTCGACCTTGTTGGCATCGAGTTCGATCCCATCACCAAGGAATGAGGAGTTCACATAGTGCTCGAAACCGGTGCCGGAGTCACCGATTGAGCTGTATCCGTTCGCGTTGAGCGCTGCCGCAAGCGCAGGCCGACCAACTAATCCGTTGTACTTCGCCATTCCCGCGGTGGAGGCGTCCAACAAAGCCTGGCCGCGAGCACGTTGGTCTGCGGTTAGTCGCGGGTCAGAGAACGAGATAATTGGGCCTGATGGCGTGCCAGGTGTCGTTGTAGTTGGGGTTCCATCGGTAGGCGGAGGGGTCGGGGATGCAGGGCCGTGAGCATGGGTTGCTGCTGCGGTTGTAGCCCCACTAACTCCGGCGGGTAGCGCCTCGGCTCCGGTCGCCCCACTAGCACCAGCATCTGTTGAGTGATCATGACCATCGTTCGCGAGAGCTTGACCACTTACTCCAGAGGCCGATGAGTGATCGTGAGTGCTCCCTGCTACATGAGAGAGTCCATCCGCTTCAGAGCCTGAGTGGACATGCCCGCCGCCGAGAGCAGGCGATACAGACATCGTTACAAGGGTCATCACTACAAGTGCCGAGAGAGTGGTTGCAACCCCACCAACAAATCCGCGCACTCGCGGCCCGTGCCAACCTAGGAGCAGAAGCGCAGAGCCCGCTACGGCAACGACTGCGAACGCCGAAGCAAGTGCATCTGCTAGCCCTACAGGCTCAACTACACCGTCAATACCCGAGGTACGCGAGACAACCCATACTCCGATTACTACAGCCTGAACCGCGACGGTGGCGAAAAGAGTCGCACGCCCTCCGCGCCGAGTAACGATCAAGCCTGCAAGCACTAGCTGAAGCCAAGCAACTGCGACGAAGAATGCTCCGTGGGTCGCCGAGGTCTCAAGGTGCGTCGGAGCGAATGCGAGGTGAATGAGGCCAGCGCCGGCGAGGCAGGCTGCAACCACGGTTGCGAGTGGGCCAGAGGATGAAATGAGCGAAGCGCTTGGGCTACCGGTCGACTGCTCAGGTGTTGAAGTAATCAATTGAATCTCAATTCTTGTTGTCTGGTCTTGTTGTTTGGGAGTGCGATAAATGTCGGAATAAGAA
>JBAWWI010000146.1:0-3289 GCA_037146835.1 Actinomycetes bacterium | reverse complement strand
GCAAGAATGTCGCCGATGGCCAACTGGCCATCTAGCACCAAGTGACCTCCGTACCAAATAATCGCGACCAATGAGAGGGTCGGGAGTAGGTCAATGAGAGGCATGAAGCCTGCGCGTAATTTCGCTGCGCGCAAGGCTTGCTTCAGCACTCCATCGGCGGAGTCGTCTAGCCGCTTTACCTGCAATCTCTCAGCACCAAAGCCCTTGAGAATTCGAATGCCAGACAAAGACTCCTCAACCACTCCAGAGAGGCCAGAGAGTTCCTCCTGCAGAGCAAGGTTCGCTGGGGTGATGCGCGTTGAGAACCGAGTAGCGGCGCGATTCAAGAGCGGGAGAAGCCCCAGTGCAAGCACTGCTAGGACAACGCTCTTCATCATCATGATGACGAGAACACCGATCATGGTGAGCATGCTTGCGGCTGTGAGCGGAAGCAGAATGACCACAGTATTGATCTGCTGAAGGTCGCTATTCGCCCTAGCCATTAACTGCCCAGTCTGAGCCTCATCGTGGAACGCGAAATGGAGGCGCTGAAGATGAGCGAATAAGCGGGTGCGGAGGTCGGTCTCGGTTCTGAGCGCAATGCGGAACGCGCAGTACCGACGAAGGCCGGTGGTAAGCGCCTGCACTACTCCAACTGCGAGCATCGCGAGCGTGAGGAGAAGTACTAAGTGGAGGTCGCCTCCACGTATCCCATCATCTACGGCACGAGCCGCTAACTGCGGTACTGCGAGACGAGCAAGTGTCCAGATGAATCCGGATACAACCCCAACAACGATCCACCATTTTTGGGGGCGAACTGCCTCGACCATAAGGCGCCAACCAGCGCTACGCGAAGCACGATCGCGCTCAGTGCGCTGATCAATCTCGCTCTTCGTTGCTACAGTCTCGGCGGTCTCGGTGGTCAACTGGCTCCTCGTGCGCCGCGCGAGGATTTCGCTTGGCTACCTACCTATTGAGGTTACCCGAGCCGACTTGCCCCACTACTCCTTGGAGATAGGGCTCGTCTCAGTGGTCGTGGCCAAAGAGTTCTTTAGCAAGCTGGTCTACAACCGCCTGAACAGCCGGGTCATCCGGTGAGCCCAACATCACTACAACTCTGGCTCGGGACGCGGTTAACTCCGCTGCGAGTCGGCCAGCGATCACTGGATTCCCATCGGCAAGCAGCACAATCGGCAGGCCTTGGTTCGCGGCATCCCAAGCGAGAGAAGCTGCACCCTGATCACTACAACGAACACGTACTGGATGTACTGGTGAGTTAATAATCATTTGTTTGCCCTTTCACGCGCGGCCTCCGCTTTATGGAGGACACTAAGAATTTCATCTCCGACTAACTCATCGAAACGAAGAAGTTCGTCTCGTAACGCCTCGACAAGATCGCGGTTTGCATCAAGCAACCCACGCACGTCACCCTTGGCACGATCGAGGATTCGTTCAACAGCCCTACGAGCATCGTCATTACCAAGCACCTTGCCGACAATTCCCATAGAGACAGGCCCAGGCTCAATCGCATCGAACGAGACCAAGGTCCCGGCCATGCCGAAGGATCCGACCATCTGCGCAGCAATTTTTGTGGCAGATGCCAAGTCGCCACCCGGCCCAGTTCCAGCCTCACCGAAGAAGAGTTCCTCAGCGGTCATCCCACCAAATGAGATCTGAATGGCAGCGATGAGCTCTGTGCGTGTTCTCGTAAAACGTTCCTCAGTATCAGAGTGCGCAAGCAATCCAAGTGCATCTTTTCGTTTCACGATGCTGAGGACCTCGAGTTTGCGCCCAACTCCTACGAGATACGCAACTACTGCGTGCCCGGATTCGTGAGTAGCAATTGTGCGACGATCTTCATCTGTGTACTCGACAGGCTGCTTTAACCCGATCTCTTCGGTCATCTTGGCCTGGTGCACATCCGTCCAGTCCATTGACTCGCGATTTGATCTCAGTGCCCAGACCAGCGCTTCGTCAAACAAGTGCTCGATCATCACAGGCGAGTAGCCAAGCGTGATTGCCGCGAGTTGATCACGGCGATCCTCACGATCCAACTCAGGCACATGAGCCTTGCGCTGAAGGTAATAGTCGATGATCTCGCGACGCCCACTGCGGCTTGGCAGGTCGAATGAGATGGAGCGATCGAAGCGCCCAGGTCGCAGCAACGCTGGATCTAAGTCTGCGGCTCGGTTGGTGGCACCGATAACGAGAATGTTTGAAGAGACTGGAGGACGCTTCTTGAACTGCTTCATCTCGGGGAGCATTCTGTTGACAAGGTCAATCACCGCACCCCGCATACGACTCCCGATCGTGGGCTCGTCGAAAGACTGCATCTGCACAAGGAGCTCATTAACAACCCCGCTGATTCCCTCAGACATAGTTGATCTCTCAACGCCGCCAGAGTCTCCAGAGATTTCAGTCGATCTCGATCTCACGCCGCTCCGCGATGCAGCAATGGCATCAATCTCTTCGATGAACCCGATAGCTCCTCCTTCGCGGCGAGCGATCGTGCGGAGCTTGCGGAAGAAAGACCGAATCTTGCGGTTCGTCTGGCCGTAATACATCGACTGGAACGAGCTAGCGGATACGTAAAGGAAAGGAACTCCCGCCTCGCGCGCCATTGCCTTAGCCATGTAGGTCTTACCAGTACCAGGCGGGCCCTCGAACAGAATTGCACGGCGTGGGTTGCCGCCCATGCGGTCCCTGAAAGTTCGAAATGCGAGGAAGAGGTTTAGAGTTTTTACAACCTCCTCCTTCACAACACCAAGGCCGACTACATCGTCGAGAGTGATCGGGATCTCGCTCGGCCGATACATGACGTGCGGCGACTTGCCAGCAGAGAGCAGCGGAACCACGAGAACGGCACCGAGCACGATGATGAGGGCCACGCCAGGGAGAAGTTGCTGCATCTCTGATGAGAGATGAATCTCTGGCCACCCAAATGTGAATGGAATGCCGGCGAGAAGCCTCCAATAGAGAACTGTCGCAACTAGTCCGAGACCAGCGATGATTTGAACGAGGCGGCGTCGCCTATGCGCTTCACGGTGTGCAGATACGTCAGCAACGCCACGTAGAACGGCGTGCCCACTGAGCAGGCTGAGATCATCCATAACTGGTCCGCGCCCCCATTCAATAAGCCGACCGGTATTTACCGGAACTTTGGGGGTATCGGCCTACAAGTGCGCCACCTGTAGGGGATGATTTCCGAGACTTCTGGCGGGTTCTCCGCTCAGATAGGCCTAGGGACCTACTGGCCTAGAGAGCGCCTGGTCTAGAGAGTGACGGGCCTAGAGAGCGACTGCTCTAGAGA
>JBAWWI010000145.1:0-3354 GCA_037146835.1 Actinomycetes bacterium | reverse complement strand
TTCCTGCTAGATGACCACGAAATCGTCCGCAGAGGTCTGCGTGAATTGCTCGAGGCCGAGGACGATATTGAGATTGTGGGCGAGGCAGGGACAGCGGAGGAGGCACTCTCACGTATTCCACCTACAAAACCTGATGTCGCGATTCTTGATGTGCGCCTACCAGATGGCAATGGGGTAGAGGTATGTCGCGAGGTGAGGTCGCGTCATCCAGAGATTCGCTGCTTGATGCTCACCTCCTACTCTGATGACGATGCGCTATTCCAAGCGATTATTGCTGGAGCTGCTGGGTACTTGCTCAAAGAGGTGCGGGGCAACGACTTGGTGCAGGCGATACGCCAGGTGGCGCGAGGACAGTCACTACTCGACCCTGGTGTAACTGCACGCGTGCTTGAGCGTTTACGAAGTGGCGCGCAGGAGGATGAGCGGTTAACGCATCTAACTCCTCAGGAGCGCAACATCCTCGAGTTAATTGCAGAGGGCTTAACAAATCGTCAGATCGCAGAGCGTGTCCACCTTGCCGAGAAGACTGTCAAGAACTATGTCTCGAACCTCCTTGCAAAACTCGGTATGGAGCGAAGGACGCAGGCCGCGGTCTACGCAACTCGATTGGCAGAGCAGAGGGATTCGCGAAGGGATTAAGCGTTACTTTGTCTGATTTGTAGTGCAAGAAAGGGACCAAAGGCCCGGTCACTAGAGTCCGAGGGACCCTCAACTGCTAGCCCCGAATAGGCGAGGCTTTCTAGCGAGCGGCAACCGCCGCACTAGGGAGCGATGATGAGAGTACTGGTGCTAGAGGCAGAGCCGGGTTCTGCGAAGAACGCAATCGCGGAGTTAGAGGCAGAGGGGCACTCTGTTGTTAGGTGCCACGAAGCAGGTATGCCTGCATTCCCTTGTAGCGGCTTGACCGGCGCCAGCGCTTGCCCACTAGAGGGTGAGGGCGTAGATGTTGCTCTCACTGTTCGCACCTTTGCTAGGTCGGTTCCATCGGCGCATGAAGATGGTGCAGCCTGCGCGCTACGTGCGCGAGTTCCTTTGGTAGTTGCGGGCGAAGACGGCCTTAACCCATACTCGAGCCTCGGCGCTACAGCGGTCGGCGGGCGCGATATCAATGCAGTGTTAAATGAAGTAGTTCGCGACTCGCGCCCTGAGCACAGCCAGGTAGCACTAGCCGCGCTACAAGCATCGATGCTTGCAAACGGTGAGTCGTCGGAGGGGCTAAACGCCCGAGTATGGAGAACCAAAGGCGGATTGCACGCGGTCATCGAGATGCCAGAGGCCACACCGAATCGAACCCGTGACCTTGCTGCAGTGCGCGTCACTGGCGCTCTACGTGCCTACGACTCCAATGCTCCCCAGATCGATGTGAGCGTCGAGGCTATTTAAGAGCTTTCCTATTTAAGAGCTCGCCGATTAGTCGCGCAGCGGCTAGAGGAGCGGTACTAGTGGTGCAGTGGTGGTGGTCGCCGCTGGGTCTAGGTGGCGAGCTACTTTCTGCTTCCCCATTTGGTATCTCTCTCGAAAGCGCTGGCGTTTCTCGGTGCCATCCGCATACTTGATGATTCGGAAGTTCTCGACCACATAGCCAGTGTGTCCAGGGAATAGTTCTTTCTCTGTACCGATCGGTAGCGTGGGATCCTCGGTGTACTCCACTACTACCGGAATCGTCTCGATGATGTTGGGGCCCTCTGCTCGAACAGTTCTACCTTCATTGTCGCCGTAAAGGCTCACAGTTACTGAGGTAGAGGTGAATGAAGTCTGGATCAAGACTCCATTTTTTGTGTCGTTCTTGAATTTATTGTCGATAGATGGGTAGTTGAGTGTTGCTTCACGACCAAGTGGGTATCTGCTCAAGTAGAGAGAATGCACGGTGTGGGTTACGTCTTGATATCCGCCGAAGAAGACGGCATTGAACAATGTTGTAGAGAGTTGACTTACGCCACCGCCTACAGCGTCTTCATAGCTCAAGTCCGCGGCTATGGCAGGAGCTACGACGTATCCCTTTTCAAGTGTGCGCTGGCCTAGATGATTGTTTAGTGAGAAGGTCGCTCCAGGTTCGACGATGGCTCCATTTAATGCAGCGGCGCCAGTGTGGATATTGGTTACTCGCGCCATGCAGCATGGGTGGTTAGTTGTGTATGTAGATACCAACCCATTGATGTGGAGCCCCTCGGCCCACGCGGTGTCGTGAGCTGGAGCTACCTCGCCGACCGGAGCATCAACGTTGTGGGAGCCGCCCGACATTGCCTTGGCTGCTGGCACTAGGTCAACCAAGGTTCCGGTTGCTGACGGGATTACCTTCACCTTGCTTCCCTCAACTGCAAAAGTTGCTTCTTTCGGCGGGGTCTCTAGCGGCACGAGAGATTGTGCGATCGACGTTCGTAGAGCCTTTGGGTCGACAAAAAGTTGAAGGTCCCGGCCGCTGGGGCGCACTGATAGTGCAGAAGCGACACTCGATGGATCTAATTTTAAAGTTGTATCGCGGATCGTGAGGGTTACCGGCGAGGCGAGCAGTGCACGGGCTTTACGAGCGGCTCGACGTGTTGCCGCTTCGTTTATTACGGGCTCAGTCTCTCCGACAGGGAGTCGAACCAACCTTGTATCTCCATTAATGATCGCCTCGCGCATCGCATCATCAGCCTCAGGGCGAACGATGCTGGTTCCGCTTTTTGGAGTTACCTCGATTACTTCAGTGCCTTTGAAGATTAACGACCCATCAACTAAGCCATCCCCGATAGAGCGCTGCCACCCATCAAGAACTCCTGCAAGCATCGCATCATCGATCGATACCGGAAGCGAAATATTCTTGGTGTGGCCACGTCGCATGAAAGTGCCGAGAATCGCTCCGATCGGATTTGATCGACCAGCTTCTCGCGATGCTCTTGCGGCCGCCTCGGGATCGTAGGTTGCCCCCAGTGCGGCGGGTGATGCACTGAGCGAATTCTTGCCGGCGATCGCTGCAAACTCTGTCGAGCCGCGCTGCGCTATGAGTATGCGCGCGGTGTCTAGCAACTCTGGAGCACTCTTCCCGCTGACGTCTTGTCCTGCGAGCGAGACGCCGGGGAGGGCCTCACCTTGATGAGTAAGGCGCTCGACTACAGAGGTCGCAACAACTACCAATCCAATACAGAGGATGCCTACGAGGAGCCAAGCGCGTTCTGCGTCTGAGTGCCCCGAACGCCGAGCAGAGCGAGCATGCGAACGGGCGCGCCTTGCCCTTGCCTCGGCTGAGTGGGAGCGAGGGGTGGCTGAGGTCGAGTCAGCGTCTGGCGCCACCGGAGCGTTTGGGGTGAGGTCGGGGTTGGGCTCTGTTGTCATACGTCGAACCGCAGGTTACAGAGTCGGGGCCTAGAAACC
>JBAWWI010000144.1:0-3500 GCA_037146835.1 Actinomycetes bacterium | reverse complement strand
CACGCCCGAGTGCAGAGCCTGGGCTTGGAGCTCCAGATGAAGCCCCTGGAATGGGTGGCCGCTTCGGCGGTGGACACGGAATGGGCGGACGTTTTGGCCGCGGATTCGACGGTCCTGGCCCTTCTGGTCCAACAGGAACTGACGGAGCACCCGCAGAGCCCACCTCTGGGTCATAGGTAAACCACAAGGACCCTCGCATGCGAGGCCGGTCGCGACTCCCCCGTCGCTTCCGGCCTCGTTGCGCGCGGAGATTCGGTAAGGATGTAAGCAATGAAGATTCTTCTTGTTGATGACGACCCAGGCATACGCCTCTCGGTGCAGCGCTCTCTCGAGTTCGAGGGATACAGAGTTACGACTGCGGAGGATGGCGAGGCTGCGCTAGTAGCGATTGGGGCTGCCCAGTACGACTGCGTAATTCTTGATATCTCAATGCCGCGTCTTGATGGCTTAGCGGTCTGCCGTCGGCTCCGCCAGGATGGCAACGACATTCCAGTACTTGTTCTCACCGCGCGCCAGCAGGTCGCTGATCGGGTATCAGGCCTCGACGCAGGTGCGGATGACTATCTAGCAAAACCTTTTGCGTTAGAGGAGCTACTCGCACGCGTTCGTGCGCTGCTTCGCCGAAGGCCAGCCGACGAAATACCTGGAGAAATCCTGCGCGTAGGCGATCTTGAGATGGACCTCGATGCACACCGCGCGTCACGTTCGGGGGTTCCCATAGACCTCACGCGTACCGAGTGGACGCTCCTAGAAGAACTAGTGCGCAACTCGGGGATCGTCCTCTCACGTGATTTGTTATCTGATCGCATCTGGGGTCAAGACTTCGGCACCGCTGCATCGCTAGATGTTTACATTGGCTATATACGTCGTAAGACTGAGATTGATGGAGCGTCGCGGCTAATACAGACCGTGCGCGGCATTGGCTTTGTCGCCCGAGTTGAGAAATAAGTGTAGAGAAATGACTGTAGAGAAATGACTCTCCGCACTCGACTAACCCTGACTGTTGTTATTGCCGTTCTTTTCTCGGGGATAGCAATCGCAGCGATTGGGTCGTGGGCCACTCGCCACGAGTTGTACCGATCGGCAGAGCAGACAATGCAGACAGAGATCGCGCGATTGGTAGACCGGCCCGCGTTTGCGCGCTCGCGCCTCATCGAGCAGTTTCAGAGGGTTGATGCAGGAGTCGGCAGCACCGGCACCACTAGTACCAATCCCTTAGGTGGAGGAGGCAGGCCAAACGGAGTAGCAGGGCCGAGTGGTCAACGCCCACGCGGGGGTCAACTCGGTGGTGGTCAGCGCAACCCAGCCAACGCACCGCCCCTCCTTCCGCAGGACCGATCCATTCAAGACGTTGCACGCGATGGACAGATAATTCTCAGCGTCGGGTCGATCGTTATTCCTGTTGACTCGACTGATATTCAGATCGCAGCAAGTGGTGGGTCTCGAACGCACACACTCGTCTCCAACGGAATTCATGTCATGGTCATAACGCAGGGTGGCGCAGGCGGCGGTGCGGTACAGATTGCGCGTGACCTAACCGAGATTGACGCAGCGCTTATCCGCATCAGAAACCTCGCGGCTCTCATCTGTGCATTGGGCGT
Source organism: Actinomycetes bacterium (assembly GCA_037146835.1). Classification (GTDB taxonomy): domain Bacteria; phylum Actinomycetota; class Acidimicrobiia; order IMCC26256; family IMCC26256; genus IMCC26256. Next base: position 1,899 of record JBAWWI010000144.1, on the reverse strand, counting down.
TGCATTCGCTGCGATTATCGGGCTTGTCGTGACGCGTAGGGCTATGAAGCCAGTTGAAGAGCTCACCGATGACCTAGAGCGTCGTGCAGCGAACCCTGATGACCTCTCGGCGCTCCCCACCCCTGAAAGATTTGATGAGGTTGGTCGACTCACCGCGAGTTACAACTCACTTTTGGCAGCACTAACAGGATCGCGCGAGCAGCAACGGGCCCTTGTTGCAGATGCAAGCCACGAACTCCGCACACCTATTACATCTCTGCGAACTTCAATCGAGTTACTGCATCGTGCACCTGATCTAGATGAAGCAACTCGTCGTGAGCTAATAGCAAACTCCGTTGAGGAGCTAGAGGAGCTAACTCACCTAGTTAACGAGATTGTTGAACTCGCGGTAGTCGGAGCTGCAGATACACCATTTGATGCATGCGAATTGGATGAGTTGGTTGAGAATGTAGTCACTCGAGCGCGCAGGCGGACCACGAGCGAGATTGCCTTTACTTCAATTGCATGCTCGGTTAGCGGCCGACCCGCACGCATTGAGCGAGCCGTTAATAACCTCCTAGAGAACGCTGTTAAGTGGAGTCCGCCTGGCGCCCCTATCGAGGTTGCGGTTGCAGCCGGTCGAGTAACTGTGCGCGACCACGGACCGGGTATCGCTGCCGAGGATCGGAGCCGAGTCTTCGAGCGATTTGCCCGTGGTCGTGATGCTGAGAAGGTTTCAGGGTCAGGCCTTGGGCTCGCGATCGTCTCGCAGGTTGCCAAGGAGCACTCGGGGAGAGCCTGGGTCGAGGCGCCAAAGGATGGCGGCACTCTTGCAATTCTTGAGTTCCCTGTATTGACATCGCCCGTGCCATAACTTAGGGTCCGCGTCATGACACGACGCGTAGCCCTCATAAATAATGGCAAGCAATATGCCGGACCCGCACTAGCCCGAGAGTTTGCAGCTCGCGGCCACGACATTGTTCTGGCCATGCCCGCCGATGGTTTAGTTGCAGAGCTCGAGGCTCTTGGAGCAACCGTCGAGGTAGTTGACGGCAAGATCGATATCTCTAATGCCGGCGACGCGCAGAAACTGGTAGATGCCGGCATAGCGCGCTTTGGTCGCATCGATACTGCTGTGATGTTCTCTGGGCAGATCATCATCGGGCGATTCCTCAACTCCACCATCGATCAACTCCACAACATCGTGCACACCTGCCTCGATGCTCCGTATGAGTTCCTAAAGGCTGTTGTGCCGCCAATGGTGACTCAAGGAGATGGTCAAGTACTCGTTATCACTAGTGCCGCAGGTGCACGCCCCACCCCTGGAGCGCCTCTTTATTCATCGGTGCGTGCTGGTGCAACGATGATGACAAAGAACGTCGCCGATGAGGTTGCCTCAACCGGTGTACAGGTAAATGCATGTGGGACGAACTTCATGGACTTCCCTGAGTTCCGCAAGGCTGCCGGCGCCGATGATCCTGAGCGTCGTGCCTTTATCGAATCACAGGTCCCGATGGGCAGACTCGGCACGATGGAGGAGTTCGCAGCCTTCTGCATGACCTTCCTCGACGGAACCTCGCGCTTCACAACCGGTCAGTACATCTCATACGCAGGTGGCTGGGCGTAATTCGCGACCCTTCCGCCCAACTTCGGGCGCTTGATGTCGCTATAGCGACAATAACTACCCGAAGTTGGTGAGAACTAGCTGGTTTATAGGGCAGCTAGCGCAGCTACTCCGGCCACCAGCATTAGCAGACCTAGCAGCATGAACGCGACTGTTCTCCCAATCGGAGCCGCGATCAACTCTTCACCCTTTTTCGCGCCTCCAGCACTTCTGCCAGCACCGGCTTTGGCATCCCTGCGCCTCCGAATAAGTGCGTAGCCATTGCCGAATAACAGCGCCGCTCCGATCGCGGCAAC
>JBAWWI010000143.1:0-3789 GCA_037146835.1 Actinomycetes bacterium | reverse complement strand
TAGTGGAGGTGATGGGACTTGAACCCACGACTTCTACGTTGCGAACGTAGCGCTCTACCGGGCTGAGCTACACCCCCCGGTTGCGCAAGGGTAGCGCGCACGATGTACGGCACCCTTGGCTCAGGTCTACCCAGACTTAGCCAGGCTGTGCGAAAGTTCGCCGTGCCTCTTCTGGCGGCTCAACGCGCCTTGTTGGAGCCTCGATAACAGGGAGGTAGCGAACCTTCTCGCTGCGCTCCCGCTTGGCCTGCTCAAGGTTTACGACCGCCACTACAAACAAGGCGAAGAGCGTCACTATCCCTAGGGCGACCAACCACATCAGCGTTGAGTCAGTCACAAATGCCAGCGAGAGTGAGGCGAGAGAAGCTCCACCCAGGATGATCAGCACACTCCGTCGTCTCTGCTGGGGCGACGTTGCCGGACGGCGTATAGAGGGTGCCCCACCAAGTGGGCTCCCCGGCATCCCTGCCGCTATCGCTGAGGCATGAGAGTGGTGAGGATTGAGGACGTTGGAGCCCGAGTGTGCAACTCGGCTAACTCCGTGGCGAATTCGATCAACAGATGCGAGGGCCCGACCACCGGTCTCTCCGAGCGAGCCGGAGACCAATGGCCAGAGGAAGAAGACTCCCCAAAGTGCAACGATGATCAGTAGGACAAGAATCGCAGTAGCTCCTAGACGATTTGCGTGACTAGAACGCTAACAAGCGATGAACGTAAGAAAGCGGATACCTAGCGCTCGCTGATTGCGATGCAACTACTACTCATCTGCTTACGCTTTACTTAAACAACATCTTCAACATTTACAACAGTGTCAACATTTACAACACTCACAACATTTAAAACATTCTCGAGACTGTTGACATAGTTACCGCGCAGTAATTATTCGTCGAAGGAATTGATACCTTCATCATGCCCAGCGCGGCGCCACTGCCCTGAGCGACCGCCCGTCTTCTCCCAGAGCGCAAGCTCAGTAATCACCATTGATCGGTCGGTTGATTTACACATGTCGTAGATAGTGAGAGCTGCGATTGAGCACGCAGTAAGTGCCTCCATCTCCACACCGGTGCGGTCGAAGGTATCCACGTGAGCCTCTACCTCAACACTCGACTCCTCTATTCGGAAGTGAACGAGCACACTCCCAACTAAGAGCGGGTGGCAGAGTGGTATGAGGTTCGCTGTCTGCTTAGACGCCTGGATTCCAGCCACTCGCGCGACTGCAAGCACATCACCTTTTGAGACCGCTCCCGTAGCAATCTTGGAGGCAGTCTCAGGGAGCATCTTCACACTGCAGCGCGCCATTGCCCGTCGAATGGATGGCTCTTTCGCGGAGACATCAACCATGCGCGCACGGCCTAATGGGTCAAGGTGTGTGAACTCTGGGGGCATGGGGAGGCATTCTAGGAGCGCTAGCAGCAGCGCGCGGGTTGCGAGCCCAATACGACGGGCAGGTAAAAGCCCCTAGCCACCGATCTGAGACATAGACCTATCTGGCCTGATGAAATCAACATTCCCGATCCGGTGCCCAGCCCACTTGCCGGCCACTGCACGTGCAATGGCTGCAGCAAGCTCATCATCTGATCCACCGCTGCGCACCACATCTCTCAGGTCACTCTCATCGAGTGCAAAGAGGCAAGTACGGAGTCGACCATCGGCGGTGATTCGAACTCGGTCACAGTCTCCACAGAATGGTTCAGTGACGCTAGCGATTACCCCTACGTCGCCACGTCCATCTGCAAATGCAAAACGCTCTGCCGGCTCGACATGGCCACTAGTTGGAATTGCATCTCCACTTAGGGGGAAGGCTGCATCGATCGTCTCAAGTATTTCGCGCGCAGGAACAACTTGATCGAGCGTCCACCCCTGACCTGCATCTAGTGGCATGAACTCAATAAAGCGCAGACCAACACCTCGATCACGAGCGAACTCCACCAGATCAAGAATCTCGTGATCGTTTACTCCGCGCATCACAACAGTATTGATTTTCACTGGGGCCAAACCTGCAGCAATCGCTGCATCTATCCCAGCAATAGTGCGAGTGAGATCATCTCGACGCGTAATGCTCTCAAAGGTTGCAGCATCGAGAGTATCCAACGAGATATTCACTCGCTTCAAACCAGCGTCACGAAGTGGCACCGCTAGATCTACGAGGCGTATCGCGTTGGTTGTCATCGCGAGATCAACGCCTAGCGGTGCGAGCATCTCAAAGAGAGAGACGACATCAGCACGCAGAGTTGGCTCACCGCCAGTGATGCGAATCGCGTCGAAGGCCCAACGATCAACGCAGACTTTCGCGATACGCGCTATCTCTTCATAGGTGAGCACATCGGAGCGCGGCAGCCATGGGAGACCCTCTGCCGGCATGCAGTAGGTGCAGCGCAGATTGCAGCGGTCGGTTATCGAGATGCGCAGATCGCGAACCCGGCGCCCGTGACCATCAACGAGGGTCGATGAGTCAACAGGCGCGCTAGAAGAAGATTTAGGTTCTCGAGGCTCCACTGAGTTCACTCCCCTCAGGGTAGGAGAAGTGATCGGTTAGGAGCATTACTCGGAGCGATCCGCCAGCCTCCACCCCATCGCCGTCGGGAAGAATCGCTAGCCCGTTGGCATGCGCCATCGCTGAGAGCACATTGCTCCCCTGCCCTCCCGAGCGCTCCGCTGCAAAGCCGGCAGCCCCGAGACTCACGGTTACTCGATCGAAATGAATCTTGCCGTCGCTGCGCCTTCCAAAATCAGCTGTCGCGACAGCATCAACGACTGGCCTCTCAAGAACGGTGTGACCTGCCATCACTCGAAGTGCAGGTCGGGCAAAGAGCTCAAAAGAAATATTTGATGAGACAGGATTACCCGGTAGTCCAAAGATTGGCGTAGAGCCGATGACCCCAAACGCGAGCGGCTTGGCTGGCTTGATCGCAACCTGTGACCAGACAAGCACACCAATTCGTGCGAGAACTGCTTTCACTACGTCATAGTCACCGACCGATACTCCGCCGCTCGTAACAATCGCGTCGTATTTATCTGCAGCATTGAGTAGTGCTTCTTCTAAAGCGCTTTCATCATCACGCGCAATACCAAGATCAATCGCCTCGCATCCAGCATCCGTCACCATCGCAAGAAGCATTGGGCGATTCGAGTCTCGTATCTGGCCCGCAGCTAGTGCCCCACCGCCCTCGACCAATTCATCGCCAGTTGAGATGACAGCAACACGCGGGCGTGGGTAGACACGCACACTCGATACCGCAAGGCTTGATAAGACTCCGATTGATGCAGGCCCTAAGACATCTCCCGGGGAGAAGACTGCATCACCTGGGAGTACATCTCCACCGGCCGGGCGGATGTGATCGTTCAGTTTGACCTCTGTATGAACCTGCACGCGCGTCGCGCAATCTCGCGAGGTGCGCTCTACTGGAATTATCGAGTCAGCACCATCGGGGATCGGGGCGCCGGTCATTATGCGCACCGCTTCACCCTCACCTACTGCAACACTCGGCGCGTAACCTGCAGGGAGATCGCCCACAACATTTAGGGTTATTGGATCATCTTCCGTTGCGCCGGCAGTATCCGCGAAGCGCAGGGCGTAACCATCCATTGCAGTATTCGCAAAAGGAGGAACCGCCTCAGCGGCACGCACAGTCTCTGCAAGCACGAGCCCTAGGGCATCACCGGCGGGTACAACGACAGGGGCAAGCGGGGAGACTGATCCAAGTATCTCAGCCTTGACCTCCTCCAAAGAACGCATCCCTAGAGACTACGACCAAGCCCACCTATATATATAAGGGCGCCCTAGATAAG
>JBAWWI010000142.1:0-3822 GCA_037146835.1 Actinomycetes bacterium | reverse complement strand
CGAGACTCCCTCAGGATTACTCCGCCCACCTTGGCGAGGCCCATCTAGTTGTGGGGGCCGATGGGCGCATTCTCAAATCTGACGCTGCAGCCGACGAGATGCTTGAGGCTGAGTCCGGGTCTTTAATTAGCCGACCGATCTCTCTCAGAATTCACCCTAAAGATCGTAGGCGTTTTGCCCTTGAGTGGCAGCGCATCGCTAACACCCCGAGTTCCTCGACGAGGTTCAGCGGATCTTTCTGGGGTCTCGGCGGAACAATTCGCGAAGTTCACTGCAGCCTTGAGAACCGCATCGACGACCCAGCAATTGCAGGCATCCTCGTAAACGCTCGCGACGCAAGCGACCAAATTCGTTTAGTTGCAGCACTCCATGCGCAGGCACGAACTGATGCACTTACAGGCCTCCCAAACCGCCTTTCATTTGAGGAGCACCTCGCTGGCGCTCTTGCCTCGCCGACAGAGTCACCCGTATCTCTCGCGATGATCGACATTGACCATTTCAAGTTGGTAAACGACAGCCTCGGGCACCGCGCAGGTGATGAACTAATACGTGAAGTAGCAGTGAGGATCCGCAACGTCGCTAGAAGCAACGACATAGTTGCCCGACTCGGCGGCGATGAGATTGTTGTTCTCTCTCCGTTAACTGACCTTGATGAAGCTGAGATGCTCGCGGCGCGAATACAAGCAGCACTGCGTACCCCTGTCTCGATCGGCGCGACGGAGCTACATGTAACTGCAAGCATCGGCGTTGCCTGCACTGCGAATAGCGCAGGGATTCACGACGATCTTCTCCGAAACTCCGATGTCGCAATGTACGCAGCGAAGCGCCAAGGCCCTGGCGTTGTTGCTCGCTACGACGCGCGCATGGTCGCTGAGGCTACGGATCGCCTGGCCCTGCAGAGCGAGATGCACAGAGCGATTGACCAGAACGAGTTTGCCGTGCACTATCAGCCGATAGTCCTCGCAGACACACGAAATGTTGCCTCCTATGAGGCTCTGGTTCGCTGGCCACGCGCGGATGGGATGGTTCTCCCAGAGGGATTCATCCCTACAGCAGAGTCGAGCGGCCTGATCCACGACCTAGGGGATCGAATACTTGAACTCATCGTTGCCGATCTCGCCGCCACTACCGTTGAGGTCCTGCCACGGGTCTGGATAAACCTCTCCGGGCAGGCTTTGATGCGCCGCAACTGTGCCTCCCGCATTCTCGCAGCGGTTAGTGAGCACGGCATTGCACTCGACCGCTTAGGAGTAGAGGTAACAGAGAGTGTGTTGATGGGCGACGTCGCTCTCGTTGAGCGCAATCTCACTCAGCTTCGCGATCACGGAATGTCAGTATCGCTTGACGACTACGGAACCGGCTGGGCGAGCCTCTCTGCGATCAAGCGCTTCCCAATCGATGTAGTCAAGATCGACCGGACCTTCACAGCAGGCCTCACTACGAATGCTCTTGACCGCGCGATTGTTCGTGGTGTTGCCGAGATCGGGAGAGTCCTGCGCCTAGAGGTAGTAGCTGAGGGCGTTGAGACTGACGAGCAAGCGTGGATCGCTCAAGACCTTGGGTGTACCGAGTTGCAGGGCTACCGATATGGGGCCGCCGCACCTCTATCAACGCTCCCCAACCTCTAAGCAGGGTCTTTGAGTGCGGTCTTTGAGTGCGGTCTTTGAGTACAGCCTTTGAGTGCTGCCTTATCGCTTAAAGAAGCGACTCAAGGCTGACCTAGAAGTGCCAAGGATACTCAGACCAATCAGGATCACGTTTCTCTAAGAAAGAGTCACGCCCCTCAGTTGCTTCATCGGTCATGTATGCAAGGCGGGTCGCCTCGCCGGCAAAGATTTGCTGACCCACCAACCCATCGTCAATGAGGTTGAACGAATACTTCAGCATGCGCTGTGCAGTTGGGCTCTTGGCATTTATCTTGGCGCCCCACTCGAGTGCAACCTTCTCAAGATCCTCGTGAGCAACTACTGCGTTGACCATCCCCATTCGATACGCATCCTCGGCTGAGTATTCATCGCCTAGGAAAAATATCTCACGGGCAAATTTCTGCCCAACCTGGCGAGCAAGGTACGCGGAGCCAAAGCCTCCATCGAAGGACGCTACGTCTGCATCGGTCTGTTTAAAGCGTGCGTGTTCGCGGCTAGCGATTGTTAGGTCGGCCACAACATGGAGACTGTGCCCACCACCGGCAGCCCAGCCGGGCACAACAGCTATAACTACTTTGGGCATGAAGCGAATGAGTCGCTGTACCTCAAGTATGTGGAGACGCCCCGAGCGAGCGGGGTCAATGGTCGCCGCTGTCTCGCCCTCTGCGTAGCGGTAACCGTCCTTACCGCGAATGCGCTGGTCTCCCCCTGAGCAGAAGGCCCAACCGCCGTCTTTGGGCGAGGGGCCGTTACCAGTCAGCAATACGCACCCGACATCAGAACTCTGGCGGGCGTGGTCAAGAACTCGGTATAGCTCATCAACAGTCGAAGGACGAAACGCATTTCGAATCTCTGGACGGTTAAAGGCGACGCGAACCGTTCCCTGATTCTTTGCGCGGTGATACGTGATGTCCGCGAGGTCGAAACCTGGAACCTCATCCCATGATGACTCATCAAATATTTCGGAGATCATTACGAACACCTTTGCTTGTCGAGTAGATCACTATCAATCAATGGCTGCATTAACCGGTATCTCAAGATCCTCTGGCGGGGGACCTAGCAGCCATAGCGACCAAAGAATTAGTACGAGACCAAACCCTAGGGTTATGGGTAGAGCGCCTAGAGGCGGAGACCAAGAAGGGGCACGCCAATACATAAACGAACCGTTATACCCAACGCTAAAGCGCCTAAGAGTCTGGGCAAAGGATAAGAAATGGCCGATGAAGAGCGCCGCTCCAACAACTAGAGGCAACCTGCTGCGCGCTAGTCGCTCTCCAATACTCGAGGCCCCGATTATCCATGCAGCGATTAGCGGAACACCTACCGCGAGCGGCAGCGTGTACCTACCCTGCCAAAATGGGCCAATGATCGGAACCTCTCGATACTCGCTAACTAGCGGAAGCATCACTGTCGCCGCGGCTGTCAACAGCAACGCAAGCGAAGCGCGTCGTGATGGCAGAGATAGCCCGAGCGCTAGTAGGAGCCCAATAGCGGCAGTCCATATAAGGATCACGACGTATGGCGCTTTTACATTCAGCCAACCAAAATTACCGATCATTGAGTCGTAGAAGAATCCAGAGCGACCGATGGTGTTTCGAATCAGCTCGTATTGTGAGACCTCAACCGATGTACCAGTATCGACTGGCCGAACGATTACGTTCCAAACAACCTGGCTAAGTGTCGCTACCCCTATTAATCCAGCCGCAAGTTGCATGCCTCGATCTCGCGACATCCTTCGAATAGCGGTCCATCCACCTAGCATTCCAGCGACAATAAGGATCCCAACGATCCACATTGGGGCGAACAAACGTGAGACCCCAAGTGCGCTAAATGCAACCACAAGCCGCACTATCTCTGCTCGGTCGATCCGGGTATCTGCTCGAGTCGCTGCGATAGCCAATGCGGAGCACCACGCGGCGATTGCTGCAGATATCTCGAGGCTGCTTGGGTTGACTGTCCCGTTAACAAAGAGGACCATCGGAGTTACTGCAACCGCTAGCCCAACTGCGCCAACGCGCCGATTTGGGAAACCTCGTAGCGAACTCACAGCGCACGCAAGAAGTGCTGCGGCAACCAGAGCGGAGAGCAAACGCATCAAGTAGACGCCTCCGGCCTGAGCGCTAATAAGCGACGGGAGCCCGACTACCCAGTAATAAGCAGGAAAATATGTTCCAGC
>JBAWWI010000141.1:0-3843 GCA_037146835.1 Actinomycetes bacterium | reverse complement strand
CCTACTTATTAGCCCTCTGCCGATCAGCGTTTCTTGTGCCCAGCAGAGCGTTCACTAACTATCTCCAAAATATGCTCGCGCACCGCTAGGTCAGCTGCTGATAGTTGAGTATCTCTAAGCGTCACGAGAACAAGTCGACGCAGTGGCAGGCCCTCGATCGGCAGAGTTCGCAACCCAGGAGTCTCAAAATCAAATGATGTCTCCGGCAAAATTGAAATACCGGCGTTAGCAGCGACAAGGTCACCGATGAGGCGCACACCCTCAACCTCGATTGGCACGTTCAGCTCGACGTTGATCGCCTCCGCTGCAAGCTCCACCTCCAACCTCAGCGGGTTGTTGGAAGGAGGCATTACTAATCTCTCTTTTGCGATCTCTTCTAGCTTTATTGATCCGCGCCCGAGGAGTTTCGATCCTTTAGGCACAAGGCCGACCAAACGCTCGTCGATCAAATGCTCTTCGATGAGTCTCTTGTTTGTGACCGGCGCGGTCACAACCGCCTGCGCGAGTTGGAGGTCTAGTACCTCTGCAACCAACCTCTCCGAGGCTCCTTCGTGGATTCGAAGAATCACATCTGGAGCTGATCGCTGCATAGCGCCGACCAGATCAGGCACTAGCCACTTGCTCGCCGTGCCCACAACGCCGAAGGAAGCGTTGCCGATCTTGAGCCCGAATACGTCAGCCACATCAGAGGCGATTTCACTCGCCTCATGTTTGATGCGACTCGCTCGCGCTAGCACCGCGCGCCCAGCCTCGGTAAGAGTCGCCCCTTGGCGGCTCCGCACAAGTAGCTCGGTGCCTAGTTCGACCTCGAGTTGGCGGATCTGCTCAGAGATATTGGACTGGACTGTGCGTAACCGGTCCGCAGCAGCCGTAAAGGAACCCTCCTGGGATACAGCAATAAGTGCCTCAAGATGCTTCAACTCCATTTCAAATCCTTTTCAAATCCTTTTCGAATCCATTTGAGCTGCCTACAGAGACCCAAATGTGGGAAAAATAAAAAATAATTTCTGCGCGCTGATTGTGGGAAAGTGAGTGAAATCGGCTATGTAACAGCGCTACTTAGCCTCCATCATAGATTGAGATGGGAAGCATCGCAACTAACTGTTGGACAGATTCAGGACTTTGGACTCTAATTATGGGCAATTGCTTTGTAGGCGGGCATTCAGAAACCCTACAGAGAGCCTTAAGTCGCACGAAGAGAGTTATCCCACCGGTAGCCAAGGCACCGGATGGCACTTAAAAAATAAGCACTTCGAGTCCCAATCGGATTTGATACAAGATCCAAGGAGCCAAAATGGCAGCAGAAATCATGTCAAGCATTGTCTTTACAGGGCCACTCGCGTGGACCACTGATGCAGCATGTCAAGGGCGAACAGAGCTCTTCTTTGCGCCAGCCGGTGAGCGCCCTGAGGCACGAGTTGTACGCGAGTCCAAGGCGCGTGGCGTCTGCACCGAGTGCGCAGCGATGGCACCCTGCCGTGACTGGGCACGAGAGAACCGTGAGTATGGGTTCTGGGGCGGCGAGTCTGAGGAAGAGCGCGCAGCAGCGGGCTACCGAGTCGATATGCCTGTTGGGCGTGTTGCTCGTTACCCAAAGGGCGATGGAAGCCCCGTGGCACCTCGCACCCCTCGCGTCGCCTGATCAATAACTAGCGACCCCTCATCGACGGCAAGCGGCGATCTGCGCTCCGAATTCCTGCTCAGGTTATTTATTCGACGCGTTTCTCGAACTATTTTGCCTAAATGCCTTAGAAAGCATCTATCGTCTCTCCCCATTGAGGCTCCGAGCAATGAGTCTTGAAACGATGAGACCTAGGAGCAAATGCGTTGAGCAGCACCGATAGCCCTGAGGGCATGAAGACCAGCCCGGATCCAGGAATCGACCTAGCAAGAGTTCAGGCTTGGTTTGCAGAGAATATTGATGGCTATACGGGCTCTGCGCTCTCAGCAACGCTCATCGCAGGCGGACGATCCAACCTCACTTACCTCGTGAATGACGGTACGAATGAATGGGTACTGCGCCGCCCACCACTTGGCCACGTGCTGCCAACCGCCCACGACATGGCTCGTGAGTACCGCGTTCAACATGCACTCGCGAACACCACGGTGCCAGTCCCAAAGATTCTTGGGTTCTGCGATGACCTAGCGATAAACGATGCAGTCTTTTACGTAATGGAGCGCGTCGACGGCGTGATCTATAGAGACTCATCATCTATAGCCTCGCTCTCGGCTACTGACGCAAAGAATGTCTCGCACGCGCTTGTCAATGTTCTAGCGGACATCCACGCGGTTGATTACAACGCAATTGGTCTCGGAGACTTTGGTAGGCCCGAGGGTTACTGCGAGCGCCAGGTAAGGCGATGGGGAGAGCAGTGGGAGCGCTCCAAGACCAGAGAGATACCCGCTGTCGATGAGGTCGCAAGGCGCCTTAAAAATGCTCTGCCTGCATCAGGAAGCCCCACCATTGTTCACGGCGATTACCGTTTAGATAACACCATGATGGACCCGAGAGACCCGTCGCGCATCGCAGCTGTACTCGACTGGGAGATGTCTACCCTCGGTGACCCGCTAACCGACCTCGGCCTTTTTCTTCTCTACTGGGGGCAGGCAGACGCGCAGGTGATCGCTACGGGATCGGCAATTGGTTCTCAGGACGGCTTCCTTGACCATGACGGGATTGTCGAGGCCTATGCGCTCAAGAGCGGGCGCAGCGTCGATGACCTGGATTGGTACGAGGTATTCGCAGCCTTCAAATTGGCGATCATTGTTGAGGGTATTAATGCTCGTTTCCAGATGGGCAAGACCCTCGGCGATGGCTTTGAGGCAATGGGGGCGCTGGTGGGAGGGCTCGTGGACGGAGCGCTACAGCGTGCGTCGAACTCCACTATCGCTGCGCTTAGGGGTTAGGCCTGCGAATAGGGCTGGCAACAGAGCCTAGGCATCGTCTGAAATCACCGGTGTTCCTCCCCTAGGCTCTCAAACATGAGCAGCCTCGTCTGGGAAGATCACCCCGTTCTTCGTCATCCAGTTCTGGTAGCAGCCTTTACTGGTTGGAACGATGCCGGAGATGCGGCAACAGACGCAGTAGAGCGACTCGCTACACAGTACGACGCTGAGCAGTTTGCTTATATCGACCCAGAGCGCCATGTTGATTTTCAGGCGTTGCGCCCGACAGTTGTTATTACAGATGGTGTTACCCGTGAAGTGCGCTGGCCCGGCACGCGTCTACTAGCCGTGCGAATCCCAGGATCATCTCGCGACTTGGTTCTGGTCCTCGGCCCCGAGCCTCACATGAGATGGCGCGAGTTCTGCGACGCGATTCTTGAGGCAGCAGGTGAGCTGGGCTGCGAGTTAGCGGTGACCTTTGGATCATTGCTCGCCGATGCAGCACATAATCAGGTTGTAAAGATCACTGGATCTACAACAGAGCCTGCACTGATGGACCGCCTTGGGATGACCCGCTCGCGCTATGAAGGGCCTACTGGAATTGTTGGAGTTCTCCACGACGTCCTGAGGTCATCGGGGATTCCATCAGCATCCCTCTGGGCTCCAGTTCCTCATTACGTTGCAACCCCACCCAACCCGCCAGCTCAGGTTGCGTTGCTCGAGGCACTCTCAAATATCACAGACATACCGATCAGCCTCGGAGAGTTGCGCGTGCAGTCTGCAGCATGGAGAGCGCGAATCGATACCTTTGTTGCAGATGACGACGACCTACGCGAGTACGTAGCGCGCTTAGCGGAGCAGTCGGAGGACGACGACGATCTGTTTATGGATCCTCTCTCCGATAACCCTGATGGCATCCCGACAGGTGACGACATCGCCGCAGAGCTCGAGGAGTTC
>JBAWWI010000140.1:0-4117 GCA_037146835.1 Actinomycetes bacterium | reverse complement strand
ACTGGGCTCCTCAATCGCAACGGGCTTGAGATCAGGAGTAGCGCTTTAATTGCACTCGCTCTCCGAGAGAAGCGAAGCGTTTTTGCTGTATTCATCGATATTGACGGACTCTCCGATATCAACAACGTGCACGGTCACATTGCGGGAGACCTCGTCCTGAGCGAGATTGCAGTTGCAACCACACGCCTTGTTCGTGCCGCCGATTTGGTAGCGCGTTGGGGAGGAGACGAGTTAGTCATAATTGGTCTCGGTGAGGGTCCGGATCCAGATCGAGTAGAGGCGGTTATTCGAGCCGACCTAACTTTCGCGCTGCAGAACTCAGAGATTGATGGATCGATTAGCGCAGGCCTCGCCACTCTCGAAGGAGACGACGTAAGCGCTTCTGTGCTCATCCACCTCGCCGATGCGCAGATGTACGAGCGTCGATCGGTCCGCCGCTTGGCTCAAAAGCTCACCTGAAACTCGAGTAGAACCACGCTTTGCTGTATTAATGACAGAAATCCCAATTTGAAGTCACGATAAGTGGCTCTGTGTCGGATGCCACCCTTGATATCACCAGATATCCCCCAATTAGTGGGTCAAATCTGGCATGTTTGTCACATGCAATTCACCTTGGCGACATTAGTTGTGTCCGATGCACTCGTGAACTCCTACCCAACCTGGACTGACGAGAACGGCACCAATATCAACCAACTCGCAGAGATTGCAATTAGAGCGCTCGCTGGGCAGGGGCTTCTAACTGCCCCTTCGGAGGGAGACCTCATCTCGGTCACCTCTAGCAAGCCCGCTATCTCGCGCTAATTCACTTCACGCGCGGCTGGCCTTAGCGGTACCTTTTGCCGGTAGAGTATGCATGCCCGGATGGACTAGGCGCCCGTAGCTCAGTGGATAGAGCAACCGCCTTCTAAGCGGTCGGCCGGAGGTTCGAGTCCTCCCGGGCGCGCAGGATAATCACAGATCCGTACCAAGAAAAATATAGGAGAGCAGTAATACAGCAATACACGAAGAACATGGTGGCCGTAGCTCAGCAGGCGAGAGCGCCGGGTTGTGATCCCGGAGGCCGGGGGTTCGAAACCCCTCGGTCACCCCACGTAGCGCCCCCTCTTTAGAGGGGGCGTTTACGCGCCCGGACTCCTATTTCTAGGCCTTATTTGGGGCCTATATTGCAAGCAGTGAAGCGAGAGCGCTCGCAATATCTGGGTGCTTAAATTTGTATCCGCTGGCCTCGAGCGCAGCAGGGAGTACCCGCTGCCCATTTACCAATAATGCTGTTACCAACTCCGAGCCGAGGGCAAGCTTTAGCGGCGCAAGTGGCGTAGGCAGAATGGTCGGGCGATGGACAGCTCTGCCGAGCGCCTTCGTGAAATCTAAATTGGTTACCGGTGCTGGGGCTGTGAGATTGACAGGTCCGGAGACCGAGTCGTCTCCGAGCACGTGAAGAATCGCTCCTATCTCGTCCTCTAATGAGATCCAAGACATCCACTGCTTGCCTGATGCAATCTTGCCACCCAAGCCGAGACGGAATGGCGTGATCATCCGCCCGAGTGCCCCTCCTTTGGGAGTTAGGACAATTCCGGTTCTCAGCAGAACCGTCCGAATACCTGCAGCTGTTGACGGCGCGGTTGCGGCCTCCCAATCGACGCAGACCTCAGAGAGGAACTCGGAAGGCTCGGGGGGGCCCGAGGCCTCTGTGAGCAGCTCGTCGCCGCGGTTGCCGTACCAGCCGATTGCGGAGGCGGAGAGGAACACTCGCGGAGGCTGCGCCATCGCAGCCACAGAACGAGCGATCAGTGAGGTTCCAAGGGCCCTACTACTGCGGATCCGCTCCTTCTGCTCTGGACTCCAGCGCTTCTCGCCTATGCCCTCTCCCGCAAGGTGCACGACAGCCTCTACGCCATCTAGTGCACCTGCCTCGATAGTGCCGGCTATCGGATCCCAAACGACACTGCCAGGGACCGCTACCCCACCGCGCACGAACCTGCGCACCCGATGCCCATCAGCCTCTAGGGCTGCGATTAGGGCCGATCCGATTAAGCCACTCGCTCCGGTTACTGCAATCTCCACTGGGCGCTCCTCTAATAATCTTGGCGGTCTTAAATGTTCTCTAGTGCCTCGGCTGGAACCCAAGGCACTTCCTCGGGCTAGTCTGCCCGCACGCGCCGCTAGCTCAACTGGTTAGAGCAACAGACTCTTAATCTGTAGGTTCTGGGTTCGAGTCCCAGGCGGCGTACCAATCTGGTGTGCGAATAACTTGCGTGCGAACAACTTGCATACGAATAGGCCGCATACGAAAAGCCCGCGTAGAAATAATAGGTACTTCCCCCTCGATCACTACTACGGGCGCTATTACGGGCGCTACTACGGGGATTGCCGAACCACATTTCTTAACCCTCCCAGCGGTAGCCCTTGCCCCTCACGGTGGCGATACGCACGGGCTTGGTCGGGTCTACCTCGATCTGGTGGCGGAGTCTTCGAACATGCTCTGTAACAGTCGACGGATCCTGCCACTCTGAGGTTGAGCGCCAGACGTCGCGAAGAATTCGGTCGCGATCAACGACCTGGCCTTTATGCCCTACTAGATAGTTAAGAAGATCAAACTCACGTGAGGTGAGTGCAAGCACCTTGCCCGCAAGTGTCGCCTGTCGAGAGTCGCTGTCAAGGCTGAGGTCGCCAGAGTTCAGGGCCAAATGGTCAACGCGACGTCCGTCCATGCGACGAAGCACGCTGCGCATCCGTGAAGTGAGTTCAAGGCCGGAGCACGGTTTGACCACATAATCATCTGCGCCTAACTCAAACCCAAGAAGACGAAGAGCCTCCTCCGACCGCTCGGTCAAGACAATCACCGGAAACTCGGTCTCCGTCACGATCGTCGAGAGCAGCCCAAATCCGCCTAGGTCCTCGAGGTCTACATCGAGGACGACAATGTCTGGGGGTGAGGCGACTAGGGAGTCCTTTGCGCTGCGGATATCGCCGGCCGAGGAGACGATTAGACCCTGACGCGCTAGCTCGGACTCGAGAGCGTCGCGCTGATCAAGATTGGAGTCGATGAGAAGCACGCGAACCAGTGCTGCAGACGGCTTGATGGTCACCCTCGGAGCATACCGGGGCAGACCTCCCTCCATCCGGGCCGCAACCCCTAAACTCTCCCGCCGTGTCCCCAATTGATTCAACAAATACCTTTCGCATTGATGGCAAAGTCGCAATAGTCACCGGCGCTTCCTCCGGATTAGGGACGCGCTTTGCTCGAGTCCTTGCCGGTGCCGGAGCGCACGTGATCATCACTGCGCGTAGATCTGACCGCCTCAACGCGCTCGCGGAGCAACTGAGCAGTGAGGATGTTGAGGTAACCCCTATTGCTCTCGACCTATCCGATCCAGATGCACCTAGCGAGTTAGTTGCGTTGGCCAACGAGCGATTCGGCCGGCTTGACATACTCCTGAATAATGCTGGCACCTCGTCAGAGGCAGCTGCTCTCGATCTCCCTGTTGAGGAGTTTCGCCGGGTAGTGGAGCTGAACCTTGTCTCGCCATTTGCGATTGCTCAAGCAGCAGGGCGCGTCATGACCGCAGCAGGCGCAGGGTCAATCATCAACATTGCGTCACAGTTTGGGAGTGTCGGCGCGCGGGCCGGATTGAGCGCGTACTCGGCATCGAAGGGTGGGCTAGTGAATCTCACGCGCCACCTAGCTGCGGAGTGGGCACATACTGGAGTGCGGGTAAACGCAATCGCACCTGGTTATTTTGCGAGCGAGATGACCGAGAAGGTCTTTAGTGACCCCAAGCTCAATAAGTGGGTTACTCGCAATACCCCACTTGGGCGCACTGGCGATGAGAGCGAACTAGATGGAGCGCTTTTATACCTAGCCTCCGACGCTTCGTCCTTCGTCACCGGCTCATTACTTGCTGTAGATGGAGGCTGGACAGCGGTCTAAACCACTACCGTCCAAGCACTCGAACTTTGAGGCATTAGTCTCGCCCCAGCAATACAGCAATACAGCAATACAGCAATGCGAGCGTGGCGGAATAGGCAGACGCGCCGGGTTTAGGTCCCGGTGCCCGCAAGGGCTTGGGGGTTCAAGTCCCCCCGCTCGCACTAGTAGGCAAGAGCCGAGGAACAA
>JBAWWI010000139.1:0-4119 GCA_037146835.1 Actinomycetes bacterium | reverse complement strand
CTCGGCGATCCGCAGCGCTGATATGTCGCGCATGAAGGCAATAAAGAACTCGGCGTTATCAGGGCCTCCACGCGCAGTAGTAAGAGAAAGTTCGATTGAGATTGTGGAGCCGTCAGCTCGCATCGCTGGAAGTTCGATGGGCGTGTCGATTACTACTTTCTCGCCAGTCTCAAGATATCGACGAACCCCTTCAATGTGAGCATCTCGTAAATGTGGCGGAATGCAGAACTCCACTAATCGTGATCCGACTGTCTCAGCAGCGCTCCACCCGAAGATCCGCTCAGCCGCCCCGTTCCACTGACGGATAATTAGGTCGGTATCCATAACGATGACGGCATCTAAGAGAGCATCTGCCCATCCGAGGTTGCCGTTCATTCGCCGCTCTGGAAGGGGTGCCGGTGGGTTTGGCATTGAGGGTCGCCTCCGATGAGTGGTTGTAAAGATTGTTTAGCCCGTCGCTGCGTCAGGTCATGGCTCTACCGGGTACATTCTGCCCGATCGCAAGCACTTAGGGCACTGCAGGCAGATATTTGCATGCAGGTAAGCACGCTCACGGAATCGCAACTAGGGACCGCACGTAAGGAATTTCTATGGAACTCGCATTCAGCCCATCCGAGGAGATCTTCCGCCAAGAGGTGCGGGCCTGGTTTCTCGAGAATGTCCCAGCTAAGGCGATGCCGTCCGGCGATACTCGCGAAGGATTCGCAGCGCATATTGAATGGGAGCGCCGACTCTTCGATGCTCGACTCGCTGTGGTCTCGTGGCCAGAGGAATTCGGCGGCCGAGACGCCTCTCTCTGGGAGTGGATCATTTTTGAGGAGGAGTACTACCGCGCTGGCGCTCCTCAGCGAGTTACCCAGAACGGCATCTTTCTCCTCGCACCATCGATCTTTCAGTTTGGAACTCCAGAGCAGCAGGCGCGCTTTCTCCTCAAGATGGCATCAGGAGAAGAGACGTGGTGCCAAGGTTGGTCAGAGCCGGATGCGGGTAGCGATCTTGCCGCGGTCTCGAGCAAGGCTGTGCGCGATGAAGCAGCAGGCGGTTGGCGCCTCACTGGGCAGAAGACCTGGACAACGCGCGGCGCGTTCTGCACCCACCTTTTTGGATTGTTCCGTACCAACCCCGATGCGCAGCGTCATCATGGGCTCACTTATTTCTTAATGCCGCTCGATACGCCGGGAATCACAGTGCGCGGTTTTGGGCGCCTTGATGGTGATGAAGGGTTCGCAGAGGTCTTCTTTGAGGATGCATTCGTGCCCGATGATCTTGTGCTCGGCGAGGTGAACTCAGGCTGGGGCGTTGCAATGGCGACTGCGGGATCCGAGCGAGGCCTAACCCTTAGAAGTCCAGGGCGATTTACTGCAACAGCAGATCGCCTCGTGGCGCTCTGGCGCGAGCATGCCGACCCGAGTGACACCGAGCTGAGAGACGCTGTTACTCAAGCATGGATTGATACTGAGGCATACAGGCTTCAGACGCTTGGAGTAGTTACGACCTTAAGCAAGGGTGGTCACGCTGGCCCCGAGGCGAGCATGGTCAAGATTTTCTGGTCTGAGTTAGATATGCGCCTGCACGAGCTGGCGATGCGAATTCTTGGGCCGCGCGCAGAGGTCGCGGATAGTTCGTGGGCAAAAGGCTGGCAGTTTTCTCTATCCGGACCGATCTATGCCGGAACAAATGAGATTCAACGCAACGTGGTGGCTGAGCGCGTGCTCGGCCTACCTAGAAAATAGAGCACAGGTAAATTATTATGGATTTTGCATTCTCTGAGGATCAACTCTCATTCCGTGATGCAGTTCGCGACCTGCTCACACGCGAGTGCGGTGCATCTGTAGTGCGCGATGCGTGGAGCAACTCTGACGGGCGAAGTGGGCAGGTATGGGATCTGCTCTCCGAGATGGGTGTGCTTGGGATTCTTGCCCCAGAGGTTGATGGTGGCATGGGGATGACAATGATTGATCTTGTGCTTCTTGTTGAGGAGTGCGGACGCGTTGCGCTCCCAGAGCCAATCATTGAGCACGCAGTTGTATGCGCTCCAATAATTGGTGGAGTTGTTAGTGAGTCGCGCACGGTTACTTCCTTCATCGGGGGTTCTCCTTTTGCGCTCTATGCAGATTCATCTGAGGTCGCGCTAGTGGAGCGTGATCGCAGGCTCTTTACCGTTGAGCGCGATGCGCTGCGTTTGACGCCCGATGTTGCGGTTGATGGCTCGCGCAGGATCTCAACCCTTGAGTGGTCTGACTCTGATGCAACCGAGGTAGGTGGGCCACTTGAAGCGGCCGCTGCATTTGACCGCGGCGCTCTCGGGGCTGCCGCACTTCTCCTTGGCCTCTCGCACCGAATGCTCGAGATGAGTGTTGAGTATGCATCTGAGCGTCGCCAATTTGGGGCACCAATTGGATCATTTCAGGCGGTCAAGCACCACCTAGCGAATGCGCGCATTGCACTTGAATTCGCGAGGCCGCTCGTTACGCGTGCTGCTTACTCGCTCTCCGTTGGTGACCCCGATGCATCTGTTCACGTATCTATGGCAAAAGCACAGGCCTCGAATGCTGCGATGCTTACGTCAGCTCAAGCGCTTCAATGCCATGGTGCAATTGGGTATTCATTTGAGTACGACCTACATATGTGGATGAAGCGAGCCTGGGCACTCTCATCCTCATGGGGTGATGCATCTCTGCACCGAGCGCGAGTGGCTAAAGCTGTTCTGTAGAGGCTCGGGCTCTCGTCTAATGAGATAACAGCCCATCCTGTAACCTCTCAGAGCAGCGCAAAAGCGTCTGTGAAATTGGTTCGGCTTTGATCGTTATGTAATTTGATCGACGTCGAGTACTTCTCCAATAGCCCTCAAAATAATCAGGAGCCACAATGCCCGAGGCATACATCATCGATGCGGTGCGCACACCAGTAGGGCGTCGCGGCGGCGGAGTTGGGGAGATCCACCCGGCTGATCTTGGCGCTCATGTCATTGCCGAGATAGTTGGGCGTAACGATTTTGACCCGGCTGCAGTAGACGATGTGATCTTCGGCTGCGTCGATGCGATTGGTCCCCAGGCTGGAGACATTGCGCGCACATGCTGGCTCGCTGCAGGGCTTCCAGAGGAGGTCCCCGGCACGACTATTGATCGCCAGTGCGGTTCTTCTCAGCAGGCTGTTCACTTCGCTGCACAGGCTGTGATGAGTGGCACGCAAGACCTCATCGTTGCTGGTGGGGTTCAGAACATGACCATGATCCCGATCTCCTCTGCGATGACAGTCGCTCAGCCAATGGGCTTCGACGATCCGTTTAGTGGATCGACCGGATGGATCTCGCGTTACGGAACACAAGAGGTGAGTCAGTTTCGCGGCGCCGAGATGATCGCCGAGAAGTGGGGAATCTCACGCGATGACATGGAGGAGTTTGCTGTTGCATCTCACCTAAAGGCGATTGCTGCACGAGCTGCCGGAAACTTCGAGCGCGAGATTGCGCCAATCAATGGCGTTAGTGCCGACGAGGGACCACGTGAGCCGAACTGGGAGAAGATTCGTTCCCTCCCGACGCTTGTTGAGGGTGGGCGCATCACTGCAGCGATGGCGAGTCAGATCTCAGATGCTGCAACCGCGATGATCATCGCCTCGGAGGATGCAGTACGCACACACGGCCTCAAGCCACGTGCCCGTATCCACCACCTATCCGTGCGCGGTGGCGACCCGATCATGATGCTCTCAGCACCTATCCCCGCTACTGCATATGCCCTTGGAAAAGCCGGTATGTCTATCGATGAGATTGACTCCGTTGAGATAAACGAGGCCTTCGCATCTGTTGTACTCGCATGGCTTAAAGAGACCGGTGCCGACCCAGCACGCGTTAACCCAAATGGTGGCGCTATCGCACTTGGGCACCCACTCGGGGCTACAGGGACACGACTCATGACGACTCTTCTTCACGAACTTGAGCGCACAGGTGGACGCTACGGACTCCAGACAATGTGTGAGGGCGGCGGTCAGGCCAACGTCACCATCATCGAGCGCCTCTAACACTCCCTATATATCTTGGCCTCAGATTTACCCCGTGCGTTTTAGATCCGGCGGCGCTCGCCAAGCCCACCTGGTCTCGCTCCCACCTTCTCTCCCAACTTC
>JBAWWI010000138.1:0-4177 GCA_037146835.1 Actinomycetes bacterium | reverse complement strand
AGGACCGTTTTTAGCGAGGACCGTATGGCGAGCGCGGGTTGCGCATCTCCTGGAAGTCGGCATTGCGTTGTGATGCGCGAGCACGCGTTACTTGGTGGGTGATGATCCAGAAGTGGTTAGCGCGTACTGCATAGACAATCTGGCCGGCCACATCTCGAGGGTCCATTGCAACGGTGCTCATGAACTGCTCGATCTGAGAAATCGGTATCTCAGGCGGTGCCTTGATGCCTGTCTCTGGCGGTGCGTTGCGCCCTGACTCAAAGATCTTTGTATCTACGAGCTCGGGGCAGAGGCAGGAGACTCCAACGCCGGTTCCGTCGAGCTCCATGAATAGCGACTCTGAGAGGCCTACTACTGCATATTTCGTAGCGTGATAGGAGCCGAGCATCGGTGTTGCGCAGAGCCCTGCCTCTGATGCTGTGTTGACTATGTGGCCCTCACCCTGCTCGACCATGAGCGGAGCAAATGCGCTCACCCCATAGGCAACCCCTAAGAGATTTACTCCTACAACCCAGTCCCAAACCTGTGGCTTGGTTCGTATGTTTGGCGAACCAGATGCAACCCCGGCATTGTTCATTAGGAGATGCACTGCCCCAAATTTGGCGAGCGCCTGATCGCGAACGTTGGCGATCTGGTCTGAGTCGGAGACGTCGCACTCGACGGCAAGCACCTTTGCTCCAGAATCGGTGAGCGCAGAAGCCTCACGTGCGAGCGTCGCTCCCTCGACATCTGCCATTACAACAGACATACCTTCTTCAAGGAGTCTCTTTGTTAGAGCGAGCCCAATCCCAGAGGCTGCGCCGGTAATAACTGCTGTGCGGTCGGTTAGTTGCATGTTGCTCCTTGGTAAATGAAGTACTTATCTGTATCGCTGAGTATTGCCTTGTGTCGCCGTGTGCCGGTGTGTATCGGTCTGTATTGCCCCTCTTATTTGGAGAGGCTGCAGATATAACCAACTCTCGGGTCGGTACGACCATCTAGGAGAGCAAGGTAGGTGTCTCTCACGTCATCTGCACCCGTTACCTCGCGGAACTCAAGCCAGTCGCCACACCAAACAACGTATGGGCCCCATGCCGCTAGAGCGCGCTCTCCGAGTCCGCTTCTTCCCCAATCGGCATTGCGCTTGGCGATCTGATCAGGTGCGAAGAAGAACTTTGGCTTCGGGCCTGGTAGTGGCTCAGTTGAGGCTTGGGCACCATGGTTCCAGTGAGTCCCACCGAGTGCGACCGAGAATGCTAAAGACTCTCCAAGGTAAGTGTGGACTGAGCGCACAACGTCAGGGTCGCCAGCGATATCCACGAAGACGCTTGCCTCTTTGGGGATGCTCGAAATTTCGTCATATGGAACAACCGAGTCGTAGATGTTTAGTGACTCGACAAATCTGCGGTTACCCGGAGAGGTGAGTCCGATAACTCGGTGGCCGCGAGCCTTAGATAGGAATGCGATACCGATTGCTGTCTTGCTAGAGGCGCTAGAGACGATTGTCGTCGTGGCGCCGAAGTCGCCTTGGTCTTCGAGGTAGTCATCTACGACGAATGATGTGAAGAACAGGGGGTAGAGCAGCATGTGCTCTGACTCGCGATCTGCTCGGTAGATGATGTCTGCATCGGTGCGCGTGTATCTGCTGTATGCAGAGGCCATCTCAGCGCGGTGAGGGGAGAGGTCTGCGAAAGATTCGGTGTTGATGCTTCCCGGGGTTATAACTAGCTCTGAGCCCATCGGGAAATACCCGTAGATGCGCTCGCCAACTTCAACCCCAACGGCTAGCGACTCGGTTACGACCCCGAAACCCCAGACTGGAATTCGCCCCCAGGCTCCGTCGGCGTCTGTCTCGGCCGGAAAGAAATTCCAGTACTTCAATGCATCACCGAAGACTGCATATGAGATGTTGTTGGAGGTAAGTGCAAACCCGGAGACCTCAATGCGCGCATCGCCCTCCGCTAGAGGCGTAATTGGATCTTCGGTGACACGAGTCCGAGCAAGATATGAGCGAAGCACTTCGAGATTCATATTGATGCCTTTCTTGAGATGGAGCAGCGGGTCGCGCTTCTCTTAGAGGGAGTTGCAGTTCGGAGAGCGCCCTAGCGTAATTGCGGAGAGTATTGGCACTCTGACTGCCATAAACTACCCCCGAGTGAGGACTTCCGCAATTACTCCCGGGTATAGAGGGAGTGGGAGCAATTGAGTGTGAGCGTTCTTAAGTGTGGGCGTTCTTGATTGTCAAAAAGAATGGCCCGCCCTATTGCAGGGCGGGCCATTCTTTTTGAGACTGCGTAGCAGCGAAGATTTATGGAAGCATTACTCGCCTGCTTCGCCGCCACCTTCGGCGCCACCACTCTTGATCTTGACGTCACCCCAGCTTGCTTTAGCGCCCGAGTGACCAACGTCGTAGACAACTGCAGATGCTGCGACCCCTAGGAGCGCAGCTATAGCGACTGCTGCCAAAACCATTGGAGGGTTCGATGGAGCCGTAGTGCCAGCAGCGGCCGCGCGGCGCTTGAGCAATGTGACTAGGACCATTACGCCGAGCACTGCGATGAAGAATAAGAAGACCCAGAGTCGGGCGCCCTCGGCAGTCTCAGTATGAGCGTTTAAGAGTTTGGTCTCCTTCACAGACTCCTCGAGTGCTTGTCCACTGTCAATCGCAAGCTGGGTGAAGAAGAGTGCCGCTCCTGCGAATGCGACAACGATCCATCCGATTCGCGTTCGCCATGAAGGCCAGAACATTGCAAAAATTCCGAGTGTGGCTAGAGGCACTAGGACAACTGGGACGTGCACCATTAAAGGGTGCGCTGGGACTCCCATGACGGTAGTGATATTCATTAGGACTCACTTTGGTTTTGGGCTGCGCTATTTGGCAACTAGTACCGGACAACATACGTTAAGAAGCGCCGAGACGTTCCTAGAACTTGGTAAGTATTGTCGGGACCAAAGTCACAACTTTGACGCTTAGTGCTAACACGGCATTCGACGGTGTAGGTACGAGAACGACTAGGGGAGACGCTTATAGGTCTCTTAAATGCTTGACTTGCCCGTCATCTGCCCCAAGGAGAGCGTCGTTGTAGTGGCGACCTCCTGCATGATGGAGAGTCTTCTCGGGGCCATATGTGAGGAGAATGCTCACACGGAAGGGCCCGTCCGTTGAGGTGGGCGGCGGCGAGACATGCATTACATCTGAGTAGTGCACGCTCACATCCCCCTTACGTGCGTTAACCGCTACGCCAAGAGGTGCTTCGGGGTCGTCGTTCTCTACAAATGGGAAACTCGTGAGGTGGGACCCAGGTAGCACCCTTAGTTGACCGGCTTCAGCAGAGCCATCATTTAGGCAGATCGTGAGAATAAACATGGGGCAATTATCTGCGTGCCCTCCGAGTCCACAGTCACGATGCCAAGGTAAGTCTGCGAGCCCTTCTTTTATGTCAGGCCGTTTCCATAAGACTGTGGTTCCATCGAGTTCGTTGCGATGATTCGCTACGGCGGGAATCTCGGCGAGTGAGACGAGTGCTTTGATGCGCGCGTCATCGTGGAGCGAATCCAATGAGGGAATCTCAGCTCCTCGAAGTACGCGAGTCAAGATTGCTTCACCAGATGAGTCACGTCCCCACCACGACGAACCGTCACCCTCTACTGCTTCGCGTTCGAGTCTCTGCGCCGCTGCATAAAGTTCGTCAACCTCCTCGCTGCTAAATACTTCCCCGACCATTAGGAATCCGGCAGTCTTAAGAAAGTGCGCCAACTCGTCTGGAGTCTCGAGTAGCTCTTCAAGCGTAAACTTCTGCTGCGCATCTAGCGGGTCGCCGCTCTTGTTTAATAGCGACAATTGCGAAGGGTCGTAGAGCGGACGTCCGTGAAACATCGCTCGGAGAATTGGTTCCCACCTGATAAATCTCATCGGGTTTCCACGAACTGCTTCAACACGAGACGAGTAGAGCATCGCTATAGGTGTGTCCACATCTCTGAGAAGACCGGAGAAGGAGTCAAGATCGATTCCAATGACACTCCGAGCGTCAGCGTCCCCTGCGACAATCTCAATACTCTCGCCATTCGAGCGATACGTATACGCACCGGCAGGGGTGCGAATCGCTAAGGCTCCGATTCGGGAAGCCTCACGAGCGCAGAGCGCATAGTCGCCGCGGCTCAATCGCTCTGGGAGCTCAATTTCGTGGAACTCGATGAA
>JBAWWI010000137.1:0-4261 GCA_037146835.1 Actinomycetes bacterium | reverse complement strand
TTGGTCTCACGTATTGGTCTTACGTATTTGTATTACGTATCGGTCTATTGGTCTTACGTACTGGTCTTATCTACTGGTTTAATTCTTGCTGAGCACACCATTTCTCCAAATTCTAAAGCTCGCCTACGACAGAACCGCGGACCGCCAAAAGAAATTCAGCCTTCGATGAAATCCATCCACCCACTCGTCAGCCAATTGACTCCGTTCTGTAACAAGTTGGAGACCTACGCGCTACCTCAGTAAGCGATGATTGAGCTGTTCAGGATCCCCGCCTGTGACTCAACTACTGGAGCAATTCAATGTCCCCTCTTCCATATACCTATGAATTCGCAAGCGCCACGAAGCGCATAAACAGCCACAATGAATACACACGCGCATTGCGTCGCGAGATACGCGCGCAGCGTAGAGCCAACCGAGGGCGAGGCCACTCACTCCCTGGACTCACAGTTGCCGAGACAAAAATTCTTGAACGTATTGGTACACGAGTCAGCATCTCGGAGGGCACAACAATTGCCCGCTCCGGAGATATCGGGCAGGAGGCATTCGTATTAGCGAAGGGCGGGCTTGAAGTTCGCAGAGGAGGGCTCTATCTTGCGACGCTTCGGCCCGGTGATCTCGCTGGTGAGACTGCAATTCTGACGCAGACTCTACGAAATGCCGATGTAGTGGCTACCGAGGCAGCAGAGGTCGTTGTGCTGACACCATCTGAGCTGAGATCCGCCATTGAACTAATACCGTCGCTAGGGTCGCAGGCCGCGTCGCGGGTTGCCTAGATCACCGATTCTCTGATTAAAGAATCAGCGCATTAGCTAACGAGGTTTCTCGCCTACGCAGTGCCAGTTGAGGGTGAGGAGTTCCTCTTCCTCAGCCTTGATATAAGACTGACTGTTCTCATTCATTCGCTGCATGAGCCTGTCCGTCTTCTTTGGAATGACGTGCAACTTTGCAAGGAGTTTGAATACGGCCTCGTATTTATCGAAGAGGGCGACCTCTTTTTTGATCACCTCTACGGCTGGGCGGCCGACGGAGGAGATGAGCTCAAAGCCAGCGGCTCGATATGCGTCCTCCCAGTACTTGTAGTACCAAAAACCACCGAATACCGTGAGTTCGCGTGTGTGTTGTATGAGGGTGCGCTTGTGCTCGTCATCTCGGTCGTACGCATCGAGAGCAGCTACGTCGTTGATCACAAACCTGCCACCTGGCTTCAAGACTCGAAAGACCTCAGAGAATGTGTAGTCGTGGTTACTCACGTATGTCATTGGCTGTATCGCATACACGGCATCGAAGGTTGCGTCATCAAACTCAAGCGCCTTGTTGAAGTCGCCGACCGCAAAATTATCTCTCGGCAGATTCGGGTTTCGCCAGGCCTTCTCTATCTGCGACACATCTAGGTTGACTCCGTTCGGCGTAGCACCGGTTAACTCTGCCATGTGCTCGGCGATTGCACCACACCCACAGCCCAGATCAAGAAACTTCTCTCCAGGTTTTAACTGCAGATCACTCGCTACGATGCGCTCAAAGAGAATTTGGTTCTGGAGTACCGACTGCTCTGGGTCAATAGTCGGGGGCATATACATTTTCTCGACCGACCCAAGCGTGCAGAGCAAGTGAATAACTTTGTATAGCTCGGTGAGTTCGTTACTGCTCCCCTGGGGATAGCCGCGTAGTGGAACTGCGTTCTCGTAATCAGCCTTGGTATTCTCAGGCGAGTCGATGAAGAGCTCTCCGTAGGAGCGCATGTACGCGGTGTAGTCATCATCGCTGATGGTAAGGAGCCCCCAGAGTGCCCCGAGTCGGTCCTTCAAGGTTGTCGGCTTATGTTTCATATGCCCCCCGGCGTCAGGTCGCTGAGAATCAGCGTGATTGCAGACCGTAGCCCTTGCCTCGGACTCTCGGGGTGGACGGTGCAACTTCAGTGGGTCGCCAGGGACTTGAACCCTGAACCTGCGGGTTAAAAGCCCGATGCTCTGCCAGTTGAGCTAGCGACCCTCGCCATTACGGTAGCGGGCAGTGGAGATACTAAGCAGAGTCGAGCCTGTTTGTATTAGCGAGTGCCTAGTTTCGAACATTTGTTCGGCGACGTTCGATCACGAAGAGTCGGATACCTAAGCGAAGCGCACCTCTATACGCCCAGCATCGATCTCGCTGATAAGTGAGGCGTGGTCGAGAACAACTTGGTCTGCATAGGCAGATGCAAATGAGGCAATCGAACGATCGAAGACGCCACTCTCTCCTAGATAACCCGCAATGGCGTCGCCATCACCGCTACGTACGTGTGCACGGGCAAGCGTTACTCCACAAAGACGCGCATAGTGGACGAATCCCGGAGGGCTCATAAACGCCAGATCAAAAGATCCCTTCATATCTCGCAGTTGTCTGAAGTAGTAGTCAACGTTGACTTCTTCGTCCCTAGTCCACCCCAAGAAGAGGTCGCTCGCAGCCTGCATCAAACGCTGGCCCTCAACTACTCGCTCACCGTGTGTCTCAAACTCGCTCGGCCCTAGGTAGGGCTCAAGCACCGACATGCTGGCTTGCTTGAATTGAAGCAGGAGAGGGAACCCTCCATCATCAACAAAGACCGCGAACAAAGCGCGGGTCCCAACACTCCCCACCCCAACCACTTTGCGGCCTAGCGCTACAAACTTAAACCGGTCAAGGAGGTGGCGCCGGTCACGAATGAGTGTTTCGCGATACTCGGCGAACGCTTTCTCATACCTCACGCGTTCCTGATCATCCATGGTAAGCGGAACGACGAGAGGAGGGTTGTTGATAATTCGGAGCGCTCCGTCGCCGCCTATCTCTGTGAGCTTGTTCACCGCTCGTTCGTTGGTGCGGCCCCTCGCTTTCTCAATCTGGCGACGTGCGCGTTCAATGCTGCGTCGGTCTCGCGTTGCATCAAGGCCAAGAAGAGCCAAATCAAATGATGATCCTGCTCGGGGGTCCCCGCGCCTAACCGAATCAATCTCTGAAAGGACCGTGTCAATATCTACATGGAAATACCACTCATCGAGGGTTGAGAGTTTCGTCAAGGCACGCACACCCTCGCTATAGGAGCGCGCTACCTCTAATACACCGGTGCTCACGACACCTGGCGCGTAACCATTCGAACGACCCGCTATCTCGAAAGATGCGGCGAGTCGCTTGACATCCCATTCCCAGGGGCCTGGCATTGTTTCGTCAAAGTCATTGAGGTCGAAGACGAGCCTTCTCTCAGGCGTTGCATACATACCAAAGTTAAGGAGGTGAGCATCCCCACAGGTCTGCACCGTGATCCCGGTTACTGGGGTCTCAGATAAATCCTGTGCCATTACCGCAGCGGCGCCACGAAAGAAGGCGAAGGGGGAGGCCGCCATTCGGCCATAGCGAATCGGGACTAGATCGGGGACTCTCAGCTCATCTTGTTCTCGAAGAATCTCAATCGGATCGCGCCTATCTTCGGAGGGCCCCCATGAACCGTGGCTAGATCGACTCGCGACCTTTCGAAGTCTCCGGCCAAGCGCTCGCCTCTCTGCGCGATCATCAACACCAGGCATAGTCTCCATAGGCTTGAGCTGCTCCACTTCGCATGAAAACTCACGAGTAATGTTGTTACTAGGACTCTCTGCCGGCCACTTGGCCTCTGTATTTTTTCTGTATTTTTCTTGCATCCTCAAGATTAGAACCATTTAACAAGCCGCGCTGTGCACTTAAATGCGCTCTGCTCTATCGCCCTGGAGGGCCTCTTGCCGATTATCGGACTCAACCATGCCGTGCTCTACGTTCGTGATGCCGAGCTCACAGCTCAATTCTTTATTGAAGTTCTTGATTTCACGCGTGTTGCTGACTACTCCGATTTCAAAGGCGGAGCCTTTCTGCGAGCCAAGGGATCAACAAATGACCATGATCTCGCGCTGTTCTCAATTGGGCCCAATGCCGAAGACTCGAGAGCAGGGAGATTATCGGTGGGGCTTTACCACCTTGCATGGGAGGTAGATACCCTCGACGACCTAGAGGCGTATGGTCAACGCCTTCAAGCGGCAGGCGCCTTAGTTGGAGCATCTGACCACGGCGCAACACGCTCGCTCTACGCACATGACCCTGACGGCCTCGAGTTCGAGGTGACGTGGGTAGTGCCGGCTGCACTGATCACTGCGGCTGACTCTCCAAAAACTGCCCCCCTTGATATCAAGGGAGACATGAAACGCTTTGGCCGTGACACCATCGGGGGCATCGGAGTATCACGACCAATCACTTAAAAATCTGCTTCAGCACTCACCTAAAC
>JBAWWI010000136.1:0-4311 GCA_037146835.1 Actinomycetes bacterium | reverse complement strand
TGGGCGAGATTGAGTTGGCGCGAGGTCTTGTTGGTCTCGGCGGTATGACTAGCTAGGCGACGAACTGGGTTTCGATCTTGATCTATGTCTAGCTCTAGGTCTTGAGCGTTTAGCGTTGAGTGTGGCATGTTGGTCTTGAGTGTTGCGGCGCGGAATTTGCGTTCCCTAACCTCTAGAGAATATTTGCTGCGCTTCACGCAACACTTCTACTAGAGCGCGCGTCGTAACGCGAGCGTCGAAGTGCTCTAGGACGCGCTTCCGCCCTGCAGTACCCATTTCTCGTGATCGAACTGGATCACTCAGTAGTTGCTGAATTCCTCGGAGCAGAGCATCATCATCCGCACCCTCTGGGAGGACTAAGCCGGTCACACCATCTGCTGCGATCTCTGCTCGCGCTGCTACTCCAAGACTGATCGTTGGAACCTCGGCTGCCATGGCTTCGATGAGGGCATAGCCAAACGTATCGATCTCAGACGGGAATACAAAGAGGTTGGTGGCTGCGAGAAGCGTGTCAAGGCGAGGGTCGCCAGGGCGAAAATCCTGAAAGACGCGGAGGCCTGGCTGCAGTTTTACATCGTCTCGCGTGACCAGAGTGAGCGTCGTCTCAGTGCTCAAGTGACGCCGCCAAATATCTAGAAGGCGGTCTCCCCCTTTGCGGCTCAATCGGGTACCAATGAAAGTGATCTGCGGTAGTGCATTACTTACATGCGGAAGAGCGTCATGGACTGAAATACCGAAGGGAATAATTCGGATTCGCTCATCAGCGACTCCATAATCGGTTCGCAAGGAGTTGGCAGTCCACTCCGATTGAGCAATTACAAGCGTCGCTGATTCGTAGACCTTTTTCTCAAATAGTTTGGTGAGAGCGATGCGAGACTTGGTTCCCTTCCCAACGCGCCGCTGGGGCAGAATTCTTGCGCCTTGCTCTCCGGTCGAGTCTGTGGCTACTACCGATGGGCTCCCGGCTAGTGCCTTACTGCTAAGTAGCGCTGCATTCTGAGAGTAAACGTGCAGCACATCGTAAGGATTTTTCCAACTACGGAGCCTGCGTTCAACGTGAGCACTGTTGCCGAGTTGAATGCGAAGTGCCTGTAAATCAAAGTCTTCCCGAGCGAGACCAGGTATCGAGATGGCCCCCAACCGTCGAACAAGTCCAGCATGGGGAACGTCGAGAAATTGTGGGCGGACCTCCGGGTAACCATTTAGTGCTGAGCGGATGGCCATATGCATAGTTGCATGACCCCCCATATTTTCATTTACAAAGAGCGGCCTTATAGGTGCATTCATGGTTTTGCACTCCTTGCAGAATTCAGAATTTGCGAGTAGACAGCCTCGTACTTGCGGGCCATTGAGTCGGCGGAGAACTCGGCGGTGGCGAGTGCCAATCCAGCGCTCCCCATCTCTCTACGCAGCGGTTCATTTGCTAACAGAGAGGCTATTGCGTCGCGTAGAGCAGACGAATCATCTGGAGGTACGACCAATCCAGTGATGCCATGGTTGACCACCTCTGTCACGCTCCCAACATCGCAGGCGACAACTGCTAGCTCTGCAAACATTGCCTCACAAATTGATAGGGGTAGCCCCTCGGCCCTCGATGGGAGAACGAATAGGTCTGCGTCATCGAGAATTGCTCGTGCATCATCGCTCCAGCCCAGCATGCTGAAGCGCTCATTAAGGCCAAGTTCTATAGATCTTTTCTCGAGGTTTTCCCGCTCTGGGCCCTCCCCGACAACCACTGCGCAGACATCTGGGAGACCCACCAATGCATCTTGAAGAAGATCTAGACCCTTCACATGGTCAAGCCTCGCGAGGGTGACTAACCGTTGCATGTCGCTACGTATGGCGGCTTGCGCGGATTGCGTGGGTCTCGAGCGAGCCTGCTTGCCTTGTGCGTTGTTTTGGGTGCTGTCTTGGGTGCTGTCTTGGACTGGAACGCCATTGTGAATGGTGCAGATTGAGCCTCTAGGTAGGCCTGCATCCTCCTCAAGGTCTCGCGCTGATGCGCGACCGACGGCGATATGCGCAGCAAGCGTCTTGCTTGACCATCGCTTTAAGAAACGTACGCGTTTAGTTGGTAGCGGCATTACGAGTTGCTCGACAGCGATGCTCTTAATTCGCGGAATGCTTGCCGCTGCAAGTATCGCGTAGCGACATGCCCAAGGAGTGGAGAGACTCAAGTGGAGGATGTCGCATTGATCTGCCTTAAGCGCGCGACGTGTGGCTTGCATAGCGCGAAGGTCGCGGACCCCGTTGATGCTCGGGACCAAAATGGTTGATGCGTCGCGACGGGCGGACGCGATTCTCCTAATGACAGCCTCGTCCGTCCCCATCACGCTTATCTGGATCCCTGGATCTAGTGCACTTAGGAGATTTGCGAGAGAGATCTCTGCTCCACCGACCTGGTCGGAGTCCGTGAACGCGGTTAGTCGCATTCCGTCGAGGGGCATGGGGCTCAAGATTAGCGGTGGAGAGACTCTGGGCGGCGTAGCAGTAAAGATACTTATGGCCTAAGGATTCCGAACCACGGCAAACACTCGGTAGCAATTAGGGAACGATTAGGTCCTCAACCCCGAGAGTTGCACTGTGCCTCGGCCTACGATGAAGATATGCCGCAATTGCTAGCCCCAGAAGGAATTAGGTCAGAGCCGCTGTCGAAGGCTCCAACGATCTCGATCGTGATCGCAGCATTTGAGGCCGCCAAAACTATTGGGGCAACCATCCGTTCAGTAATTGCACAGTCACCCTCACCACTCGAGATTGTTGTCTGCGACGATGGGTCGAGCGACGACCTTGCAGGAGCGCTCGCTGAGTTCGGCGAGAGAGTCCGCCTTATCAGAATCGAGCACGGCGGTGAGGCCCGGGCGAAGAACGCCGCCATCGAAGCCGCTACCGGTGAATTTGTCGCAATTATCGATGCGGATGATCGGTTCCTGCCGGGGAGGCTCGCCGCGATGCAACGCGTGCTAATTGAACGCCCGGACCTCGACCTAGTGACAACTGACGCGGTAATTGAACTCAACGGGCGCGTTGTCGGGCGGGCTTATAACACAGGGAATATCTTCGAAGTTAAGTCCCAACGTGGCGTGATTCTTGACCACAACTTCGTCTTTGGTCAGGTAGTTGTTAGGAGAGAGACGATGCTGCGCCTCGGTGGGTTTGACCCTGAGATCAAATACACCACCGACTGGGAGTGCTGGATCCGACTAATTCTCGATGGTGGGAGCATCGGATGCATCGATGCGCCACTTGGGGTCTACGTCATGCACGAATCATCGATGAGTGCGAGCCGCCAAGCTATGTACGACGGCAGGGTTGCAACTTTAAGCAAGACGCTCAAGGACCCTCGCTTATCCAAGATGGAGAGCGCATCAATTGAGTCGAGGATTGCATCTGAGACGCGCCGCAGTAGTCGCGCCGAGATGCGCTCGGCTTTAATCGCAGGTGATAAGCGAGCACGCCAGATTGCTAAAAGTGTTGCTGCTGACTCTGCTCAGCCACGGCGAGAGCGCTTAAAGGCAGCCTTTACGGTTATCTCTCCAGAGATAGCGGGTTCACGGATGCGTTCGCATGATCGCAATTACTGGGTTGGAGTTGGAGACCAGCGTTTCGAACGCTCAACTAAGTAACTACTTTTATTTAGTATTACTTAGGTGCGAACATCCCAGCGGTAAGGAACCGCGATTGCTCCAGCGGTAGCGGCATTAACGATGGCCTTCTTGCCGTCTCCGATAGGAGCATCGATTCGGAACCCAGCAACCTGCATCCAGTCCATGAGGCTGCCATAGCCATCCTGGGGAACCACATCGCACCAAATCTCATAGAGGCGCGGTCGGAGAGGCAGGCTTTCAATACGGCACCTCACCTCGAACTCGCGCCCCACTGCCTTAGGCGCAGAGCCGTCGTCGAGCATTGAAATTTCAATGAGTCCACCCGGTCGGCCATCGGTGATTCCGATCACGATATGCGGCTCTTTGAGGGGTTCATCGCTCTCGAATTTAAGCCTTATCTCAAGCCCCTCCTCCGGAGTGAATGAATATCTCTCCGATCCATCTGGAGCATGGCAGGTTGCAGAGACGATGCGAACCTGACCATCGTTGTTTTCGAGTCGCGTAACGTCTCTTCGACTCTCCATCTCTTTGATGTAGTGGGCGAGAACTTCTTTGGCTGAACCCTCTATCTGCACTGTGCCCTGATCGAGCATGACGCCACGCGTGCAGAGGGCCTCCATGGCGGGCAGGTGGTGAGAGACGAAGATTAGTGTTGTGCCTTCACGCACTAAGCGCGTCATTCGGTCTACGCATTTAGCCTGAA
>JBAWWI010000135.1:0-4357 GCA_037146835.1 Actinomycetes bacterium | reverse complement strand
GGTCTTGGTTAAGGCAGGTCTTGGATAAGGCAGGTCTAGGTTAGGAAGTCGTGGGCTAGGGCTGTCCATAGCTGGGTCGATAGACGCAGTGATTCTTGGTCGACTCGCTCATCGTGCCCATGAAACATGGATGCAAAATCTTCAAATCGCAGACGCTCACTAAAGAGTCCGAATCCATACCCAACTGCACCGGCGCGACGGAAATAACGATTATCGGTTCCGCCCACCATCATCATCGGAACTAGCGCAGAGCCTTCACATAAGCGCCCTGAGACTCTCGCCAACGAATCCCACAGCGGAGTATCGATCGGCGAGGCAGTCGCCACGTCATCCCTAATTGTGAGTTCAATCTCTGACCAGAGATCTCCGCATGCGTCCTCAATCATTGCGCGCACATCCTCGGCGCTCTCGCCAGGCAACGCGCGAATATCAATGAGTACCTCTGCATGATCGGGGATGACATTTACCTTCGAGCCGCTCCGAGCAACATTCGGCGACATCGTTGTATGGGTACAGGAGTGGAATAGGCGGCTCGCCCCAATCGGCAGACCCTCAATTACCGCATCCAACTTCTCGGGATCTGCGAGCTCCGGGGGGAGTTGCATGCCCTCCACGAAACTGCGCCAAGTGTTTCCTACCTTTGCAGGCGGTCGGTACTTCCCGATACGAGTAACAATCTCTGCAGCCTTTAAAAGAGCGTTATCTGTCCGGTGTGGCTGCGACCCGTGGCCAGGTGTGCCGCGAACTGTCAGCTTGGTCCAGAGAGCGCCCTTCTCCTCCACCATTACGGGGAGGCGAATACCACCGCGACTCCCCATCTGAAATCCTCCAGACTCGGTAATCACATTCTCTGTGCGAACCGCATCGAGTTCGTTCTCAAGAAGCCACTCTGCGCCCCATGTACCTGAAGCTTCTTCATCTGCAACTGCAAGGTACGAAAGTGTTCCGCGAGGCTTGAACCCTGAGTCGGCTAAGTGTTTAAACGCAACCATCATCGAGGCTGTGAGATTAAGCATGTCAACCGCCCCGCGCCCCCAAACAACTCCATCGATGAGTTCGCCACCGAATGGATCATGCGTCCAGCCTGAGTCGTTAACCGGCACAACATCTGTATGCCCCATGAGCATTAGCCCCGGTGCAGTTGGGTCAGAGCCCTCAATCTTTGCGAGCACACTGCGGCGCCCGGGGTGCGGCTCGTAGTACTCGAGCTCGAGACCCGATCCTTCGAGATAGCCCGTCACAAGATCCGCGCTGCGTACCTCCCCACCTGAGTCAGGGGTGCCGTCGTTTACGCAAGCATTGCGAATAAAGGCTTGCAGTACCTCGGTTACCTCGGCGGTCGGGTCGTCAAGAGTCTTTGCCATTTCCTCAACTTAGCGCCCTAATCAGAATGTGTCTTACGAAACCGGAGCACTGCGGTAGATCATCACACCGTTATCGTCCCAGCGCTCCGTCAGGCCATCTCTGCGAAGGTGCTCGAGGTGAGCAAAGGTCTCGCTCTCGGCCATTACTCCCCAATGACGCTCGGGGAATACTTCGTGAGATAGGCGCTCGACGCTAGCGGGGCCTACCGCAACGGACGCAAGATGAAGTGTCTCCATCCGCTCTGCATGGTGCTCCTTGATGGCCTCCACGCGCCCTGGAACATCGGTAAAGGGGTGCCCATGCGCGGGCAAACCAAGTTTTACATTTGGAAGGTGCGCAACTAGATCGAGGGTCGCGAGGTAGGAGCGCAGCGAGTCGCCGACTGCCGAGCCTGCAACGTGGGGTGTGATTGTCGGCAAGACGTGATCGCCTGACAATAAGACTCCCCCGTCTGCGTCCCAGAGGCAGAGATGATCAAGTGTGTGCCCTGGAGTGTGCACTACCTGCCACTCACGCCCGCCAAGAGTTAGTGGACTTCCGTGGCGAACGCGTCGCGTTGGGTCGGGCGGGCTAAATAGGAGTCGCTGGGCGCGCATTCGAAAACGCTGTTTCATAGGCAGGTCGGGGTGTTGACTCCCTCCCCACGCAGTAGGTCCGCCCCAAGGCACCGACTGACGCTGGTCTGAGGTTGTGATCTCATCAGAGGCACCGAGCGATGGAAGTTCTTCGAATGACTCGCCGTTGTAAGCAAGCGCCTCGTCGATGGCTTCTTGCTCTATCCGATCTGCCTCCAGCTCCGAGAGAGTGTGCCCGTTGCGATCAAGTGACCACGTCGTAAATGCGCGGTGTGCAATTAACTCGCCACCGGATTCTTTGCGTATTCGCCCTGCTGCTCCGAAATGATCCGGATGCGAGTGCGTAACAATCACGGTGTGGACATCTTTGACTCTAAAGCCCGCAGACTTCAAGCGTGCCTTCAATGTCTTCCAAGACTTTGGGCCAGGCAATCCGGGATCTACTACTGCAATACCACGGTCATCCATGAGCCCGTACATGTTCACGTGCCCAAGCCCTGGGAGCCAGATCGGTAACTGCATCCGAATTACGCCAGGGGATACCTCAAGAATTGTCTCGGAGGCTTGTTCTTGCTCCTGTTTTGGAGGTCGCTTTGGTGGGGATACGCGCTCCTCCTCAATAGAGGCAGGGTTCTCTTCACCGGAGCGTCCATGGCTGTGAGTCACGCCCTTGATGTTACCGGCCGGGTTCGCCTAACTGCTCCTCGGCGCGCTTCAAGAGTTCACCGAAAGAGTTCTCGAGAGCAGATGAGAGCACTGGAAGGTCGGGGAACGTGTCCCGATCTACAAAAAGCCCGATATGCAGATTGCCGCAGTAAGAAAGTATCGCAATGCCTATTGAGAGATTCTTCGTTAGGGGAACAACTGGAAATGCCTCGAGCATGCGCCCACCCATGCAGTAGAGGGGGACCTGGGGCCCTGGCACATTTGTAACAACAAGGTTGAAGAATGGTTGGCGATGTGCAAGACGAGCACCGAGCCCTAGGAGT
Source organism: Actinomycetes bacterium (assembly GCA_037146835.1). Classification (GTDB taxonomy): domain Bacteria; phylum Actinomycetota; class Acidimicrobiia; order IMCC26256; family IMCC26256; genus IMCC26256. The sequence continues at coordinate 1,428 of JBAWWI010000135.1, read as the reverse complement.
GTTGGTGCTGCATAGTGGGTTAGGTCAAGAAGAAAAGATGCACCTACTGCCTGCTCTCGTTCTTTAAGGTCGAAGGTTGCGTCGCGCACTGCCTCTAGGCGTTCTACCGGATCAGGTAGCCCAACTGGTAGTGGCACGAACATCGCAGAGACTCTGTTCCCTAACTGCATTCGCTCGGCATCGTCTCGCACTGAGACTGGGCAGAATGCTTTAAGAGTCATGCCATCAATCGGCTCACCGCGAGCCTCTAGTAAATCGCGAAGGCCACCAGATACGCCAGCCAGAATTACATCATTGATGGTTCCTCCGAATGCTTGGCGCACTCGGTGCACGTCGTCGAACGAGATCGTAACGCCATCAAATAACCTGTTTCGTCCGACCAAAGCATTAAGAGATGTATGCGGAGCAAGTGCATCGGTACCGAATAGTGAAGAGACCGAGCGCGCAATGCGTGTTGTGTTCTCTAGCGCATTCGATGGGCCGCGCAGCCCGGCACGTAGAGACCTCACTATCTCCGCCGGCTCTGTAGCCCTCTCCCATACCGAATCGGCGAGGAGCCGTAACTCGGCCGGAGGAGGCTCCACGATCCAGCGCGGTGGGGGGCGAAACGCCGGCTCAGGTTGAAAATCAAGTAACACAGTTGCAACATCAACGCCCGATACTCCATCAACGAGAGCGTGATGAGTCTTCTGGATCAGAGCGACGCGCCCTTCCTCTAGACCCTCTACGAACCAAAGCTCCCAGAGAGGTCGCGATCTATCGAGCAACTGCGACTGCACGCGCGCTGTGAGAGTCATTAGTTGTTCGCGAGTCCCAGGGGAGGGAAGGGCAGTAAGTCGAACGTGGTACGCAATATCAAAGCGTGGATCGTCTACCCAGATTGGCCGCCCTTGATTCAAAGGAACAGATTTGAGAATCTTCCTGAATCGTGGAATGAGGTGAAGACGCGATGCAACGAGCTTGCGCGCTGCTGCGAGTTGAAATCTCCCAGTGCTATCGAAGAATGTCGCTCCCTCAAAAGTTGATACAGCACCAACATGCATCGGCGTCTCAAGGCTCTCAAGGTGCAAGAAACTTGCATCTAGGGAGGAGAGGCGATCGTAAGAAGACACATCGGCATCGTACCGACCCCGCTACTTTCCCGCTACTTTCCCGCTACATCCCAGCTACATCCCAGCTACATTCCAGCTACATACCAGAGGCCTCTTCTCCGCATGTCATCACCGACCGCAGGCGCGACTACCCTCCGATGTATGACGATGAATTTGGTTTGCCGACGGCCTACGACGAGGAGGACTCTCTGATGGGCGCACTTACCGCAGCGGCACTCTGGCGCATTGACGCCGCTCTAATTCTTGCACTCGACGAGGGTGTTGGGCCTCCCGTCGACTCATACGTAAATGGCTCTCAAACCTGGCTTGTCGACGT
>JBAWWI010000134.1:0-4550 GCA_037146835.1 Actinomycetes bacterium | reverse complement strand
CTTTTATTAGAGCCTTTTATTAGGGCTACTAATTACGGGTGCTGACTCGAGACAGATACAACCTCACCGGTCATATATGTCGAGTACTCAGAGGCCAAGAACACGATCACGTTAGCGATCTCCCATGGCTCAGCAGCGCGCCCGAATGCTTCGCGCGATGTGAGGACATCTAAAACTTCATCGGTCGTAACCTTCGCCAGGAAAGCATGCATTGCGATACTCGGCGCAACCGCGTTGATACGCACTCCAAACGGCGCCGCCTCAATTGCTGCGCAGCGCGTTAGTGCCATTACCCCGGCCTTCGCTGCTGCGTAGTGTGCCTGACCCTCTTGAGCGCGCCATGCAAGCACCGATGCATTGTTGACAATTGCACCTTTGCCGCGCGGCTGCATGTGGCGCATTGCCGCTCGTGTGCAGCGGAATGTTCCGTTGAGAGTTACGTCGAGAACCTTGCTCCACTGCTCATCTGTCATCTCAGTAACGTTCGCCGTACCGCCGAGCCCTGCGTTATTTACAACGACATCGATCCCGCCATGCACCTGAGCCGCAGTATCGAAGAGATTTTGAACCTGCTCCTCGACGGTTACATCACACATGATCGCGAGTGGCCGATCGCCTGCGATCTCAGCTAGTTGATCAGCAGCCTCGCCGAGTCGGCGCTCATGCGTATCCGAGATGACAACGGTCGCACCCTCCTCGACAGCACGCTTAGCGGTAGCAAAACCAATCCCGGTTCCGGCTGCTGCAGTTACAAGCACCACTTTGCCGGCGAGGAGGCCATGTGCTGAGGGGTAAGGAGGGGTAGCTGACACGTTTAGACCACCTTGGGTTCTGGAGGCAGGCCTAATACCCGCTCACCGATCACATTGCGCTGAATCTCGTTAGACCCACCGTAGATCGTGTCAGCCCGCGTGTAGAGGAAGATCCTCTGAGTAAGCGACAAATCATAATTTTCACCATCGGCTATCTCGCCGTCGGGCCCTAGAACATCAAGAGCGAGGTTGCCGAGATCCCGATGCAGCGTCGCCCAATAGAGCTTTGAAATTGAGGTTTCACGAGTGATGGTCCCCGACTCAAGCGAAGAGAGCGATCTCATGGCGGTATACCGCATCACCTGAAGGTCAATCCACATCGCCGCAATTCGCTGGCGCATTATTGGGTCTCTATTCAGACCGCGTAGACGGGCCTGCTCTAGTAGATCACTCCACTCGTTCATGAAACCGAGTTGCTGTCCAAGGGTTAAGGCACCGCGCTCGAACGCAAGTGTCCCCATTGCTACCTTCCAGCCGCCATCTACCTCGCCGACAACATTGGAGGCTGCAGTACGCGCACCGTCGAAGAACACCTCATTGAACTCTGAGGTCCCAGTGATCTGAACAATTGGGCGCACCTCAATTCCAGGTTGATCCATTGGAACCAACAAGTAAGAGATTCCACGATGGCGCTGCGTGTCACTATCCGTTCGGCAGAGGACAAAACACCACTGCGACGAGTGAGCAAGTGAAGTCCAGACCTTCTGACCTTGAATCACCCACTCATCACCATCGAGTACCGCGCGAGTAGCAATGTTTGCAAGGTCAGAACCAGCGTTCGGCTCCGAGTATCCCTGGCACCAGAGCTCTTCACCTCGAGCAATCGAAGGCAAGAAACGCGCTCGCTGCTCGTCGGTTCCGAAATGCAGAATGGTGGGGCCGATCAAGCCCTCTCCTACGAGCCCAACGCGCCCTGGCCCTCCGGCACGCGCATACTCCTCATAGAAAATCACCTGCTGGAGAAGCGTTGCTGCCCTACCGCCATACTCAACAGGCCAAGAGAGGCAGGTCCATCCATGGGCACCCATCTCGCGCTCCCATGCCCAGCGCTCCTCGAATAGTGCGTGCTCATCACCGGGGCCACCGCGGCCGCGTACCCCTGCGAACTCGCCCTCGAGTCGCTCGGTTAGCCAGGCGCGCGCCTCAAGCCTAAAGGATTCGTCCTCTTCAGAAAAATGAAGATCCACGGAGGTTTATCTACACCGACTCGAGCGCTGTTGTCGCAGCGAAGGCTGGTATCGGGCTACATCTCGCGCTACATATCGAAGTACGAAGTTGCTTCATAACCAGGTCTGCTTCTCGCTACTTGGAGGGCGCACGGTAGTAAGGGTTGAATACATCATCACGCGCATCTAGCACTGTGCGGAGATCCGGCTCGTTGCGGCGTCCGTTCGCAATTGCATCGTGTGTTGCCTTGCGGTTATTTGCAAAAACTAGGTCGGCATCGCTGGCCTCAGGATTGACCCAGACCGCAGCGATCAAGCATTGAAGAGCCACACTTGTTGCCTCGATTAATCCATCGGCGACTGCATCAGCAACCCCTGCAGCAACGCCAGCCTGAGCCGGCCCCCAAGTGAGGGTTCCGTGATCGCCATGTGCAATCTCGGCCTTATTCACAAATAGCGTCATTGGCTGCACTGGAACCCCAGGCTGCAGCACTGCCACGAACGCCGCGTGTCCACTAGACGGAGTTGCAAGGCCTGTCGCCCACGCTGCCCCAACCGGGCCTGAGCGATCCCCAAGAATCGTATTTACGTGAGCCGCCTCTGCGCCAACTCCAACGAATGCCTCACCAATCTGCATATCCCTATCGTGCCACGGCTGGGGCCCGCCTCCTTGATTCGATGCCCCATAGATGTGATGCCCCATAAATGCGACGCCCCATAGTTTGGTTGGCTGAGGGATTCTGCTCCGGGTTTTAGGTAATCTGAACCCACTAAGCCGCAGATGATTCGAATCCCCAAGAAAATCGCGAACATCAGTACCCAACAGAGGAGACCCAATGCCAGCATGCAAGGTCGGAGTCCAACTTCACCCACAGGCAACACCGATCGAAGATCTTCGAGCAGCTTGGAAGGGCGCTGACGCTCTCGGCCTCGACTCAATCTGGATTTGGGACCACTTCTATCCCCTCTACGGCGACCCTGATGCATCTCACTACGAAGCAAATGCGCTCCTAGCAGCGATGGCGGTCGATACCTGCCACTCGACAATCGGAGCGCTCGTTACCTGCAACTCGTACCGCAATCCCCAACTGCTCGCAGATATTGCACGCACTACCGACCTTCTCTCCGACGGCAGGTTCGTGCTTGGCATCGGATCCGGCTGGTTCGAGCGTGACTACACCGAGTACGGCTACGAGTTCGGCACCGGACCATCGCGCCTTCGTGACCTCGAGGCAGCACTTCCGTTGATTCAAGAGCGCCTTGCAAAACTAAACCCAGCCCCCAAAGGTCCGCTGCCGATTCTGATCGGCGGAAGCGGCGAGAAGGTAACCCTGCGACTCGTTGCGCAGTATGCAGACGCGTGGAACACGTTTGGGCCACCCGAGAACTTCGCCCACAAGAACGCAGTTCTCGACTCGTGGTGCGAGCGCCTCGAGCGCAACCCACGCGAGGTCGAGCGCACTGTGGCTATCAACCCGCATGAGGTAGACGACTGGGAGAAGTACATCGAGGCAGGCGCTGACCACCTAATCGTCATGCTCGGCCACCCATACGACCTCAGCTCAGCAGAGCGCTTGCTAGGCCTGGTAGGAGCGTAAATACTTGGCTTCGAGCCGTGCTGCAGTAATAGCGGTATGGTTGGAAACAACACGCGGGAGTCCAGTGAACTGGGCTGAGAGGGCGGTTAAGTAACCGTCGACCGTAAGAACCTGATCCGGGTCATGCCGGTGTAGGGAGTGCAGGGCCGTCACCCTCCTCGCGTGCAACAAGAGCAGCGGCGAGGAGTGATGGTGAGCGAGGCACTTATATTTGCGGGTGGAGAGCCATTACACCCCATCTGGCACGAAGAGATCCGAGAACGAGCGCGGCGTGGCGCGCTAGTAATTGCCGCCGACTCTGGAGTCGAGCATGTGCATGCGCTTGGCCTAGTGGCCGCTCTACTCATCGGAGATTTAGATAGCGCGAGTAAAGAGTCGATCGAGCGGGCTCGAAGCGAAGGGACCGTTATAGAGGAGCACTCTGCCGATAAAGACGAGACCGATTTAGCGCTCGCGTTAGGCGCAGCACGCGCAGCGCGCGTTACACATGCGACGGTATTGGGGGTAGGAGGCGGGCGCACAGACCACCTCTTCGCTAATGCTCTGCTACTCGCGGAAGGTACATACGCCGACTTGATCATTGATGCCAGATTTGGTCCCGACGTGCTTAGTGTGGTCAGGGCACAAACAACACTTACTGGCTCGCCCGGCGATCTCGTGACTCTTCTTGCCGTAGGCGGTACTGCCAGAGGGGTCTCCACCTCTGGACTCCGCTGGCAGCTCAGCTCTGAGCAGTTAGAGCCAGGTTCGAGCCGTGGAGTGAGTAACGAGATGATCGCTGGCGAGGCGGTTATCCAGATTGAGTCCGGCGTATTGCTCGCAATCCAGCCTGCCGCAATAGCGGGCCTCCGATGACCGGCATGACTCGATTCACACGTTCGAGTTCGCTAAGGACACTTCTTTCGTCGTCCGTATTGGCGTTGGTCTTGCTCTCGGCCTGCGGCGGCGCAGGTAGCGGCACAGATAGCGGCACA
>JBAWWI010000133.1:0-4552 GCA_037146835.1 Actinomycetes bacterium | reverse complement strand
TGCAGATAGGCGCTCCTATAGGCAACTAGGCGCGATTCCTGCAGCCCAGAGGTGAGAGGGCTTCACAGCGGGCTGCGCGTCTAGGCGCTACTCTTGGGCCAAATTCGATAGATGACTATCGTTTTTTACTTCCGTTGCCTTGGGCTGCGGGTCGGGGAGGGCAGCTTCTTATGAGTTGGTATTGCGGCGCATGTGGTTCAGAGGTCAGCAGTGACGCAAAGTTTTGCGGGTCCTGTGGGAAACCACGCGTAGCCCAGCAGGGAGGGACACCGCCTCCCCTCGGAGCTCCGCCGTTCCCTAATCCTGTAGCGCCACCCACTGGCCAACAGATTCAGTATGTGCAAGTGGCCTCGCCAGGCACGAATGGTTACGCGATTGCGTCACTTGTTCTTTCGCTTGTTGGCCTGTGCGGAATTGGCTCAATTTTGGCGATCGTTTTTGGAAACATGGCGAAGAAAGAGATTGCGATTAGCGGCGAAGGCGGGTCCGGCCTCGCGAAGGCAGGTGTAATCATTGGATGGATTGGGTTAGGAATTGTTGTCGCCTATTTCGCTGTGGTGGTAATTGCAATTTTCGCCTCCGCTGGACGTAACTACTGATGTACTGCGAGCAGTGCGGAGCGCTACGACAGGCTGGCAATGCTTTCTGCGTATCTTGCGGGGCTTCACTAGCGGCTGCAGATAGGCCGCAAGGAGGAGCGCAGCCAAGTTTCGGATACGGAGATGCCGCCGCCGCGACAACTCAAGACAATCCACTATCGGTGTGATTAGCGACTTTTGCTTGTTGGCTCGCAGTTTCCGAGTGGGCACGAGACGACGGTTATTCCATCCTCTCGGACGGTAGATAAGTAATCGCTTGAGATCGTTTGGGTGACTCTTGAGATATAAGCCCTGATTAATCCGATGTTCTTGAGCGGAGCAGATGGCAGCGCTGACTCGCACAGCCTCTAACTAGATTTGCGCTTGTGTTCGCGTACGGCGTTGCGAACTGCTTTTGGACCCAACTCAAGCAACACGCGTCCCTCGTCTGTAATCGACCAAACCGACCGTTCCAAGTTGTTCATTGCATGAATTGCCTTCAAATTTGTTAAAGCAAAATCAATTCGGTTAATCACCTTTGGCCCTCTGCGGGTTGTATTTTCGTCAAACTCAACTGCCAATTGTTCGGGAGTAATGCCCATTGAATTTATGACAGCTGGATAGAGCAGGGTCTTGCTCAATTTCCCACCCGCTTCATTAATCATCGTTAGGGTTGGAAATAGGCATTCTGATTCGGTGGGGAGCTTGATCATTTTGGAGGTTCTCTCTGGTAGTGGAGTGGGCTCTATATGCAGGTTTTATTTTGGATATTAACTTTAACGTCTTATAAAAACTATATCAAAGAATTTATATCATCGGACTCTGTCGCCTAAAACCATTGAATAATCAATGTTTTTTGGTGAATAAAGACATCATTTATCGGTTCGGAACATTTTCTATGCAGTTAAAAAAGGCAAACTGATCGGATAATGCAGCCGATCGGATGGGCTAACCGATCGGCTGGGTTACGCGATCGGATGGCTGGATTCCCGCTTGCGCGTAACTTGTTGGGGATGGATACGCCTGACATGTTTGCCTCAGAAGGCCCGCGGGAGTTGCTCTATGGCGCTAGTTCGGCTGTTCTGCACAGCGCAATCCTCGAGCCAAACGAAACCCGTGATGCATTCGAGAACCTCCTTCCTCAAACCCCATGGGAGCAGCGCGATGTTGTTGTCTTTGGCAGGAGTGTTGCTCAGCCGCGTTTAGTCGCATGGTTCGCATCGCCCTCTATTGCATATCGATACGCGGGTCTGACCCTTGAGGCCCACGCTTTTACGCCGTTGCTGCTCGAGCTCAAGAAGCGCGTTGAAGTGATCGCAGGTGCTCAGTTCAACAGTGTTCTCATGAATCTTTATCGCACAGGCGCAGACTCAAATGGTTGGCACGCAGATGACGAGTTCGAGTTTGGTATTGATCCGGTAATTGCCTCTCTAAGTCTTGGGGCGACGCGCAGGTTTGACCTACGCAATAGGGAGACGAAAGAAACGATCAAGACAAACCTGGCATCAGGGGATCTTGTGGTGATGTCGGGGGAGTGTCAGCGTGAGTGGATTCACCAAGTGCCGAAGCAGCTCAAGGTGCTAGAGCCGCGCATCAACCTCACGTTCAGAATGGTGCAGAAGCCCATCGCAGACGCGTAGATCGTCTCCCCGCTAGAGTCATCTTGACTTACTCGTCAGCGAGCGCTGCCCGTCATAAGAAGGATTCCAAATGGCTGTTTTTACAGATGCAGAGATTGCTTATCTAGAGGCTCAACCGTTGATCCGAATCGGCAGCGTCTCTCCGAGCGGCCAGACAGATGTCTCGGTAGCGACCTTTGGCGTTGATGGCGACACGCTTGTCTCCGGCGGCTTCGCAATTGAGAAGACTGTTCGCTTCAAGAACGTGTTGAGCAACCCGCGTGTCTCGATAATCATCGACGACTTGCCGATCACCGATCCCTGGTCTCCCCGGGGCTTCAAAGTACGTGGAACGATGGTCGCCGAGGAGCACGATGGTGGCATGCAGTTTCGAATCACCCCCGAGGTGATCTGGAGCTGGGGCATCAACACCAAGACCGAGGGAATCCCGCCAATGGAGCGCAGAACCGTCCCCGAGGCGTGAGGTAACCAAGCCGCTCTCAACTTTGTCCCACCCATCTAGGAGAGTGCTCACACCAGACCAGCGGATCGAGTACCGCTCGGCGATGAGCATTGATTGGGACGGATATGACTACAACTAACACCAGAGGCAGCGCTAATCCATCAGCAGGTGAGATGGTTACAGATATGAGTAACGGGGTAGCCACAGATGTAGAGGCATGGTCGGCGCAAGCACTCGCCGCTCTGCGGTCACTTACTGGTCGCCCCAACGACGAGTTTCGCGATGGCCAACTCGCTGCAATCCAGGCTGTTGCATTTCGACGAGAGCGCGTGCTCGTTGTGCAGCGAACCGGTTGGGGTAAGAGCGCCGTATATTTCGTAGCAACCAAGATGCTGCGCGACGCTGGTTCTGGCCCGACCATCATCGTCTCGCCACTACTCGCATTGATGCGCAACCAGATTGCTGCAGGTCGAGAAGCTGGTTTGAACATCGTAACAATCAACTCAACAAACAACGACGATTGGTTTCAGATCACCGAAGACCTCGCCGACGACAAGATCGATGCGCTCCTAGTTGCACCAGAGCGTTTTGCGAATCAAGAGTTCCTCGATGATGTACTACCTAACCTCGCACCGCGCGCCGGCCTCTTTGTTGTTGACGAGGTTCACTGCATCAGTGACTGGGGGCATGACTTTCGCCCTGACTACCGACGCATCGGCCGTCTTCTTGAGCTCCTCCCAAAGAACGTCCCGGTGCTCGGCACTACTGCAACGGCGAACGACCGCGTTGTAAACGATGTAACGGCCCAACTCGGCGAGAACATCACAACAATTCGCGGGCCCCTAGATCGTGAGAGCCTGCGCCTTGATGCAATCTCGATGCCATCGCGCGCACATCGCCTCGCCTGGCTATCGGAGATAATCCCAACCCTCGAGGGCACCGGAATCGTCTACTGCCTAACCGTGAACGACGCTCATCGCCTCGCCGAGTGGCTCCGCAATGAGGGGATTGCTGCAGAGTCCTATGCCGCAGACCTCTCGACTGATACCAAGACTCGACTAGAAGATCGCCTGCTTCGCAACGACCTCAAGGTTCTCTGCGCTACCTCAGCACTCGGGATGGGTTACGACAAGCCTGATCTTGGTTTCGTCATCCACTACCAGTCTCCAGGCTCGCCGATCTCCTATTACCAGCAGGTTGGTAGAGCAGGGCGTGCGATCCCCAACGCTGTCGGCATCCTCCTGAGCGGCTCCGAAGATAGCGATATTCAAGAGTGGTTTATGCAGACTGCTTTTCCATCGCGCCCAGAGGCCGAGACGCTTATCGAGTTGTTAGAGAAGCGCGCCGACTGGACCTCGCTACCTGCAATTGAGGAGCGAGTCAATCTTCGCCGCGGCAGACTCCAGCAGATGTTGAAGGTGCTAGAGGTTGAGGGGGTTGTCGAGCGCAATGGCATGAAGTATCGCCGCACCCTAAAGAAGTGGACATACCCCGAGGAGCGTCTCGCCAAGATCAATGCGGCGCGCAGGGTCGAGCAAGACGCAATGCTTAAATACATCAGCTCCGATATCTGTCTTATGCAGATACTTAGAGGACTGCTAGATGATCCCGAGTCGCAACCATGCGGGCGCTGCACGCGCTGTGTTGAGCGCCCATACTCAGTTGATGCTGATCGAGGCACCGTAGGGCGTGCGCGCGATTTCCTAAGGGGCCGTCCGCTTACTTTTGAGCCTCGCAAACAATATTCCGGAGGCTCGAAGATCCCTGAGAACCGTCGAGTTGAGCAGGGGCGCGCACTCGGTGTCTGGAACGACGGTGGCTGGGGTTCAGAGGCAAGAGATGGCAAGGAGGCCGGCGAGTTCTCCGATGCGCTAGTCGCGTCTCTAGTGGAG
>JBAWWI010000132.1:0-4606 GCA_037146835.1 Actinomycetes bacterium | reverse complement strand
CCAGCAGGTGCCCGTGTTGAGATTGAAGTCTGGGCTTACCTGCCAATCGAGGGTTAGGATTTAGAGATGATCGGACCGCTGCTAATTGTTCTAGTAATGATCGTCGCTATCCCAGTAGGGACAATGCTCGGTGGCGCTGCTTGGAGTGGCCTTATGGGGCTCCTCATCGCCGACGACGCGGACGAGCGCAGTGAAGGCAAACCCTCCTAACGCTCCGTCAATGGAACGGCTGTATAAAAACGTTTAGTCGTGTGGAGTAAAGCGAGAGACCCCGAAGCGGTAGCCGACCGAGCGCACAGTGTGAATCAGGCTGGCATGCTCCTCGCCCAACTTGGCGCGAAGTCTCCGAACATGAACGTCCACAGTGCGCGCTCCGCCGTAGTACTCGTAACCCCATACGCGAGAGAGAAGTTGTTCTCTCGTGAATACCTTGCCCGGATTCGTCGCTAGAAACTTGAGGAGCTCGTACTCCATGTATGTGAGGTCGAGCGGATTGCCAGCAAACGCAGCCTGGTAGGTCTCGAGGTTTAGAACAAGATCCCCATACTCAAGAATCTCGGCAGCCGGTCCGCGCCCAGCGCGATGAAAGAGGTGCTTGAGTCGGGCCTCTAGTTCGCGAGGGTGAAAAGGCGTTAGGCAGAAGTCGTCGAAGTGATCATCGCGCTGCTCTAGGTCCGCAAGCTGAGCTCCGGAGATTAGAAGTAGGAGAGGCTCTAATACTGAGTCTCGTTTTCGAAGACTGCGGCAGAGCGAGAACGCGGCCTCGGGGTCTTCGTCAGCAACAATGATGGCGCCAGCCCAGCCGGTTTTAGGTTCTAGCTGTGTTGCTACGGCCGCATTCGAGACGGCTTTCCACGCATAGCCCGCGAGATCAAGAGTCTGCGCTAACTGTGCTGGGGCCGGGTCTGGAAAGACGAGAATTGGTTCCATCACAATTACTTAGATTGAGGATAGGTAACGGTCGAGTTCGAACTGGGTCACTTGCTGGCGATAAGCGTTCCACTCGTCGCGCTTGTTGCGTATGAAGTACTCGAACACGTGCTCACCGAGCGCCTCCTTAACGAGTTCAGAGCCCTCCATAATCGTGACCGCCTCGTCGAGTGACTGCGGAAGCGATCCGATGCCGGCTGCCACTCGATCATCATCACTCATCTCCCAGATGTTGCTAGTGGCCTCAGCAGGGAGTTCGTAGCATTCTTCGATGCCCTTCATCCCAGCAGCGAGCATCACGGAGAACGCGAGGTACGGGTTGCATGCAGGATCAGGGGACCGGAACTCAATTCGAGTGGAGTCTTCTCTGCCGCGCTTGGCAGGGGGAACTCTCACCAATGCTGACTCATTGTTGCGCGCCCACGATACGTAGGTCGGAGCCTCGTAACCAAGAATCAATCTCTTGTACGAGTTGACCGTCTGATTCGTCACTGCGGTGATCTCGCGAGCGTGTCGAAGGAGGCCGGCAATGAAATGCTTTCCGGTCTGCGAGAGCCCAAATTCGTCGCTTGGATCAGCGAACGCGTTTACCCCATCTTTCTCGAGAGATAGGTGGCAATGCATCCCAGATCCAAATGCTCCCTGAATCGGCTTAGGCATAAATGTTGCATAGACACCACCGTCACTGGCGACCTGCTTGACGATCAATCTAAACGTCATGATGTCGTCAGCCATTGAGAGGGCATCTTTGTAGCGCAGATCAATCTCGTGCTGCCCAGGGCCGTTCTCGTGGAATGAGTACTCAACCGGAATACCCATGTGCTCGAGCATCGTGATTGTGTGGCGCCGCAGTTCGCTCACCATGTCGGTATGTGTCAGGTCAAAGAATCCTGCGTTATCAACTGGGTCTGGAAAATCCGAGGAGTGAAAGTAATAGAACTCCATCTCGGGGCCGACAAAGAATGTGTACCCCTTCTCGCGAGCTGCAACTAGGTTTCGACGAAGTACGTGGCGTGGATCTCCAGGGAATGGGTCTCCATTGAAATGCTGGATGTCGCAGAACATGCGCGCTGTTGGAGCGTCGGAGCCGCGCCACGGGACAATCTCGAATGTGTTTGCGTCAGGGACTGCGAGCACATCAGATTCTTGAATCCTGCTGTAGCCCTCAATTGCTGAGCCATCGAATGTCATGCCCTCTTCAAGTGCTGTCTCTAACTCCGCCGGCGTGATGGCGAAAGACTTGAGCGACCCGAGAACGTCGGTAAACCAGAGGCGAACAAATCGAACCCCTCGCTCCTCGACGGTGCGTAATACGTATTCAGCCTGTGGTTCCATCTGCCTATTGTGTCAGACCTGACTGCTTTTCCTCCGGGGGTAACAGTTTCTCGCTCGAAATCTTTACGAGTCCTGACGCGCAGCCTTCCAGCAGGCGACTGATTCCTTAAACTTTCCTAATAATGAACCAATTTTGGCTGTTGCGATTGTTGTGCTCAGAACTCTACGGATAGGGTTCTCGCAATGAGAAAAGCCTCCAAGTTCCTTAACGTGACAGTCATTTCCGTGCTCGCAGCTTCAAGCCTTGTTGCGCTCAGCGGCCCTGCCGCAGCAAAGCAAGCAGCGGCCCCAAAGATCACCTCTAATGCCCCGGCTCCTGGCGCTAAGCGCCTGCACTTCAAGGTCGGTCCATTTGAAATCTTGCCCGGCCAAAATAGCATTGACTTCACGCGAGGGATCCCGCAGCCAAAGGTTGACGGATTCGTAACCGCTATTCGACCAAACCTCCGTAGGGCAGATGGAACCATCCCCGCGGTTGATGTGATCCACCTGCACCACGGTGTCTGGCTCAATTTCAGCAATAAGGATGCTACGGCAGCGACTCCAGAGCGCTTCTTTGCTGCAGGCGAGGAGAAGACGGCGACAATCCTCCCCGATGGATTTGGTTATCCGTATAAGACGACTGATCGATGGATCTTTAACTACATGCTCCATAACTTGCTGGCGAAGAAAGATGTTGTCTGGGTTACATACGACGTTGACTTCATCCCTGCATCGTCGAAGGCTGGAAGGTCGATAATTCCAGCTCGCCCAATCTGGATGGATATTCAGAACGGCGGGGTGTACCCCGTCTTCGATGCGCATAAGGGAGCAGGCACGGATGGAGTATTTACCTACCCGGATCAAGCAGTAAATCCATACCCAGGTAAGGCACTGAACGAGTGGACAGTAGATCGCGACATGGTCTTGGTCGCCGCGGGTGGGCACTTGCATCCAGGTGGTCTCTATAACGATCTATGGCTCAAACGCGATGGTGCGACAGTTCCAAAGGGTGGAGCTAAGCCTGGTTCGCCAGACACCGCCCATCTCTTTAGGAGCAACGCGGTGTACTACGAGCCAGCCGGAGCAGTCTCTTGGGATGTTGCAATGACGGTGACTCCTCAGAATTATCGAGTTGATCTCAAGAAGGGAGATGTCCTTCAGACCACGGTTTCCTATGACACTGCTGAGGCATCTTGGTATGAGTCCATGGGGATCATGGTCATATGGGCCGCCGATGCAGCAGACGTAAAGGGACGCGTCACGGATCCGTTTACAAATGTCGTGCGCACAAAAGCAGTGCTCACCCATGGCCACCTTGCAGAGAACAACCACCACGGAGGCCAGCCAGCTCCAAAAGACTTTGTTAATGCTCTAAAGCTCCCTAACCAAGTTGAGCAGGTAACAAATATTCCGATAGAGAACTTTGTTTATTCGCGTGGTGACCTGACAGTTGCAGATTCAATTCCTACTGTGAAGCAGGGGCAGAGCATCACATTCGATAACTCAATCGATGCTCCGCTAGCTAATGGGATTTGGCACACGATCACTGCCTGCAAAGCCCCGTGTAATCGCTCCACTGGAATTGCATACCCACGAGCAAACGCTGATATTCAATTCGACTCCGGGGAGCTTGGTAAAGCAGGCCCGCCGACTGCCGGCCGCCTTACTTGGAGCACCCCAAGTGATCTCGCCACTGGCACCTACACCTATTTCTGTCGTGTGCATCCGTCAATGCGCGGGGCCTTTAGAGTCGTAGCGCAATGAAGAAACGAAACCTATTAATCGGCATAGCGGTCTTAGCAATTGCATTGATCGGTGGCGTTAGTTGGTATTTGTTTAGTGGAGACGAGCCGAGTGCACCGTCGCTTCCCGAGAGAGCTTCAGGGGCGACAGGTTCAGGTACTGCCGATGGAGTGTGGCAAATCTCTAACGGTTCCTTCGTCGGGTATCGCGTTCCAGAGAGATTTGTCGGCGAGATTATTGACAAAGACGCAGTCGGGCGCACCTCTGATGTGAGCGGAGGATTTACCGTCTCGGGTCTTGAGGTATCGAAGCTCGAGATCGAGGCGAATACGACGACCATTAAGAGTGACCGAGTGCCGCGCGACTCCTATTTGGCATCGAACGCGTTAGAGACTTCGACATTCCCAACCGCAAAGTTTGTAGTTAGCGACCCGATACAACTCGAGACCAAACCAGTTAGCGGTAGCAAGATCACATTGACGCTCCAGGGAATGCTCACGCTCCATGGTCAGGCACGGAGCCTCGCTATTCCAGTCGAGGCTCGTTGGAACGGGGCAACAATCGACGTAGTCGGATCGGCACCGATTGTCCTCGCCGATTATGGGATTAAGACACC
>JBAWWI010000131.1:0-4717 GCA_037146835.1 Actinomycetes bacterium | reverse complement strand
GCCAAGGTGGCACTGCGAACTCAGCAGATAATTGCCTATGAGACCGGTGTGACCGAGACCGTTGACCCGCTCGCTGGTTCTTACTTCGTAGAGGCATTAACCGATGAGGTTGAGGCTGGAGCATGGGAGTACATCAAGCGTATTGATGAGATGGGTGGGGCAGTAGCTGCAATCGAATCCGGCTTTATGCAGGACGAGATTGAGCAGGCTGCATTTGAGTGGACTAAATCTGTCGATGCGAAGGACAAATTTATTATCGGTGTCAATCACTTCGCGGAGGACTCACATGCTGAGCCTGTTGTTTTCCCAATTGATCCGCAGCTCGAGACTCAGCAGGCTGATCGTGTGCGAGCACTTCGTGCGCGACGGGATCAGGGTGCAGTTGACGCTGCTCTCGCGGAGTTAGCCATTGCGGCTCGAGGCACGCAGAACCTTCTCTACCCCATGAAGGATGCACTTAGGGCTTACGCGACTCTCGGCGAGGTAAGCGATGTGCTGCGTGGAGAGTTCGGCGTCTATACCCCTGCGCGCTGATCTGCATTCCTAGTTGGTTCGCGCGGCTTGGTAGAGCGTTCTCTTAGTAATAGTGCTTACTGAGTTAGGCCATGCTCTTTGTTAGCGCAACAAAATCATCCACCGAAATAACTGGTATTGCGTAGTCACGCGCTTTGCGTGCCTTGCCAGATGATGATGACGGGTCAGCAGCTACCACTAGATCGCAGGCAGAGCGCGTAACGCTCTCAACTGGTATCAACTTGGCCGCAACAGCGGTTGCCTCGAGCCTGGATCTTGCCCATTCATTGCCGCGGTCGTCAACGACTGTGCCGGTGAAGCAGACGCGCATTCCGGGAGTAATTGCTGTAATCCCAGGTAGCTCATCAGCCGGAGGCACGCGATGCATCGGGACCTCAAGGAGCGTTGCTAAGCGCTCAAGTGCTGCGTGCTCAAGCTCGGAGATGATTCCGTCGCGCTTGCTGGCTGCAACAAAGGCATCGAAGTAGCGGTCGTGTAGGTCGGAGACTTCACCGGCGCCGGCCTGCGCGTGTGTTGCAAGAACCTGCAGGGCTCCTCGCTCATCGCTATCGAGATGAAAATCATCGAGCATCCAATCGAGAGTCTCGAGATAAGAGCGATCGAATGAACCAGCGCGGGCCTCAGCCTCGGCGCAGACACGTGCGAGTACTGCCGCTCCGTCTATTGAGAACGCATCTCTGCGCAGTGTGCGGAAAGACCTGTGTAGGTCGCCATCGAGACTCGCTGCGGTGACATTGGTAGGGGCATCTCTGTAGAGCTTCTTTAGGATCTCTGCCGAGGCGCGAGCATCTGCAATGGCGCGGTGGTGATCGTCGAGAGTGATGCTGTGCTGCTTAACCGCCTTCGAGAGGCTGGTGCCGGAGAGTCTGTAGGTGCAGATCCCCTCACCCGGATTGAACTCTGCATCCAAGCGATCAATCTCGCTAGCGATCATTCGTAGGTCGAACGGAAGATTGTGTGCGACAAGGACGTGACCGTGCAGGCGAGCCGCTAGATCTCCGGCGATCTCGGCGAACGTTGGTGCTGCCTCGACCATTGAAGCAGTAATGCCATGAACATGAACCGGGCCGACATCGCGCTCAGGGTTGATAAGCGTGTCGTATTCGTCTACGACATCTAGCCCTGGGGTACTGGGGTCGAGTACAACTACTGCAATCTCAATTATGCGATCTCGCGATGCGAGCCCTGTGGTTTCACAGTCGATCACAGCGAGAAGTGGCATGGGGTTGAGGCTAACGGGTGGGCTCTCGGAAGGCTGTGCGGCGCGCCCTAACAGCGATTGGCCTCGACCCATGACCGCTGCCCGACGGTATCTGCCAAGAATGCTCACCCGGTGTGGGGGAGGCGTTGCTTGGTGCTCGGTGCCTGCTGAATGCGTGCGAGGGTTGCGCGTGCCTCTGCGACACCCTTGCGCCCTATCTGCCGGGTCTTGGCATCTAAGTGACGGCTTCTCTGGCCGCCTGGGAGGAGACGAAGTTGTGAACTCATCTCTTCATTAAACAATGACGGTGTGACAACCATGCCCACTCCGATCGTCGCTGCCGGTTCATTTGACCGGCCTCGTATTCGACCTCAGTTCCGCCCTCGGTCATTTTCAGTGCGTTTACTAGCGATTAATAGCCATTTCTGCCCATTGCTAGCCCTTATTGCGGTATTTCTGTACTGCTGGTCTTGATTTCTTGCTTCTTGAAGTTCTCTATCGGTAACGAATATGGGGCACTTAAGGTTCCATTTATCTCTAAATTGCTGGTGCTCCGTAGCGCTCTCCTCCTCTTCTTCCGCGCTCTTAACCCTCTCGTTCTTTGCTCTGGAGTATTCAGGAACCTCGGCGAATTCGCTAGAGCCGTAGGGCCCAGAGAGGGCTTTTAGGTTGCTACCGGTAAGATCCGAGCGGTGGAGACCCCCGCCCCATCACGCACCTACTCAGAGCGCGCATACCTAGATCATGCGGCGAGTGCACCGCTCTATCCAGAGGTTGTCTCGGTTATGCAGGAGGCCTTACTCGAGCTCCACGCAAACCCCACAGGTATGCATTCGTCAGCGCGGGCTGCGAAGACGGCCCTCGAGGAGGCACGCGAGCGAATCGCAACTCTCCTTGGCTGCCTACCCCACGAGGTTGTATTTACCGGTGGAGGTACGGAGTCGGACAACCTGGCGGTCAAGGGAGTTATGCGCGGCGCTCTCGGTGATGCGCTCGCACGCGTGGACCTCTCTGGCGTAGTTGTCTCAGAGATAGAGCACAGGGCAATGATCGCACCCGCTGCGCGTCTCGCATCCGAAGGGGCTCGCGTAGCGTTTGCTCCTGTTACCTCGGAAGGCATTATCGATCTTGACCGCTTGAGCGCGCTCCTCGATGAGCAGACTGCATTTGTCTCCGTTATGGCAGTCAATAACGAGATCGGAACTCGCCAGCCCTTGAGTGAAGTCTTAAGCCTTGTTCGAGAGCGTTCGCCGAGAGCAGTTCTACACACCGATGCGGTGCAGGCTCCGATGTGGATTGACCCTAAGGAGTTCATGCTCTGCGATCTCGTAACCGTTACCGGTCACAAAGTCGGTGGGCCGCGAGGCATTGGAGTGTTGGTTGTTCGCGATGGAGTAAAGCTTGTTGCAGAGATTGAGGGTGGCGGGCAGGAGCGCGGCCTGCGTGCGGGTACCCCTGATGTTGCCGCAGCGGTTGCATTAGCGCTTGCTCTCGAGATAACGGTTGCCCGACGAGATGAGACGGCGATGCGTGTGAGAGCACTGCGCGACCGTCTGGTCTCAGGAGTATTAGCGAGCGTGCCCGAGGTTGTTCTCGTCGGAGCGGCTAATGCGCGTGTTGATGGATTCGCACCCTTCGCTCTGGCAGGTATTGAGTCAGAGTCACTTCTCGTGCTTCTCGACCGCGCTGGAGTGGATGCTGCTGCTGGATCGTCGTGTGCATCGGGTGCAACCGAACCTTCACACGTGCTCACAGCGTTGGGCGTAGACCCTAAATTTATAGGCGGAGCGCTTCGGTGCAGCCTTGGTTGGTCTACAACCGCGGATGACGTTGATCACATGATCAAAGTATTGCCTGAGGCAGTTAAGAGACTTCGTGCTCTTCGGGTTGAGAAGCCCGCCGCAGCGGTGACGCAATGAACGTTTTGGTTGCAATGAGTGGAGGAGTTGATTCCTCGGTAGCGGCTGCTTTGTTGTTAGAGGCAGGGCACGAGGTAACCGGTGTAACTCTAAAACTCTGGGGCGGAGACTCAGACTCTGGATGCTGCTCGGTGGCCGATGTAGAGGACGCGCGACGCGTTGCTGCTCAACTAGGTATACCTCACTACGTATTCAACTTCACTGAGGCATTTGATGAAGCAGTTGTAGATCCCTATGTAGGCGCATATGCCGCGGGGAATACTCCAAATCCGTGTGTCGAATGTAATCGCACGATGAAGTGGGGTCTCCTTCTTGAGCGAAGCCGCTCTATGGGTTTCGATGCTCTCGCCACAGGGCATCATGCTCGTATTGAGCGTGACTCAAACGGAGATGCATGGGTTGCACGCGGCGAGGATGCCGCTAAGGATCAGTCGTATGTGCTCTCGGTGCTCGCTGGGGATGCGATCTCAGACACGCTGCTACCCGTAGGCGATCTCACTAAGGCAGAGGTTCGTGAGCATGCTGCGAGACTCGGAATGCGAACTGCGTCCAAGGCTGAGAGCATGGATGTGTGTTTTATAAAGCGTGGCGGGCGTGAAGATTTTCTCGCTGCACGTGTAGATGCATCGCCTGGAGCTGTCGTCGATTCAGGGGGCGTCGAGGTAGGGAGACACGACGGTGTCTCAGGCTTCACCATCGGACAACGCCGTGGCGTAGGAGTTGCAGCAGGGGAGCGTCGCTATGTTGTCGATATCGATGCGGCTACCTCAACAGTTGTTCTAGGGCGCAAAGAGGAGCTACACCGCGACACGATTGCGCTAGATAACCTGCATGGAGTCCACGGATCTGCGCCTATTAGCGCCGAGCCAGGCGAGACCCCTCTGCTCATCCAGACAAGCGCGCATGGCGTGCCGGTGAAGGGTTATCTCATTGGAGACACGCTGCACCTCGAGGAGGAGCGCCCGCGGGTTGCTCCTGGCCAGGTAGTAGCGCTCTATGTCGGCGATCGCGTCGTCGGCTCCGGTATTGCGCGTTAGATCACTCGCTAGCGGGGGGTTTCTTC
>JBAWWI010000130.1:0-4788 GCA_037146835.1 Actinomycetes bacterium | reverse complement strand
TCATAGGTATTTAGGACATCTGCAGCGGTGATCCCCTGCGAGGAGTCCATACGCATATCAAGTGGTGCCTGGTCCCAGTATGAGAAGCCGCGCTCTCGCTTATCGAGTTGCGGGCTACTTACCCCTAGGTCAAAGAGAATTCCCACTATGTCCCCCTCAGTCTCTCGTCGAACGGTCTCGGCAAGATCCGCGAACCCCGCATGGACCACTGAGGCACGCTCACCAAACTCAGCGAGCGCTGCCCGAGCTGCTGCCACGGCGATCAGGTCTCGGTCGATACCGAGCACCCGAAGGTCGGGGCGTGCTGCAAGAAGTAGGCGTGAGTGCCCAGCGCCACCGATCGTGCAATCCACGACCGTGCCCTCTGGAACCTCAACAAGGTGATCGATGACCTCCCGTGCCATTACCGGGCGGTGCTCGAACTCCTCGCTTACCAACTTCTTGCTCCCGTCGTTGTTCTTGGATTCGTTCCCTGGTCCATCAACAGTCCCTCGGACGACTTAGTCGTGCGCATTGGTTGTCTCTCCAAGCACACAAGGGCGAAAGCGGGCGGAGTGGGGCTTTCTCCCGTGCCACCCGAAGGACTGTTGATGGGCCGGAGTTCGGTCCCACCTGTCAAAAATTGCTATTCATTCACTAATTTTCTTGCTTATTGCTGTGTTGCTGTGTTGCGGTCTTGCTGTCTTGCGGTCTTGCGGTCTTGCTTTTACTTCTGAGCTCTGGTCTCTGGTCTCTGCTCAACCGGTGGCTCCGGCTGGGCTACTTAGATGATTCCGAGATCCGCTAGGTCCGGAGATGTTGCAAGATCCTCGAGGCCGATTGTCTCGAGCTCTCGCCAACGAATTGCGTCCCAAATCTCGATGCGCTCATCAATCCCGACGACGATTACTTCGCGGTCTAGGCCTGCGAGTTCGCGCAGGGTTGCAGGGACAGCGACGCGCCCCTGGAGATCGATCTTGCAGCGACGCGAGTTGCCGATAAAGGCTCTGGCTGCGTTGCGCTGGCGGGTACCTCGGCGCGCTGCCTCAGTAACACGGCCGCGAACCTCTTCAAAAGTGTCATCGGGGTAGACGGCGATGCAGCGATCAAGGCCTGGTGCGACGTGGCAGCCGTCAGCGAGCCCAGCACGAAATTCAAGGGGCATAACCACCCTGCCCTTCGTGTCTAGGGAGTGCTGATAACTCCCCTCAAAGCCCCTCGACATTTTATTTCGCCTTGTTTTATAGGCCCGCCTGTAACAGCGGCCCTCGCAATCGGCACCGGGATTCCGGCACCTCTAACCCCACGAGCGCCACCTTACGCCCCACTTGCCACCATGTCAACCCACTATCCCCCACTTTCTACCACCACTTATTTTGAGAGACCCCTCCCGTAGGTACCTGTATCGCTGCCTGTAGGGTCAGGGAATGCGCTTATGGCTTCGGATCCTGCTCTTCGTCTGCGGGGTCGCCATTGGAGGCGCATCTGTAGGCGCTCTCCTCCTGGTTCGCCTCGGGGTGGCCCCTTATGACGTCCTCAACTCTGGGATCGCTAAGCAGAGCGGGCTCGATGTTGGAACCACGTCGTGGATTGTTGGAGCAGCATCAATCCTCGGTGCCTGGGCACTTGGCCGACGCCCACGCCCCTTCTCGGTTGCCGCGGTAGCTGGCTTCGGGGCAATGATCAATCTCATTCTCAATACCTTTGATGAGCCGGTATCGCTGCTCTCAAGGTCGCTCATCTTGGGGGTGGCGTTAATAGCTCTCTGGGGAGCGATCACCCTGCTACTACTCGCACGCCTTGGGGCCGGCCCAGCAGAGGAGCTGATGTTGGCGATAGTTGCACGCGGCGTGCACCTTCGCCATGCCCGATGGGGAATCGAGGCGGTTCTCTTCACTGCGGGTTTTGCGCTCGGCGGACAGGTAGGGGTCGGGACAGTAATCCTCGTACTCGCTACAGGGCCTGTACTTGCTTGGGTCTTGCCACCGCTCGAGGGATGGCTCCACGAGCCCATACATATCGAGGCTCCACCAGTTATCTAGCGATCTAGACAGCGATCTCTCTAGTTGTTGATATCGAGATTTGAGCTCCGCGGCATCACCTACAGCGCAACCACCACCTGGAGAGTTTGCCTCTAAATAGAGTGAGCGGAGCGACGTGCTTCGTCACGGCACCAGCGTAAGTACGAGACAACATCACTCGCTACTGGCTCGGCATGACTCCCGTACTGAGTCTCTATACGAAACTCCAAATACGCGCGGTCTGGAATTGGCAAGAAGGGCGCATGCATCCACCAGCCCTTAGGCGAGAGGCGAAACGCTGCACCAATAGCGGTCGGCCAAAGAGAAGGATGGCGCAGAACCGCTATAAATACAGGGCCTATTGAAGAACTAATCGATTTGTCGCCGGTTGTCGATTTCGGCACTGCTTTTAGGACGATTCGTCACTTGTGGGGCGTATACGAAAGCGATCAGCCACCCCTGATAGCGGGCCGTTCTTCATCGTGTCGCCAAGGTTTGCGATGCCTGCCTTACCCATCGCTCGAGCATTTCTCTCAATCACGAGAAGAGATACAAGCATTCCTAAGAATCCAACTACACCGAGCAGTAGAACCTGAGTAAAGGTCAGCACGAGGAGAACCAGCCCTGCAATGAAACCAAGCGCCGCCCAACGGATGTTCCTCGTTGCATGTCGGTAGAGCGTTGTCTCAGAAACCTGCTGAACTAGTTGCGGATCAGTTGCTGTGAGATTTGCCTCAATCTCTCTGAGGATTCTCTGCTCATCATCGGAAAGCGGCATTGGCATTTTCGACCCTGGAGTTAGCGGACACTAAGTGCCCGATCGACATCATTATCGGCACACTTTGTGAGCCAGCATTATCTTAACTTAGCGAACGGCAATTCTCCTAGCGCTTGCGAGCCAGCATCTAACCAGGGTCTCTCTCTCGCCCTCTGCGACCATCTCGAGGGCGGGGCTGGTCCGCATCCGCTAGTGGCCCGTACAGCGAACCCTTTCTGTCTGCCCTGACTCTCCCATTGTCGATCTCGGAACCGGGCCCGACAGAGTCGTCTCCGAATCTTTCGCGCACCGCATCCACAGCTAGCTCTAGCGCCCTTCGTGTCTCGCGATTTTCTAGATCCGCCCCAGACTCGAAGCTCAGCTGCTCCTCGCGCTCACCCTCGGATGAGAGCCCCGTAACTGAGACTCCGAGCAGGCGCACTCCCCCTGCTATCTCGAGGTCCTCGAGAAGGTCTCGCGCTACAGGCCCAATCTCGCCGGCTAAGTCTGTGAGGTGATCGAGTGTTGCAGAGCGTGTCACCTGCCTGAAGTCGTGGTACTTAAGCTTCACCTGAATCGTTCGCCCCGCTAGGCCAGCGCTCCGCAGGCGAGCACCTACGCGCTCAGTCATTCTTACAAGCTCTCGCTGAAGTTCGATGCGATCGGTCTTGTCTTCCGAGAAGGTCTCTTCATGGCTCACAGACTTCGTCTGTTGGTCTGGCTGTACACCTCGTTCATCTCTATTCCAAGAGAGAGCATGAAGGTGTTTTCCATTTGCGGCACCTAGCGCTCCAACAAGTGTTGCCTCGGGAATCCTAGAGAGATCCCCAATTGTCTTTACTCCAAAGCGGTCAAGCCTCTCGCGCGTCGCAGGACCAACCCCCCACAAACGACCTACCGGCAGAGGATGAAGCACCCCCAACTCGTCGCCAGGTTTAACGATTAGAACACCATCAGGTTTCGCAAGGTCGCTAGCAATCTTTGCAAGCATCTTTGTAGTAGCGCCACCCACTGATGCAGTGAGACCCACCTCGCTCTTAATACTCGATCGCATGAACTCCGCAATTGCATGAGGATCGCTGAATCTGCGCATCGCCCCTGCGACATCTAAGAATGCTTCATCTAAGGAGAGTGGCTCTACTAGCGAAGTGACGCTCGACATAATCTTCATCACTGCGCGACTTGCCTTCTGATAGGCGTCAAAGCGCGGTGGCAAGAAGACGCCATTTGGGCAGAGCCGCTCTGCTTGGATAGTCGGCATTGCGCTTCTAACTCCGAACTCCCTCGCTTCGTAGGATGCGGCCGCTACTACTCCCCGACCTGCGGTTCCGCCGACGATTACAGGGCGCCCGCGCAGTTTTGGATCATCGCGTTGTTCTACTGATGCGAAGAATGCATCTAGATCAAGATGCAGAAATGTTGGTTGATCCCTCATTTAGCAATGCCCACGAAGTTAGACGATTCGCTTGGCTACCAGAGACGAGAGAGACGACCCCGTGACTTCGTATCGAAAACTACGCACTTCGCCAAGTGGCCAGCGCTGCGACAACCATTCAGTAAGAGGCTCACGAACCCAAGGGAAACAGAGTTCTAGGTGCTCGTCTAATGCCTCTACAGAGACGAATGCAGCATGGTCAACAATCCCATCGGGGTCATTGATTGTGATGTCGCCATCAACCTCTGCCGCTAGATGCACCTCGCAGCGCATCTCCCAGCCAAGATCTAACGAAGTTGCAACCACCTCGTAGAGAAGCCCCGACCATGAGAGAACTCGCAGGCCAGTCTCCTCCTCAACCTCGCGCGACAATCCGTGCAGAACGCTCGCATCAGTTGGGTCGATAACCCCTCCGGGAGTGCTCCAATCGTGGGATCCATTGCGGCGCAGGTTGCGCACCAGCAGGAGGCCGGCATCACGCTCTAATACCGCCCCGGCTACATAGAAAACGTTCTTCACTCGGCTTAGTTTGCCACGGACATCCCCGTAGCGCTTAGAGCAGCAGTTATGGCGTCAACTCTGCCTACAATCGATCG
>JBAWWI010000129.1:0-4796 GCA_037146835.1 Actinomycetes bacterium | reverse complement strand
AACTGGAGAACGGATATCGGGCCGATTGATGTGCTGGTCGGCATCCCAGACCACGATGGTCTTCCCGTAACTTTTGACCGTCTCCGCTTACACGCAGAAACGATCATTGCTTTCGAACGCGCGATATCGGTCGCTTCGCTTGAAGACATCATCGTGTCAAAGGAGTTCGCGAATCGGCGCAAGGACTCTGAGGCTTTGCCTGAACTCAGGCGCCTCCGTGACGAGCAGGCATAGCTAACCCGTCGCCTCTCGGCTCCAGAGTCTTCGATTCTCTTCACGTGCTCCACTAGCCTGACGAGCCGTGAACAGCAGCGACCGACCAACTAGGCGTACCCCTTACAACCACGACCCAACAGTTGGATGGTTTGAGCTTTTCTACGACCTGATCATCGTCGCCGCCACTCTTGAGCTTGGTGTGCAATTAGCTAAGCACCCAACCTGGCGCATGGCGGGATGGATTGCGCTCTGCTTCACACTGCTCTTTGGAGTATGGGTCTTGACCACACTTCACTCAAATTTTCGCTCGCACCCCACTAGTACCACCTACCCAATCATCGTGATTCAAATGATGGGGATTCTGATCGCCTGCCTTGCAGCGAATCGGCATGGAGGCATCGACGATTGGCACGGGTTAGTCGCGGTCGCTGTTGTCTTCAGCACAGTCTCGGCCTTATATGCAGTTGGCAACCATATCCTTGAGGACGTTGAGCGACGCTCACGACGAATCCTTGAACGTTCATTTGGGCTCGCAGCAATCATCTGCCTAGTGGGTGCACTTCTTCCAAAGAATATTGAGAAGAGGTACGCACCGCTCTGTCTTCTGCTTGCTATAGCAATCGTTGCAATATCATCGCTTGGGCCTTACGTTGGAGATCGAGTCAAGCGCCATGTGATCAACGAAGCGCACTTGAGCGAGCGCATGGGGCAGTTGATCCTGATTCTCCTAGGCGAGTCATTCTTGAAGGTTGTCCTCTCAATCGGACGAGGTGGTGGTCGCCCCGACTACCTCCTACTCACATGTACCTTCATCATCGTATTCAGTCTCTGGGCTCTCTACTTTGAGCCGACTATCGCTGGGATCGTCCCAAACACAATCTCTCGGATGAGGATTTGGCTCATTGCCCATATTGGGATCGGGGCGAGCGCTTTAGGACTCGCAGTCGGGCTCTCGGAGATAACCATTCTTGATCAAGAGGTTGCAATCACCAAGGTGGCGACTCTGCTCATTGCATTCCCGCTGATGTTCATGCTCTTCTGCTTAGCGATTACAGAGATGGCCACTCCTTCTCCGGTAAGAGCCACTCCCTATGTTCGCCTCGGGACCTCTTCTGCAGTCCTGATCGTCGCAGGCATTTCGCTGTACACCCCTTTTGATGGCCCTACTCTCTTCTTGGTACTCGTAACGCTTGTCGTGGTATGTGGAATTGTTACTGATCGAATTCTCATAAAGAAAATGGATGTCTCTCCAATTACTCGTGGAGAGTTATTTGACGCCTGGACTGATCCCTCCAAAGGTTCTCTCTAAGCCACTTAGATCGATCTGTGCCCACAGTTGACTTCAACAGTGGCGACCCCCACGAGGAGAGATTTGTGACGAAGGCAGAGGACAACCCGTCGGAGCAGGCTCAATCTGAAACCTTTATCCCCTCTTCGCTAAGCGGTGCTCTAAAAGTCGAGCTTCAACGCGTTCGTAAGCCTCCGTACAGCGTCCTCGTCTGTATCTCTGTAAACGCAATCCTTGTAACCCTTCTTTGGTTCGTAGCCCCTACATGGCTTCACGACCTCTTCTTCTCCTGGGACAGCACCTACTTTTTCCCGATTGTTCTCGCCTCATGGATGATCGCGGATGTACCAGCAACCAATCAGTTAGCTCCTGATCGTTCTCGAGTTCTGCCATCGCTAGACAATACGGAAGCAATCGCGAGACTGCTTCGCTCTAAGCATCTTGCAATCGCACTTATCTGTACTCCAATCACAGTCACCGCAGCGATCATCGTTGGCTTTGTTACCGGAGCCTGGGTGACGATGGTGCTTACTGTGGTCTGGGTATCTACCGTGCCTCTCAGTTCAATCGGCATTGCCTGCATCGTTGGAGTGCTCTGGCCTTACCACGAGCTTCCGCTAAAGACGCGATGGCAGATGCGTTCACAGTGGCGCACGATCATCCTGCGCTGGGGAGTCCTGATACTGCTCCCATATGGATTGGTCCCTGCGCTCGGACTCGTCGGGATGGCCCCTTCGCTACTCATCTGGTGGGTCGCCAAGGCTTTTGGTCAGAGCGGCAAGGCACTTGATGCTGCATTTCTAGCGGGGCTTCTAATAGCCACTCCGCTGGCGCTCTTCATCTGGAGGCGGGCAAGTAACTACGCAGCGAGGCTCGCAGTGCGCCGATCAACTTTCTTGACCGAGTATCTCAGCGACCCGCTGCTTGGGTGAGGGTCGCGACTAACTCCCTATGAGGATTAGAACCAAGTCTTAAGAAACCATTTCCTAAATGGTCCGGAATGCCTGCAGCGCGCTTGAGACGGTAATGAAAGTCGAGTGCTCTCCAAGCAGGGCCGAGACGCCATACACCGCAAGCTCCCTTCGAAGATCCTGTGAAGGATTTGCGACAACAATGCGCACTCCGCGCTCCTTGAGTTGGTCAATAAGTTCAAGCAACATTTGGCCACCTGAGTAATCAATATCTGCAATACCCGATGCATCAACAACAATGACCTTGATCGTGGCGCCATCCAACTCGCTCAATGCAAGCATCTCGTCACGGAAACGCTCTGAGTTTGCAAAGTAAACACTCGCTGAGAAGTGATAGACGACCACACCGTGGATAATTGGGGCTCCGTCACGAACAGGAACGGGGTGAAAGTGTCCATCCTTTGCAAGCGTGAGGACCGTGTCGTTAGGGCGATAACTACGCCTTAAGTGATCAATCACAGAGAGGACCACAGCGAGAATTACACCCTGCTCAACCCCAACAAAGACAACGGTTAGGGTCGTAATCATCACGACAACGAACTCATTGCGACGCATATCGAAGACTCGTCGTATCCCAGCGGTATCAATCAGACCGATACCGATCATAAAGACAACACTTGCGAGTGCTGCCGTCGGCAAGAACTCGAGTGGACGCGTAAGCGCAAGCAAGACAATTACTACTACCCCTGCAGTAGTGAGCATCGCGAGTTGGCTCCGGCCCCCGGCCTCATCAACCATCTCTGATTTAGTTGGACTCCCATTTACAACAAAGGTTCCCGATAGCCCTGCGACAATGTTTGATAGACCAATCGCGAACAAATCTCGATTCTCGTCAACACTCTCGCGATAGCGGTTTGCATAAGCGCTAGAGGTACCTGCACTCTGCGCCAAGATCACCAAGAACATGGCCCCCGCAATCCCCCACAGGTGTGGCACTGCCGACCAGACCGGATTAGGAAAGCCAATGTGCGGCAGCCCTGCTGGGATATTCCCAAGCAACTGAATCCCGTGAGATGTCAGGCTGCCTACAGCTCCAAGCAGAATCGATGCAACGATGGCTATTAGCGCGGCTGGAATTCGCTTAGAGATTAAGCGTGAGATAATTACAAAACTAACGATCACCCCTGATAGCCCTGCTGTCACCCACGAGATACCGCCTAGATCACCAGGAACCGACCTCACGCCCAGCATCTCCGGTAACTGCTGCCAAGCAATATGAATTCCGACGCCAGTAAGAAATCCAATCAGGACACTCCGGGATAGAAAATCGGCAAGGAACCCGACTCGCAGAAGACGACCAAGTATCAAGAACGCTCCAGTAATAATCGCAAGCATTCCGGCGAGCGTTACGTACTGCGCCGATGCTGCGGGAGCGAGCGGAGCAAGCCCTGCGGCCATGATCGCTGCCGTTGCGGAGTCGGCGCCAACTACTAAATGCCGTGACGATCCAAGCAGAGCGAAGACAATGACCGGCAACAGAAGTGTTGCGATACCGGCCTGCACAGGCATCCCTGCAATCT
Source organism: Actinomycetes bacterium (assembly GCA_037146835.1). Taxonomy (GTDB): domain Bacteria; phylum Actinomycetota; class Acidimicrobiia; order IMCC26256; family IMCC26256; genus IMCC26256. Next base: position 801 of record JBAWWI010000129.1, on the reverse strand, counting down.
GCGCATATCCCATGACCTCCGGTATTCCGAGCGCCGCGAGAGTTAGCCCCGCGACAATGTCAGCAGATGCGCTGCGACGTGTAACTACTCCTATGCCAGCGCCGACTTGGCTCTTAAAAAGTCGGCGAGCGCGGTCGAGATTTTGTTCGAGAATATGTTTCTCCTTACTCATCGCGACCGCCCTTCCATTTTGAGCCAATGCCGTGATAGGCACTTCGGCCGCCAAAAATCTAAAAATCCTTCGAAATAGCAAGCCTATTGGAGGATTCTCAGGCTTCTCTTAGGTTCATCCACAATAATTCCTCACCTTGGACCCCGATGATGATCTTGCTGGCAAATCCGCTGGCACGCGAGACACCGATAAGTAACCGAGTCACCTGACTCCCCAACCTAAGAGGTACAGAATGAGCAAGCAACCATCACCCTGGCTGCGCAGAGTCGGTAGCGCCGCACTCTTCGCAACACTCGGAGCAACAATTATTGGATTCGGAGTAGCTGGAGCAGTCGACGGCGGATCGTCAAGCACGTCAACTCCTTCAGCGGCCTCCGCTGACGCTGGCCATCACCGCGGCGGCCGACTCAACCTCACCGACACACAGAAGACCTGCCTAACCGACGCTGGCATCACCAAGCCAGAAGGTCGACCAACACAAGCAGAGCGCGACGCATTCAAAGCAGCAGCCCAGACATGCGGAATCACACTCCCCGAGCGCAACGGCATCGGCCGACTCAACCTCACCGACGAGCAGAAGACCTGCCTAACCGACGCTGGCATCACCAAGCCAGAAGGTCGACCAACAC
>JBAWWI010000128.1:0-4863 GCA_037146835.1 Actinomycetes bacterium | reverse complement strand
AGCCCCGATCAGGGAGGCAGCTACATGCGCCCGAGTATCTCAGCCTTCTTTGCCTCGAACTCCTCGGGAGTGATCACGCCATCGTCACGTAAATCGGCGAGCTTGCGCAGTTGCTCCGCAGCGTCAGGTGCCGCGTGCTGTGGTGCACTCGGAGCACCCTGCGGAGCGTCTGCATTGATAGCCCGAGCAATATCTCCGGCGTCTCTACGCGAACGGTTCTGCTCTCTGCTCTCCATCTGAAGGTAGATCTCCTGCTGAACAGAGTCAGGGTGACGGACATTCTCGAAGTGGGATGAACCATCTCGACCCGCTGACTGGATGTCTAAGTCACCAGCTCCAATCGCTCGCTCGATCGGGCCCTGAGAGAAATCAATGTTCGTAATACGGTCAAGCGGAATCTCAACACCCTTCTTCGAGATAAATCCGCTGCGAAAAATGACTCGCCTATCTGTTACCACGAAGAAGGTGTTTCGCCACTTTAGAAAACGTAGAGCGATCCATACTGCCCAAGCACATAACAGAATCGGGAGAACCCACTTAATTCCGGTAGCGAAAGCGTGCAGAATTCCGCTATGGGAGTTGAGCCACAAGAAAAAGGCCAAGAGCGCAACGAGCCCAGTAGCCACTGCGATGTGCTCAATGAAATACCACCAATGTGGATTTAGATCTAGAGCAACAGTCTCGTCATCGTGAATCAAGTGCGCTGGGTAAGGCATTCGTTCTGTTCCTTCTGATTCGCGCCCTAGCGAGCGGAGAGTTGTTAGGCGATGCGTTTCTTATTTAATAGGTCCAAGTACTCGATCGGTATATGCATTTGCGAAGCGACCCTCGGGGTCCCAGGTTGCTCGCACCTTCTGGAATTTTCCCCATTCGGCATACCGGGGTGCAAGTTTCTCTGCAGTTTGAAAGTGCATCTTTCCCCAATGAGGGCGCCCCTCTACCTCATCCATAATCGCCTCTACACCGCGGAAATACTTCTCGAAAGGAGTACCACTCGATACGTGGACTGCAAGGAACGCAGTCTCACGTCCATTGGCCATTGAGAGGGGAATATCGTCTGCCGGGAGCGCACGAATCTCAACAGGAAAATCGACCTGAAGCTTCTCAGACTCAATCAACTCGCGTATTCGGCGGAGCGTTGCCTGCATCTTCTCGATAGGGAGCGCATACTCCATCTCGACAAAGCGAATAAGGCGGGTCGAGCAGAATACGCGATGACTTACATCTACCTTCTCGACGCGCCCCATGTTGTTAGCGACCATTCGCGCTATCGATGGAACCTTGGAGGGACGCTTGCGACCGTACGCGGCCAGGCCACCAAATATGTAGTTACCTATCAGTACATCTTCGCGCCATTGCTTCTGTCGGGACTTCACCCAGATCGGCCGGTCCGTACGGTTCGCAGCCTTTATCGTCACTACCTCAGAGTGAGGGAACCAATATGAATCGACATGGTCGTTACTCGCAGTAATTGAGTTCCAAGACTCGAGCGCTTCTTCGAATTCGTGCGGCTCCTCAAGCGAGTGCAGTCGGAATGCTGGCTCGCACTGCAGAGTTACTTTCGTAATAATCCCAAAGACTCCGAGCCCAATTCGAGCACACTCAAAAAGCTCCGGCTCCTCAGTCGGCGAGCACGTAACTAGTTCGCCATTGGCCGTAACAAGTTCTAATGCAATTACTGCCGCGGCGATGGGGCCAAGTCGGTGGCTAGTGCCGTGGGTTCCTGTGGAGAGCGCACCGGCAAGAGTCTGCTTATCAATGTCGCCGAGATTAGATAGCGCAAGTCCGCGCCGAGCGAGTTCGTCGTTGAGGACAAATAATCTGATCCCAGCCTCAACAGTTATCGTCATAGCCTCGCGGTCTACATCTATAACTCGATCCAGCGCCTCTATACGAAGCATTCGAGAATCGGTGCATGCGATATCCGAGAATGAATGCCCGGTTGCCGCTATGCGCACTCGCTGCCCGGCCCGGTCAGCGGAGCCAACTAACTCACATAGCTCTAAAAGGCTCCTAGGTGATTCAATCGATATGGGGTCGCAGGTTTGGTTGCGCCCCCAATTTTGCCATGCTCCTCTGCGTGCCATGGTGGAGGATCCTACGCACCTACGTACCCTTGACCAAACCCCTGTCCCATCACCCCGGTATCCTCCGACCCATGCCCTCCGTCCCCCACGATGCCGACTCACTCCTCGAGGGACTCGACCCGTCCCAAAGAGAAGCAGTTACATCAGAGGCCCGTCCGCTCGCTATCCATGCAGGTGCGGGCTCTGGAAAGACTCGGGTCCTTACCCATCGCATCGCGTGGCAGAGCGCAACAGGAGCGATCTCACCGGGTCGGGTCCTCGCACTTACCTTCACTCGGAAAGCCGCAGGCGAGTTACGCGAGCGCATATCCCGTCTCGGCGTATCGGAGAGCGTCGCTGCGGGCACGTTCCACTCAATGGCCCTTGCCCAGCTGCGCCGTTACCACTCAGATCGCGGCACCCCAATGCCAGCAGTGCTCGGCTCCAAGGCTCGCATCCTCGCTCCGATGCTCGGCAAGCGCGACAGTTCGCAGCTTCGCGTCATTGATGTTGCCTCAGAGATCGAGTGGGCCAAAGCGCGCCTTGTCTCCCCGCCGCGTTATCTAGAGGCGGTGGCTGCGAGCGGGCGCGTTGTAAGCCAAGCCGAGCGCATCGCGGGGCTCTACGAGAGATACGAGCAAGAGAAGAATCGTCGCCTCTTAGTTGATTTCGATGACCTACTGCTCGCCTGTGCCACCGCTATCGAGACTGATCGCGAGTTTGCTGCTGCTCAGCGGTGGCGTTTTAGGCATCTATTCGTGGACGAGTTCCAAGACACCAACCGATCACAATTCCGCTTACTAAGAGCATGGCTTGGGATCCAGGCATCAACCGGCCGCGGCGAGTCCGGGGCCCAGCCCGACCTCTGTGTTGTAGGCGATCCAGATCAGGCCATCTACGGATTTGCAGGTGCTGAGCCTAGATACCTAGAGGATTTCGAGACAGAGTTTCCAGGCTCCACAACTGTTCGCCTTAGATATAACTATCGATCGACTCCCCAAGTAGTTGCAACGAGCAGATCTGTATTGCCTGCATCGCGGTCACGGCTCTCCGTAGAGACCCCGAAGCAAGATGGCCCTGCACCAACGATCGCTGATTACTCAGACGAGCACGCTGAGGCACGCGCTGTCATTGCCGCAGCGGTTACTGCGCACTCCTACGAGCGACCGTGGTACTCAATGGCTGTTCTATACCGAACAAACGCACAGTCGCTCGCCTTCGAAGAGGCCTGTAAGAAATCCAAAGTCCCTTATCGAGTGCGCGGTGCAGGCGCGTTCCTAGAGCGAGCAGAGGTCAAGGATTTAATCGCAGGCATTCGCAGCAGTGCGGCGGCGCAGCCTTCGCTCTCATTTGCAGATCACCTCGTAGACCTCCAAGCCGATGCCGCTGATGCGCCCGAGGAAGTACGCGAGCATGCGGAGGCACTCGCATCACTCGGGCATGAGTACCTAGCCGCCGAGGGTGGCGTCGGGAGCGTCGCCGGATTCCTTGGCTACTTATCTACAGCACTGCGCAACGACGAGGTATCTGGCGGCGACGCAATCGACCTTCTTACCTTCCATGCCGCAAAGGGGCTTGAGTGGGAGACGGTCTGGGTTACAGGGCTGGAGAAGGGCTTTGTCCCAATATCGCATGCAGAGGGCAAGGCTGTTGCTCTCGCGGAGGAGAGCCGGCTGCTCTACGTCGCACTCAGTAGGTCACGCAGATGGCTCCACTGCACACACGCTGATAAGCGAAACTTTGGCGAGCGCGTCGCCTATAGAACCCGCAGCGCGCTACTAGACCTAATCGAGTCTGCTGCTACGGGTATCTCGCTTGAGGAGCTCAGCGAGACAGGCGGCCGCGTAAATCAACGCGGTTCATCTCGAGCTCGTGCATCTCTATCTGCGATAGCACTCGGAGATTTAGCGGTTGAAGACCGTCCGCTATTCGAGGAGCTCAAGGCGTGGAGACTCTCTACATCTAGAGCTGCGAGTATTCCCGCATTCACAGTCTTTGATAACAAGACCCTCACCGCAATCGCTACTCACAGGCCGTCGAACCTGACACAGCTTCTGTCAGTCTCGGGAGTAGGCCCAGTTAAAGCCGAGCGCTACGGAGAGGCGATCCTCGAGATAATTGCTCGCCAGAACGAAGAGGCTCCTCTCGATATCGACGAGACAGAGTCCACAGAAACCGGAAACTGACTGGTCCACTCATTTACGCTGACAGTGGAGCCTTGAATCCGCTCGGCCACTTGGTTGTCCTGTCCCAATAAATTCCAATAAGCGTCGCGCCGGTTAGGTCTGCACCTCGGAGATCTGCGTTTATTAGATTCGCGGCATCGAGATCGGCTCCGCTTAAATCTGCCCGACGAAGCAACGCCCCGACCATATCTGTGCCAGCAAGATTCGCCCCGGAGAGAGACGCATTAGTCAGATCGGCACCGACCAAACTCACCCGATACATGCGCGCTCCCGTCAAAATTGCGGACCTCAAATTTGAGCCAGCCAGGCAGGAAGTATTGAGGATTGCGCCTGATAGATCGGCTCCCTCAAGATTCGCATCTCGGAGGTTTGCAACACTTAGATCAGCCGCGGCGAGACTCGCATGCGGGGCAATTACATAGCCCCTTATTACCAAGGCTCGACGCTCGGCGGCAAGCGGCTTAGCTACCAGTGCCCGAGACGTTGTGGTGGATCCTCCGGCAGCCCCTGAAATAGTGGCTGCCCCTGATTTGCAACCGGCGCTGAGGCCAGCAAGGAGAAGAAGTAACGCCAGAACTAAATTCCTGCGCATCTTTGCCCCCCCGAGCGGT
>JBAWWI010000127.1:0-4923 GCA_037146835.1 Actinomycetes bacterium | reverse complement strand
TTGAGGCTTAGGAGGTGCGCCCTGTGAGTTGGGCCTCTAGCTCGTGGGGCACAAAGTTGGATTCGTTAGTGGTCTCAGCCTCAGTTAACTCGACCATGCGCTGAACTACCTCGGCGGGGTCCATCTGCCCTGTGGTCACGAATCCGCTGATCATCTTGAATACATCGGTTGCGGGGGCGTTGACAGACTCTGCGCCGAACCACTCCCACATTGAATCGGCCATTCTGTCGTTGAACCCTGTCTGGTATGGGCCTGGGTTGAGAAGGGTCACATCAATGCCGAGCGGCGCGAGCTCGGCGCGCATTGCCTTCCCCATTGCTTGAAGCGCGTGCTTCGTCATTGCATAGGGGCCAAATGTTGGCGCAACTGCGACTCCCGCGATCGATGAGACGATGATGATCCGCCCAGAGCCACGTGTCGCCATTCCTTTAACGACAGCTTGAGTAACGGCGAGGGTGCCAAAGACATTGACCTCAAAGGTGCGGCGAACCCTCTCCATCGGAACATCAGCGAGCGGCCCTGTCTGCCCGACTCCAGCGTTATTGATCAGTACGTCAATCTCCCAAGAGGCAACCTTCTCGATGTCTTGAGCGTTTGTGATGTCGATTCGCTCTACCTGCAGTTGAGGTGCCTCCGCACGAAGCTCCTCAACATGGTCGTCAGTCTCGGTAGTAGCGATCACGTGGTGGCCTCGCTCAGCAAGCGCGATGCTCGCTGCCTTTCCAAAGCCGGAACCTGCTCCGGTGATCATCACAGTCTTACTCATTGAGTCCTCGATCATCTCTTATTCTTAGGTGCGTTAACAGAAGGATGGGATCCTACGCCACAAGGCGTATCGCAATGTCCTCATTGCTTAGGTCCTCGCGCGCAATCTGTAATTGCGCTGCTACTACTAACTCCTCCTTGCTCCCCCAATGGTGATAGAGCGAGCTAGGTGAGACATTGACGTCGCTCAAGACAATTGAGACTCGAGCATTCTTGATCCCCACTCGCCTAATCTCGCCAACCATTGCATCGAGGAGAGCCTGAGCAGTCTGCTCGCTACCGGTTTGTCGTGGGGGCATAAAGGGATCGTACTTCGCCACTTTGCTGTCAATTGCCGCCCATGGCGCGACTTACAGCAGAGACCACGTACGGTTCACGTATTACAGCCACTTAGGGCCTGTTTAACTTTTACCGTAGGAGCAAGAATGCCCGATGCATCGCCAGTTCACTTCATCGCCCATTTCACTGTCAATGACCGCGATGGGTATCGCAAGTACGAGAGTGGATTCTTCCCAATACTTAAGACCCACGGTGGCCGCTTCATTACCTACGACGACGCTCCCATGATTCTCGAAGGAGAACGTGAGGGCGGGCGCACCGTGATAATTGGTTTCGACTCAGAGGAGGCCTGCCTAGCGTGGTGGAACTCTCCTGAGTATCGCGAGTTGGCTGCATTTCGCCATGCATCAACCACGACCCACTCGGTCTCGATTATCCACGCACCTCCAGGACGCTAATTCGGAGTCGGTGCTAGGCGCCGTTTGTAAAGATCACTGCCAGCCTCGGGCCCAACCCATCAGAAGCGAGAGTTAGTTATGAACACTGCAGTAATTATTTTCGGAGCATTTACTGGTCTGGCCGCGACGCTGTCAGGCATCGGGAAACTCACCCGCCAACCAAAGGTGATCGCAACACTTACCGGCGTAGGTGTACCTGAGAATCGAATCCCGTTGCTGGCAGCTCTAGAGATTCTTGGGGCCTTGGGTTTGATAATCGGCATCTGGGTCCAGCCGCTCGGTGCCGCAGCTGCAATTGGTCTCGCTCTTTATTTCCTCTGCGCAGTTGCCGCGCATGTCCGAATCAAAGAACCAATCAAGGAGTCGCTGCCGGCGATTTTTCTATTTCTAATGGCTGCCATTACTGCAGCTCTTCAACTCGCTCGGTAGTTTCTCCGCTTTCTTGGGACTCCCCATTTGCCTAGAGCGCCAGATCCGAAGTGTTTTGGTTTCGGCTGCTTCCCCCACAAAGGTATTCTCGTGACATGCCCGCAGCATCGAGCGATCGCTCCTCTTATTTCCCTGCCATCGAGAAGAAATACGGGAAGCCCGTAAAGTTTTATTTACGGGCTCTCAGCGATTTAGGCGATGCGAAATACGCCGAGCAGATCTCCCTGCTACGCGAGAAATTCGGTTTCAGTCAAACGCATGCGAATGCTCTAGTCATGTATGCGCGTGGGTCTACGAGTAGTCGACGAGTTGCGACACCGGAGGAATACTTTGTAAGCCTCGGCGGAGAGCGAGAGGAGACTGCGCGAGCGGTCTTCGCTGCAATCCTCTCCAAGTACTCGGACCTTGAGTTGGTAATCGCGTGGAACCAACCGATGCTGCGCAGGGGTAAGGACTACATCTTCGGTCTGATGGGAGCGAAGAATCACCTTCTTCTTGCCCCTTGGGGCGGTATCTCTGAAACGGTCGTCGCCCGACTCAAAGGTCTGAAGGTAAACAAGAAGACGGTGCAGATACCAGTTGATTGGAAGATTGATGCGCCCCTACTGCGACTGATGGTCAAGGAACGCCTCGCACAAATAGGCGACTGAGAGACGTTCAATCACTAGACACAGCGGTCGCCAACTCCTGCTTGCTAAGAGTTTCCTAAGAATTGCCTGAGATGTTGCACGCGGAGCGCGCTGCTGGGTTCCGAGTTAGGTACCGTCACCCCCCATGATCTCATTAACCCGCTCCCGTAACGTTGCCGCCCTGGCTTTTATGATGCTCGCGCTAGCCGCTTGCAGTTCCTCGACGTCGTCGAACAACACCTCGAAGCCAACGAGCAATACCGCTCTGACTACCTCAACCAGCGCCGCGGGCGCGCCGACAAAATTTGTTGCGGACATCTGGGGCGATAACTGGTTTGCTCTATACGTCAACGGCAACCTTGTGGGTGAAGATTCAGTTCCGATTACAACGCAGCGCTCTTTCAACAAGGAGCGCATCACATTCACCGCCACCTACCCACTTACTGTTGCGGTCCTCGCCAAGGATTACATCCAAGACGCCTCGGGCCTCGAGTACATCGGCACCCCACAGCAACAGATTGGCGACGGAGGACTAATCGCGCAGATTAGCGACGAAGCCACCGGGCGAGTCGTTGCCGCCACGAACGCGAAATGGAGGACTCTCGTAGTTCAGCGCGCGCCGCTCAACCCATCGTGTGTGACATCCGCGAATCCGATCACCGATTGCGAGCACGAGTCGATAGCGACGCCGGCCGAATGGGCGGCACCGTCCTTCAACGACGCGTCCTGGCCGAACGTCACCGTATTTACAGCTGAGCAGGTCGGAGCCCACGGCGATTACACGATGGTGACATGGGACCATTCGGCTTCGTTGATCTGGGGGAGCGATCTAAAGATGGACAATGTCTTGCTCATGCGCGCCCCCACGATCGCTCGCCCGTAGTGCTGAGTCGCTCCCATTGAAAGGGCACCGACTGCTGTGGGGTAAGCCCCTGCTCCGTCACCGGGATGGAACATGTGCTCGGGTACAGAGGCAACGTCAGGTATCAGGTGCTATTCGATGGACTGGTTCTGCATACGTCTTTGATTCCCAAAGCTCGCTGCTCGGGAGACGAGCAGTCCTCCGGCGAGGAGCAGCAGACCAGCAGCCGCGAGTAACGCAGTGCTGGAACCGGTAGCGGGGAGTGTTGGTTTCGAGGCGGTTGTGATCTGTGGGGGCTGGGTGACAGAAGGCGGAGTCGGGGAGACGGCCTCGGCCAAGACTCCTCGAACTGCGTCGTAGGCAGGTTTGGGAGCGAAGGCATTGTCGAACAGCAAGGGACGCGTCGGGGTGGCGAAGAGCCCGACGGAATCGAGCCAAGTTGAACCGTCTGTGAGTCCCCAAAGGGTTACTTCGACGCAACCATCAACCATCAGACACGCGCTCACGACTCGTGCGTACTCCGAAGCCTGTGACATGAGGGCGCCGGGATCAGTTGGGGCGACGGGGATGTCTAGTTCGGTGACTGCGACCTTGAGGCCGAGCGCAGCGAAGTCGCGCATCTGCGACGCGAACTTATCCGTGTCAAGCACCGCGCCCGGCAGGCGGTGCATCTGAAGTCCGACACCATTGATAGGGACTCCCGCGTTGACGAGGTCAGAGACAAGCGCCACTAGGGCCTCATGCTTGCCCGGCACCCAGTCGGTTCCGTACTCGTTCAGCCAGAGCTCAGCGCCAGGGTCGAGACTGTGAGCAAGCCGAAACGCATCGGCGATCCACTCAGGGCCGAGGCTCCAGAAGACGCTGGTGGATTGACCTGTGCCCACACTGGCCAAGGGTTCGTTCACCACATCCCATCGATGGATCTTGCCCGCAAAGTGGTTCATCGTGGCTGTGATGTGGTTCTCGACGACAGTCTTCAGCGCGACGGGATCCGTGATGCTCTTTACCCAAGCCACCGTATAGGCGTCCTGTGCCCAAACAAGGTTGTGTCCCCTGATGGTCATGTCGTGATCATCGGCGAAGCGCACGATCTCGTCGGCGCCGGAGAAATCCCAAGTGCCATTGTTCGGTTGGGTGGCGTACCACTTGAGTGCGTTCTCAGGTGTTATTGAATTGAACTCACGGGCGAGCACCGTTGCGTAGGCAGGGTCTGCGATCTCGTATGGCTCCGCTGTTGAACCAATGCGGATGCCCGCGAGATCTGCGAGTTGTCGCAGGGTGCATGTTGCCGGTGTGGACGGGTCGCAGGTGGGCAGAGCGGCTGCGCCATCTATCCGCACGAGGAACAGTGGAATGGCGGCGAGCAGGAAGATGGCCAGACTTGCCGAGCGTTGCCATGATGCTCTCTGAGCATGCAGTGCCATGAACATATCTCTCCCTGTCGTCGAAGGGAATGAGTATGGCACAGGTGACTCCGGCGCTACGTCAATGCGATGAACGT
>JBAWWI010000126.1:0-4944 GCA_037146835.1 Actinomycetes bacterium | reverse complement strand
CCTGTAGAACCACTACCACCACTACCGAGGTAGTAGTAACCAGCGAGGTCTCCAAGAATCTCTGTTGATGACTGGTTGTTATAAATTGTCACTGCGCCATCTGTGCCGAGCTTGACGCTGACAAGGTTTGGAACAGGGCCACTACCAACCTTGTTTAGGTTCGAGGCGGTTGGGCGATCTGTGCCAGTCGGGTAGACCGTGATGAACCCAGGGCCACGTGCATCTACATATGTGAAGTTGATTACTGCGCCTACTGCATCTGATGGAACAGTCTCCGTACCGTCAGTTGCACCTGCAACCGTGAGGTCGAACCCGACGTTGCCTGGTACAGGACCACTGGTGCCGCCTAAGCCTGTGCGTGTATCAAGAATGCGTACCGGCTCCATAGGGACGAAGACTGCTCCCGATGGAAGAGCGGTTGCGCTTGCAGGTTGATTTGATGGTGCTCCGACTGCTGCAACTGCACCTGTAGCAAAAAGAAGTGCTGCTGCAAGTGCGGTGAGAATGCGGGGGGACGCTCTCATGGTGTTTCCTCTCGATGGCTTCTGCCCTCATCAGAATTGATGATGCTGCAGTCACCGTAAACACATCCATGAATGTGCGCAAGGGACCTTTGACCGCGCGAGGCGCTAAATGAACATCTTGAGGTTATGGATGCCCCGTATGACCGAATTGGACCCGAAAATGCCTATAAAAATAGGCAGTTTTTGCTCCCTCAGAGTGAACCTTGTGGCGGCTCAACCAAAATGCACGCAACGAAGCGAATGTTTTGAAGTTAGAACCACAAAAGAACTACAACGCGAGTCGATTCGCGTGCAAGGCCAACAATTAGTTTCCTGCATTCACGAGTTCACCCTCAGAATTATCGAATGCATCGCGCCACGCTGAGCGATAAAGCTGTTTAATCACTAGCAGTATCAATAGGTATAAAAGCCGCGCCCGGATTTTTTTCCTAAATTTCCTGCTGCAACCATCTGTCGGAGCAAGGGCGGAGCCCTAAACGCGTCACCGTATGCCTCGCGCATGTCATCGAGAATTGCGAGCAGCGTGTCGAGGCCGATGCGATCCGCTAGCGCAAGTGGCCCCATTGGGTGGTTGTAACCAAGGCGCATTCCGGTATCAATGTGCTCGGCGCTTGCAACACCCTCTTGGAGCACGCGCACTGCTTCGGCCATTAGAAGTGTGCCGAGACGAGTAGTTACAAAACCAGGAAGGTCTGCAACCTCAACAGTCTCTTTCCCGAGCGCTTGGCAGAATGCAAGGGCCTTCTGAAGAATCTCTGGGCTGGTATCCGCACCTCGCACAACCTCAACAAGGCGCATTGCGGGTACTGGATTGAAGAAATGCGTCCCGACTGTCTGCGCTGGTCGTCCGCTTGCAGCACCAAGGACTCCAATCGGTAGCCCCGATGTATTCGATGCAAGCACTGCATTGTCGTTAACTTCCGCGCCGATGCGTTCGAATACCGATTGCTTAATCGCTAGGTCTTCCGGCACCGCTTCAACCACTACATCAGCACCGCTTAATGCGGTAGACATATCAGTCGTAACGGTAAGCACTCCATACCCATCAAGGTCAGCACCGCGCGAGCGCGCACGCGCCTCGTAATGCTCGACACGTCCACGCGCTGGCTCGCAGTAAGCCTCAAGAGTCTCAACAATGGTTACAGGGAACCCAGCAGCAAGTGCCTCGAATGCAATCCCTGCACCCATTATCCCGCCGCCAATAATTACCGTGTTGGTCGAAGGGGCGGTCATGTTGTGGGCTCAGCTGCGGGGCGGCGCCGCAGAAAGAATGTACCCGTAGCGGTAGATACAGGATCGCCGGCGGCGTTAGAGATAGTGGTTGTTAGGTATGCAATCTGTTTGGTTACACGCACAACCTCGCCGCGGACACTCAATACATCCCCACTCGCAGCACCTCGAAGTGTCGAGTAACTAATGGAGATCGTGGCTCCATGCTCGCCCTTCTCAAGAGCGCTATTGGTCGCAAAGTTCATCGCCGCGTCATGGACGACCCCATAAACGCCACCATGAACACCCCCCATTGGATTGCAGGCAAGTGGAGTTGGGCTCCAGGTCGCCTCAACCCAGCCTTCGCCGTAACTATCGAAGTTGAGGCCTATCTGAGAGAGAAGGGCCATACCGCCATCACCTAGAGACTTATCCATACTGCGCATAGGGCGCGAGGTTACCGGCCGAGGGCTCTGCACTCCCTGTATCAGCCCGAGCAATAGCGCAGGTAATAGAGATGGCAATAGCGCGGCCAATAGAGATGGCCGTAGCGCATAGGCGCGATACCCCGTCCGGCGGTTACGATTCCACGCCTAAAGACTGACCACAACAACAGAGCCTTAGGAGCCAAGAAGATGCAGACCGCCGTCATCGTTGATGCAGTACGTACCCCGCTAGGTCGCCGCAATGGGAGCCTCAAGGGAAACCACCCGGTTGATCTTGCAGCCCACACTCTTCGTGCACTTGTTGAGCGTACGGGTATCGATCCTGCACTGATCGAGGATGTCATCATGGGCTGTGTCATGCAGGTCGGCGACCAGGGCCTCAACGTTGGGCGTAACGCCGCACTTGCCGCTGGCTTCCCAGAGAGCGTTGTCGGAACAACGATTGATCGTCAGTGCGGTTCATCTCAGCAGGCTGCTCACTTCGCGGCTCAAGGTGTAATGGCCGGCGCTTATGACGTTGTTATTGCCGCTGGAGTCGAGAACATGAGCCGTGTGCCTATGGGCGCATCGGTGATCAAGGACTCCTTCCCATTCGGACCTGAGATGTACGGCCGTTACCCAAACCTCGTTGGTCAGGGAATCTCTGCAGAGCTCATCTCTGAGAAGTGGGGAATCTCACGTGACGACAACGACGCGTTTGCAGCACAGTCACACCAGCGTGCAGCACTCGCTCGCGCCGAGGGTCGTTTCGAGCGAGAGATTGTTCCTGTTCAAGTCACAACCGATGAAGGCACTTCTTGGTTCTCTCAGGATGAGGGAATTCGCCCTGATTCAACAACTGAGACCCTCTCGAGGCTCAAGCCTGCATTCAAGGAAGATGGCGTAATTACCGCAGGAAACTCCTCTCAAATCACTGACGGCGCGGCCGCTGTGTTGATCATGAGCGAGGAGAAGGCCAAGGCTCTTGGGCTTACACCACGTGCACGTTTCCACGCTTTCGCACTTGCTGGTGTCGACCCGGTGATGATGCTTACCGGACCAATCCCCGCAACCACAAAAGTCTTCGAGCGCTCCGGCATGACCATCGACCAGATGGACCTCGTCGAGATCAACGAAGCATTCGCACCAGTTGTTCTTGCGTGGCAGAAAGAGCACAACGCTGACATGTCGAAGGTAAACGTCAACGGCGGTGCTATCGCCCTTGGCCACCCACTCGGCTGCTCCGGTGCGCGCCTTATGACCACACTCCTCAACGAGCTTGAGCGCACTGGTGGTCGTTATGGCCTCCAGACAATGTGTGAGGGTGGCGGCATGGCCAACGCAACAATCATTGAGCGTCTTGGTTGAGCCAAAAGCTCAATTAGGTAGACAGCAGTGTTGCTAACTATCGGGGCAATTTGGTTGCCGCTCCGAGCATTGATCGCGGTAGTTATATTTTTCGCGCTCTATTTATTTGCTGCCAAGATTGTTCGCGCTTTTCTGCGACCAATGCCTGAGGACCCCGACCCCGAGAAAGTTCGCGTTGTCTCTGAGAGATTTCGCTGCTCAATCTGTGGGGCAGAGGTCACGATGACGGCCGCACCGGAGGGCTTCGATCCGGAGGCTCCGAGGCACTGCCGTGAGGACATGCTTCTAGTGGTCGAGGCCGAGTAGCGCTCATCGATCGAGGCTGAGCGAGCGAGGTCATGGGTTTAGGAGTCTCGGCGCCCTGTTGATAGCCATAATCACATCCATGTGTTTTCCCACAGTTGGGGGACAAACCTGTGGATAACTTCTGTGGATCTTACAAAAACCCAGAAGGTAAGCGGATTGAGGCTATCGGTATTGAGTCGCCACCATGAAGCCGGCTGAGATCTGAACTAGTCCTATTAATAGGTAGCGATTCTGAGCCTCGCCTGGGAGCAGGCCTAGGTAGTTGGCGACGATGACAACAATTCCGGTTCCGAGAAGGGCAAACATCAAGACTGGTACCCACATCGGGCTGACCTTCTTGGTCTTAGGTGTTGGCGGGGTATATCTCGAGGGCTTGGCCTTCTTTGCGCTCGCCTTCGGTGTTGTCTTGGAGCCTGATTTTGCAGGGCTCTTCCGAGGGTTATTTGAGGGCGCATTCTTGGATCGGGGCTTGGGGTTCGGCACGGGCGATACGTTACCCGCGGATGTGGGGGTCATGGGCCGGGTACGGTTCAGGGCATGACAGCGCGTGTTCTAGTAATCGATAACTACGACTCATTCGTCTACAACCTGGTTCAGTACCTCGGCGAGCTTGGAGCGGAGCCGGTCGTGCACCGCAAAGATGCGCTGAGCCTTGATGAGATGGTGGCCCTAGAGCCCGATGCCGTGCTCATCTCGCCCGGGCCTGGTCACCCTCAAGATGCCGGTCTCTCAAATGATGCGATCCTCAAATTTGGGAACTCTGGTATTCCGGTGCTTGGAGTCTGCCTAGGTCATCAATGTATTGGTCGGCTCTTCGGCGGCGAGGTTGTGCGCGCTGATCAAGTGATGCATGGCAAGACCTCTGAGATTCTTCACAACGGTTCTGGTGTATTCGCAGGGCTCGCAACTCCGCTCACGGCGACGCGTTATCACTCTCTTATCGTTGCTCGCGACTCTGTACCGGAGTGCCTCGAGATCACTGCAGAGATTGAAGACGGAACCGTGATGGGCCTGCGCCACCGCGATCTGCCAATCGAGGGAGTGCAGTTTCACCCCGAGTCGATACTTACTGAGGGCGGTCATCAACTACTACAGAACTTCCTAAACCAAAT
>JBAWWI010000125.1:0-5201 GCA_037146835.1 Actinomycetes bacterium | reverse complement strand
TGCGACTGGTGCGACTGGAAATAACGGAACCAACGGCTCGAATGGTGCTGCTGGTGCCAACGGTTCCAATGGTGCTGCTGGTGCCAACGGATCAACCGGTGCGACTGGTGCGACTGGAAATAACGGAACCAACGGCTCGAATGGTGCTGCTGGTCCTACTGGTCCTCAGGGTGTAACCGGTGTAACCGGTGCGACTGGTGCGACTGGAAATAACGGCACCAACGGCTCGACTGGTGCTGCTGGCCCTGCTGGTCCTCAAGGCCCTGCTGGACCTACCGGTGCTTCAGGCTCGAACGGATCTAACGGATCCAACGGTGCGACTGGCGCAACCGGTGCTACTGGAAATAACGGAAGCAACGGAACCAACGGCGCTACTGGTGCTACAGGTGTCGCAGATGTCTACACGAACAATGACGCAACGGCTGCTGTTACATCTAACGATGTACTAAACGGTGGAGCTACAAGCACTGGCTGGAGTTCCACAACTACCAACTATGTCAAGTTGAACGTTGTCGCTGCCCCCACAACCAGCACTTCAACAAACAACACAGCTGCATTTCCGTCGGCCACGACGATCGATACTGTAGCGATAACCTTGAGCGGAGCCCTTGCGCCAAACAGGAGCCTGGCAATTGCACTGTTCAAGAATGGTGTAGCCGTTGCAGGTAAAACCTGCACGATTCCTTTCTCAGGTACAACCTGCACGATTTCAGGAATTGCTACCTCAAGTGCCTCTACTGACAAGTGGATGATCTCAGCTCTCGCAGGTGGAGGAACCACGAGCAACCAATCAATGACGACTGTTGCTACTGGGTCTTACGTCACGACTCCAGCGGTAGCAGGCTCGGCGACTCAGGTCTCGACTCCAGAGATCGTCATCGGCTCTGGTTCATTTGCAGCATCGACAACGGATACGGTAACGCTCTACGGAAGCGCTGTCTTCTCGAATGCGAACTACCGTTGCACGGTTCAGAACACAGGAAGCATCAACAACCGACTACAGGTCTCGGGTAAGTCGACCTCTGGGTTCACAGTCACCTCCCAGAATTCGACAAGCGACACCTTTGACTACACCTGCATCGGAAACTAACTAGGGGGAATCCGGTACAGATGAATACAGGAATGGCGGGCCTTCGGGCCCGCCATTCTTTTGTATTCGTTGCGCCTCGCTGGGTTAGTAGCGAGCGGCTCTGCCTAGAGCGGGGATTTGTCGTTAACTAGTAGGAGCGCCTCGGCGCTGCTCGAGCCTGCGAGGGATAATCGCGAGAGCGATAAGCGCTAGCGCTCCAAAGAGTACGAGAACCCATGTCCACTTGAATGACTGGTACTTAAACTCGATCGAGTGTTGCCCCGCTGGCACCGGTACGCCAACAAAAGAAGGCGCAAGCATCTGAGTCTCTACTCGCTTCCCATCGACTGTTGCGCGCCAGTGCGGGTCAAAAGATGCTTTAAGCATTACGACTCCAGGGCGCGAAAGAGTTACCTCTGCAGAGAATTCACCGTCATTGGGAGCACCAATCTGGGTATTCACTACACCTGGGGGAGTGCTCTGTGCGACACCATCAAATCTTGTCGGAAGCCCAGAAGGCTTGCCTGCATACGCGATTAAAGGGACTAAGCCGTCTCCGCCCGCATTGCCAAGGAGGAAATCTGTAGTCGCTACACCGAGAGTCTTCTGATCGGCGACGATCGCAGGCCCGGTATCTACAACTCGCAAGTAGCCGCTAGTGCGAACTGACCAGAGTGTCCATGCACCCAAGCTCTGAATTTGAACAGCTTTGAGGCTTATGTCGGGCAGCACTCCAGACGGGAGAATGATGGAGCGTATGTTGAAGAGGTCGTAGTGGTTCAGGTTCTTGTCGTTGAACTTCACCTCTGCATCTCCGCTGAGCGAGAGGGTTCTTAAGGTGAATCCAACTCCCTCTGCATCATCATGTGCGAGTGCCATATAAGTGGCTGCATAGAGAATTTTGTATGGGCTCCCTGCTGAGAGCGATCCGGCATAGATGCGTCCGCCAGAAGAGCGCGCGGTGTCAACCAGCGTCGCGAAGTCTTTCCCCGGACCGGCATCTGCAACGATCTGAGCGTTAACCCATGTGCCGTTTCCAGACATGTAGGTATCGCGTTCCTGCCAGGCGCTCACAAGCATCGCAACTGAGATAACAACTACAAGAGTTGTTGTCATCGATGCAAGAGCGAAATTACGTGCTAGTCCCGCGCGAATTCCGGTTGAAGAAGACTCTGTGCTCGTTGCCCCGGTATATGCCTTGCTCTGCTTCAGCCAACTCCAGAGGCCCTGTGCAAGCCAAGACGCCGCGACTCCGGCAAGCAGCAGGCCACTTATCTGCACCATGTTGTGAAAACGGTGGAGCAGGAGTTGGTCGGAGCCCGGGAGCCGACTCGTGAGCCAGCCAACCGTGTCTTTGCCGGAGAACATTAGAAAGCCAAGTGCAAAATAAGAGAGCAGAGCGCGCATGCGCTCATCGCGTGTGAAGCGAGTAATCGCAAGCACGATCCCTATTCCTAGAAGCACAGTGAGGATCGGCAAGCGCGTGCCGCCGTCCTGGGCGTAGTCAAAGAGTTTCCCGTGGATCAACCAACTAAATACTTGCGATCGTCCATGCGAATTAAAGAAATAGGTATCTCCGTTGTACTGAGACGAGAGTCCCCACGCGCTATTCGAAGCAACTGGCAAGAGCAGCCATGAAGCTCCAGCAATGCCTCCTATTCCAACTAGGCATGCTCGCCCTATGCGCCTCGGAATCTCACGAGGGACGAGGAGCACCCAGACTCCCATGCCGAGCACAGCCATTGTTCCAGTTAGAAAGTGACAGGAGAAAGTAAGCGCTAGAAAAACTGCAGCGAGGGCGTAACGCCTTCCCTGTGAGATTGCTCGCCACGTAAGAGCAAGAGTGATCGGCAGCAACCACATGCCCCAGAGTTGGCTCCACATGCCGTTACCGCGCCATGCGTATGAGCCGGCCTCGAATCCGTAGAGAGTTACCGATGAGATAAGCGGTGCGAGCATCGCTGTGATGCCACCCGTTACGCGGCTGAATCCAAAAATGCGTACCGTTAGGTAGATGCAGATCGGCCAGAGTGCCATGCCGAGATAATTGGTCCACGCCATCGCTCGGTTGGTCCCAATTACTGTTGCAACTGCACCAGTAATGATGTGGGGGAGCACCTGATAGTGATGAAAGGCCGCGTAACCAAGCGAGAGGTTCGGGAACCATCCATCAAATGGAATGCTCCCTTTCATCCAGTGAGATCGCGCCCACTCAACAAAGAGGCGGTGAACGCTCTGATCATTGACTGCAGTTACTACCAACCGCTCTGACCTGAGTACCCATAGGTTGATGATTACTGCAAGAGCAACTAGCAACATCGGCATCAAGGCAACCCAAGAGCGCGTGTCTCTCTCTAGGGTTGCCTTCTCTGCAGGTGAGTAACTATTTATTTCTGGATCATCGCTAGCAGTAGGTCTCGAGGAAGAGAGATTCATGCTTCTTCGGGTTCAGTCTCTGCTTATGGCCTGCGAATTCCCTAGTATCAGTTCGGCTGCTGGTTAGCAGGAATGCGTGACCTGATTGCGGGGTTAAGAGCAATCGCTTTGCGGAACGCTTCGTCTGCGCCACCCTTGTCCCCAGTTTTGAATAGGAGAAACCCGAGGTTGAGTTGAGTATTCGCATCGGTCGGGTTGGAGGTAGCTGCTCGCTTGTAAAGCAGGATTGCCCCAGCATCGTCACCGTTAGCCGTCTTGATGATCGCGAGGTTGTAGAGAGCAGGTGCATACTCAGGGTCGGTCTTCAGTGCCGCTTCATAGTGCTTAGTTGCATCTGTTCCGTTCTTATCCTGAGTCTGTGCGATATAGCCAAGGTTGTAATGGGCAAACTTGTTGGTCGCGTCGGCCTTAAGAAGGTCTTCGAAGTTCTTCTTAGCGGTCGCGTAATCGCCCTGAACCTCTGCCTGTAGACCTGCGTTGAGTAGTTGATCTTTCTTCTTGGCGCTGGTATCGCTACTCCCACCACATGCGCCGAGGCCGAGGCCGGCTGCTAGCACTAGGGAGGTGGCGGCGAGAATTGAGCGACGCGTTAGTGAGGTATTCATATTGTGACTCCTTGATAGGGGCTAGGCGATTCAGGCGTGGCCTAGGAGGGTAAACCTGACCAACAAAATTGCTGAGGCAAAATCTAACTGCCAGAGGTGCCAGAGAGGTGGCACCTCGAAGTAATTGGGGACGGGGGCATTTGCCTCGAGGGGAGATTCTCTCTACATGCCTCTAGATCCCTCTATATCTTCAGGCTGCCCGGTCCTTTATGCTCGATTATCTGCTCTAAGTAGGTTTATCATCATCGTATGGCCAAGTCTTGGCGCCCTAGAGCGGCGCGACGCGAACTCGAGGAGCGGTTAACTGCTCAAGAGGCGCGTGCATTAGAGGCAGCAGCGAAGGCCGAGAAGGACTCCGCTCTGCTTCGCGCAGATCTTCGAGCGATGCGATCGCACCTAACGACCCGTGATCTGGAGATGAGGGTCGAGCTGAGTAAGGCTGTTGATCACGCCAAACAACTCGCCGAGAGCCTTGATCAGGAGCGTTCGGAGCGGTCGATACTATTAGCGGCCCTTGTGAAGATTGCAGAATCATTAAAGAGTGAACGCTCCATTCCTCAATCTGAGGGGCAGAGAGCCATAGGGGGATCCATCGCCCCTGGACCTCTCTCAGCTGATGGCCGGATTGAGGTGCGCTCTCAGTTTGGGAACAGGTGGGTAAGCGGATTTGCCGTGCATGAGGTAATTCTTGGGGACGATGGCTCGGTGGGCTACCGCCTCAGGCGAGGTACAGATGGGTTCGTGCTCCCAGCGGTATTCCCTGAGGCGGACGTGCGGGCTGCCGACTCCTCAACGAATTGGACGCCGGTTGGGTCTCGCCCCCGCGCAGGCACAGATGAGTTCGGCTCATTCTGAGGGCCGGAGTATTGATTCTCGGGGCCATTTAGGGCTAAAATCTTAGTAATTGCCTCATTTGGCTTTATTTTTCTCGGGTGGGAACCGATACTCGGGCGGTAACGTTTCCTCCTTATCCCGACATTCTTATTCCGACATTCTTATTCCGACATTTATCGCACTCCCAAACAACAAGACCAGACAACAAGACCAGACAACAAGACCAGACAACAAGTCCGGCAACTAAAAGGATCGAG
>JBAWWI010000124.1:0-5249 GCA_037146835.1 Actinomycetes bacterium | reverse complement strand
GGCCAGGGCGCTAAGAGCATCTCGGAGTGGCTCTCTATCGAGACAGATTGTGCCCACTACGAAGCCCAGTCGGTGGTGGTGCTCGCTGGTCAGCTCCAGCACTTGCCTGTTACTCAGGCTGCACTGCGTTCTGGCGCTCTCTCTGGCACTCAGGCTGTCGAGGTTGCGCGTGGTGCGATCGTTGCACCTAATACTGAGACTCAACTCTTGAACCTTGCTCAACACGCAACCGTGCGCGATCTACGCGATGCAACCAATCGTGTCGTTGCCGCAGCTACCGACGAGACAGAGCGCCACAGACAGGTTCATAAATCGCGTTACTTAAAATGGTGGGTTGGCGAGGACGGCGCGTGCAACCTTAAGGGGAGGATGACAGCTGCGAATGGTGCGCTAGTCAAAGCTGCTCTCGCGCCGTTCGAGGACTCGATTTTCAAACATGCGCGCAAGAGTGGTGCGCATGAAAGACCCGAGGCTTATGCCGCCGATGCACTTATGGTGCTCTGCGAGAAGGCGACCAGCAAGCAGTCGACCGAAACCGGCACAAAATCAAGTCGCCCTAACGCAGTGATCAATATTCGTGTCGATATAGATGCGCTTAAGCGTGGGCGCACCGAGCACGGAGAAATCTGTGAGATCGCTGGCGTAGGTCCAATACCGGTCGCAACCGCTACTGAGTATTTAGGTGAAGCATTCTTGAAGCTCTTGGTAATGGACGGCACAGACATCAGGACGATTGCGCATATGGGTCGAGCAATACCGGCAAAACTGCGATCAGCGGTAGAGGAGCGTGATCGTGTGTGTCAGGTGCCAACCTGCGATATGAGTGTTGGCCTAGAGATGGATCACATCGTTCCGTTCGCTGAGGGTGGCCCTGCATCTCTTGAGAACCTTGTGCGACTCTGTAAACGACACCATCTTCAAAAAACACACGACGGCTATCGACTCATCAAGAGCGAAGCCAGCGAGGGCGAGATCGGTGGGGCGAAGGAGACCAGGTGGGATTGGAGAGCACCACCAGATCTAAAGAAAACGGGGTAGTGGGGACAACACGCGGTGGAGCTGAGGGGAATTGAACCCCTGACCTCTTCCATGCCATGGAAGCGCTCTGCCAACTGAGCTACAGCCCCTAAACGATCCCCGGAACAAGTCCGGGAGCTAGCCACGGAACAAGCCCCGGAACTAGCCCGGGAACGAGCCCCGGAACGCAGGCAGGCTAGCAGGGGCGTGAGGGCTACCTCCTCTTATGCCTTAGGCGGGGTGAAGGCGAGGCGGCCCGGTACGATCAACTCCCCATGACTCCTAACCCTCCTACGAACCCTTCTACGACCCCGCCGGAGAACTCTCCTCTCGACTCAAAGCCACGCCTGCGCTACGACTCGCAACTCGCTACCTCGATTGAGGCTGCGTGGCAGGACCGTTGGGATCGTGAGCACACATTCTGGGCACCGAACCCAACCGGCTCCCTCCGTGATGGTTTCGAGGCCCTCAAAGATCGTCGACCCGTATACGTCCTCGACATGTTCCCCTACCCAAGCGGTGCGGGGCTCCACGTTGGGCACCCTCTCGGATATATCGGCACAGATGTCTACGCAAGATTCCAGCGCATGACCGGAGCGAACGTGCTCCACGCAATGGGGTACGACGCGTTTGGTCTACCGGCAGAGCAGTACGCGGTGCAGACCGGTCAGCACCCGCGTGTAACTACCGAGGCGAATATTGCAAACATGCGCAGGCAGTTACGCGCACTCGGCCTCGGCCACGATTCTCGACGCGGAGTTGCAACAACCGATGTCGATTACTACCGCTGGACGCAGTGGATCTTCCTGCAGATATTCAATTCCTTCTACGACGACGCGCTTGACCGTGCACGCCCGATTACAGATTTAGTCGCAGAGTTTGAGTCGGGGGAGCGCGATGCCGCCGCTCTAACGGAGGGCGTTGCTTGGGCCGATCTCGACGACCTAAAGCGCCGCGTATTAGTTGATTCGTTCCGCCTTGCCTACGTTGGTGAGGCTCCGGTCAATTGGTGCCCAGGGCTTGGAACAGTTCTTGCAAACGAAGAAGTAACTGCTGATGGGCGATCTGAGCGTGGCAACTTCCCCGTAATTCGCCGACCGCTCAAGCAGTGGATGATGCGCATTACATCCTATGCAGACAGGCTAATTAGCGATCTTGATCTCCTTGACTGGACCGACTCCATCAAGTTGATGCAGCGCAACTGGATCGGTAAGAGCATCGGAGCCGAGGTCACATTTGGTGTTGACCTCCATGAGAATCTCGAGATCAAAGTATTTACAACCCGCCCGGACACGCTCTTCGGTGCGACCTATATGGTCCTCGCCCCTGAGCATGAACTCGTTGACTCTCTTGTGCCGAGCGAGTGGCCAGGATCACTATTTGATGATGCTCACTCGCAGATTCCCCTCGCATGGCGCGGAATATTTGGAGCAGAGGTAACGCCACCCGAGGCAGTTCGTCGATACCGCGCATTTGCATCTGCCAAGAGTGAGCTTGAGCGTCAGGCAGAGGGGACTGTAAAGACCGGAGTCTTCACTGGTGCTTTTGCCGTTAACCCTGTCAACGGCGAGCGAATCCCTATCTTCATTGCTGATTATGTTCTCGCTGGTTATGGAACTGGCGCGATCATGGCTGTGCCCGCACACGATGATCGCGACTTCGCCTTTGCGCGCGAGTTTGATCTCGCAATTACTCCAGTAGTTGAGCCCGATGCGAAGTGGCTCGATGAGAACGGCGTTACCTCGAGCGATGCATCAAATTGGATCGAGGCCTTTACCGGTGTCGGCGTTGCAATGGCATCGGCTAACTCCGAGATCTCTCTCAATGGCCTAGATACCCCAAGTGCGAAGGCCGCAATAACAGCGTGGCTTGAGGCTGCGGGTCTTGGGTATGCGACTACTACCTACAAACTTCGTGACTGGCTATTCAGTCGCCAGCGATATTGGGGAGAGCCATTCCCGATTGTCTATGACGAGACCGGCCTGCCTATTGCGCTCCCTGCGGAGCAACTGCCGGTTGAGTTGCCAGAGGTCTCAGACTTTGCGCCGCGAATCTCCGAGGACCCCGAGGCACTCCCCGAGCCTCCGCTATCGCGCGCCGGCGATTGGCTCGAGGTTGAGCTCGATCTTCCCGGCCCTGCCTGGGCTGGGCTCGGCGGCGGACCTAAGCGCTACCGCCGCGAGGTCAACACAATGCCTCAGTGGGCCGGATCGTGTTGGTACTACCTGCGTTATCTCGACCCACAGAACGTTGACGCATTGGTCGATGCCGGCGTCGAGCGTTATTGGATGGACGCGGTTAATAGTGATGGCGTTCACGCTGCAGGTGGAGTTGACCTCTACGTAGGTGGCGTTGAGCATGCTGTGCTGCATCTTCTATACGCACGCTTCTGGCACAAGGTTCTCTTCGACCTTGGGCATGTAAGCACGGTTGAGCCATTCCAGCGACTCTTCAATCAGGGCTACATACAGGCATATGCATTTACTGATGAGCGCGGCGTATATGTCGAGGCATCTGAGGTAGTCGAGCGCGATGGTGTTTGGTATCTCGGTGATGAGGTAGTAAATCGCGAGTACGGCAAGATGGGTAAGAGCCTTAAGAACGTTGTTACACCCGATGACATCTATAACGACTACGGCGCGGACACGCTTCGCCTCTATGAGATGTTCATGGGGCCACTCGATGCGAGTCGTCCGTGGAGCACTACCGACATTGTTGGTGTGCATAGATTCCTGCAGCGTCTCTGGCGAAACTTGATCGACGAAGATACCGGCGAGGTAAATGTCTCCGAGACTCCGGCCGACGACGACTCCCTGAGGCTAATGAACAGAACGATTCTCGCGGTGAGATCCGATATGGAGTCAATGTCGTTTAACACAGCGATTGCGCGACTCTTTGAGCTCAATAACCATCTCACTACAGTCGTCGCTGCGAACGGGAGCGCCCCGCGTGAGATCGCTGAGGGGATCACCTTGATGGTCGCACCACTCGCTCCCCATATTGCGGAGGAGCTCTGGTCGCGCCTTGGTCACCCCGAGACGCTGACTTATGAGCCTTTCCCTGTCGCAGATGAGTCGCTCCTCGTCGTCGACTCAGTTGAGGTCCCGATTCAGGTAAATGGGAAACTGCGCTCACGCGTAACAGTCTCAGTTAGTGCAGACGCCGCAACCCTTGAGGCTGCAGCACGAGCCGATGAGAAAATTGCTGAGCTCCTAGAGGGTGCAACAGTGCGCAAGGTGATTGCAGTTCCAGGGCGCCTCGTTAATTTTGTCCTTGGCTGAGGTCACACCTCTCAGATAGTCTCGCTTCATACCTCCCCGGGTTATGTGAATACACGAACGCAGAGATATTCGCGAGCAACTTTCCCGAGCGACTTTCCCGAGCAGCTTTCCCGAGCAACTTTCCCGTAGGTCTATTTAGATGGAGCGCGCAGTTCTGTGCGCGCAACCGGTCTCGGGATGGTTATGCAAATGCAAGAAGCTGTGTCAGCGTTAGGTTCAGGACCGGGCGCGCCATCATCGCAACCAAAGGCTGCAGACGCTGAGGGTTCTGAGAATCTTGGCGAACCGATCACTGAGTCAGGGATTCTCAAGCGCCCTTCCTTGAGCGAAGCTGGCAGAGAACCATTTGCATGGAGAGCGTTCGGGGCCAAGTTTCGTGCATGGCGACAAGACCCGCGAGTGATTCTGGGAGCGTTAGTGACGCTCGCAATAGTTGGTGGGTATGCATGGCTCCAACTCGGGACTCCCCATGGTGTGCCGAGCTCGCTCAGTTCATCGACGAGTATCGCTAGCCCTGGAGCCTCAAAGGTAGGTGGCTCTAGGGAGTCTTCACTGACAGGCTCCGGTGTGACCTCCGCCAAGGTCGTCGCCCATGTCGCCGGTGCAGTAGTTACACCCGGCATTGTCACGCTTCGAGAAGGCCAACGCGTTGTTGATGCGATTGGTGCGGCTGGTGGCGCTCGCCCCGATGCGGATGTTGATCAGTTGAATCTTGCGGCGCGTGTTGCGGATGGGGAGAGAATTTTCGTACCGGTTCGTGGCGCCCCGATAATTGCTGCGGCGAACTCGGGAGGAGCCGGTGTTGGCTCAAGTAGTTCTCCGAGCGGGCCCATTCATCTCAACTCTGCGACGAGTGCAGAGCTAGAGACGTTGCCTGGAATCGGGCCATCGCTTGCGGGTGCAATTATGAAACTGCGTGTTGATCGCGGAGGGTTCCGCTCAGTGGGAGAT
>JBAWWI010000123.1:0-5340 GCA_037146835.1 Actinomycetes bacterium | reverse complement strand
CGCTAGGTCGCTCTTAACGCGACTACGAAATAGCGAGACCAAGAGCGAGAAGCGACCCTGCTACGAGCTCGAGCCGTACGGTGCCCACAAGTGCCGCAATCAAGCCGGGAGCATCGGTACGCGTAAGCATCGCCTTCGAAGGCGCAACTGCGAGAGGGATCGCTAAGAACGCCAGAGCGGCCCAAGGATTTAGAATAGCGATCGGAATAACCGCTATAAAAGAGGCCAATAAACAGCCTACGAATAGCCTGCGAGCGCTGCGGTCTCCGATGCGAACCGCGAGCGTCCGTTTGCCAACCACGGTGTCTGTCGCGATGTCACGCACGTTATTCGCGAGCAGCACGGCGCACGCTGGGAGACCAGTTACAAGAGAGCCCCACCATGCAGCGGCCGGCACACCGTTGCGCTGCACCAATGCCGTACCAACAGTTGCTACGAAACCAAAACAGATCAGCACCATCAACTCGCCGAAACCTGCATAACCATAAGGGCGCGGCCCGCCCGTATATAGCGCTGCAGCGAGGAGCATCCCAGCGCCGAGAAGCAACAACCATGGATACGTTGCGATCGCTAACACTGCTCCGACTATCGCCGCAATGAGAAGACTCGCTACTGCAGCAGCGCGCACCGCTCCAGGCGTTGCCAACCCAGATGCAGTTAGGCGCACCGGCCCGCGTCGATCGGCATCCGTGCCGCGTACCCCGTCGGAGTAATCGTTTGCGAAGTTGACCCCAACTTGGAGCGCGAGTGCCACCACTAAGGCGGCGAGGGCTCGCCACCAAGTAATGGGCCCAAGGGTTGAGGCAGCTGCGGTTCCGACCGCCACGGGCGCAATTGCTGCGCCGAGGGTACGCGGGCGTGACCCCTGTATCCACTCTTGAGTTGTCGCCACAGATTTACCTCAACATGTTAAAGATGCCCCACCAACGCTATGGGGCGGATTATTCCCACCGCAGGTCGCCAACGACCCCGGCCGGAGGGTTACCGTACCGGTTAATGCATTTAGGTAACGAGTCCTCCCTCTTAGCGATCGTGCTGCCCCCAGCCGCAGCGGCCATAGCCGTCCAAGAGGCATGGGCAAACGGTGAGGCAGTTGCAGTCATTGATCCACGCGATCCGGCATTCCGGATAGAGGAGCGGCTCTCGACACTGCGCCCCACCGAGGTTCTAGATGCCAATGGCAGACGAGAGTGGAGTGACCGTGATGGCGAGGGCGAGCCTGTAGCCGCGGGGGTAGCAGCGATAGTTGCGACGAGTGGAACTACCTCCGAGCCTCGCTGGGTAATGCTCGATGAGAATGCTCTTGAGGCAAGCGCGTTTGCAGTACACGCAGCTCTAGGTGTCGACCCCATTGACGATACTTGGCTCGCTTGTGTTCCCCTTACAGGCGTCGCCGGCTTGGCAATACTCGCTCGAAGCTTTCATACTGGCTCTCCACTAATTGTGCACGACCGATTCGATACAGCAGCCGTAGCAAGAGCCCCTCAGCAAGGCGCCACACTCGTCTCGCTTGTGCCGACAACTCTCGCACGCCTACTCGACGCTGGTGCTCCCGTTGATCAGTTCCATCACATCCTCTTAGGTGGAGCCCCTGCACCGCCCGGACTCCTAGCGCGCGCTCGCGCTAGCGGTGCACATGTAACTACTACCTATGGGCTCACCGAGACGGGAGGCGGTTGCGTTCATAATGGCCACCCGATGATCGGCGTTGAGGTAACAATCGATCCCAAGACCGATGAAATACTCGTACGTGGCCAGATAACGATGAGCGGCTACCGACTAGACGAGCCTGCAACTAAAGCAGCTTTTACCCCTGATGGAGCACTTCGCACCGGCGACTTAGGGCGCATGCTCCCAGATGGAGTACTCCAAGTTGGCGACCGCCGCAAAGACGTGATTATCAGTGGCGGCGTAAATGTCTCGCCAACCGCAGTCGAGCACGTGTTGCTACTGCACCCAGCAATCCGAGATGTCTGTGTCGTTGGACTACCTGATCCAGAGTGGGGCGAGCGCGTAGTTGCGTTTGTTGTTCCGGTGCGCAAAGGACTCCCGCCGAGCCTCGCGGACATGCGCGCATTTGCACAGTCTCGCCTCGCGGCCCCAGAGTTACCGCGCGAGATTCGAATGGTCGATGAGATACCTCGCTCCCCCGGGGGCAAGCTCCTTCGACGCCTACTGCCGCGCTAATAATAAATAGCTTTAAACTTTCTTATTAGCCCTCTTAATAGCTCGCTGAACAGCTCTCTAAACAGCTCTCTAAATAGCTCTCTAAATATCGTCGCGGAGAGACTCTTTCCAAGTTCGGAATCTGTCATGGATCACTCCGTCTGGCCCCGCCCCTGAACCCTTCGCGTCTGCGAGGAGGCGGAAAGTAAACCGTCGAGAAATGTCGTCTGCATCAAGGGCCATATAACAAGCGTCTGCACCTACGGCTGGCCCAGCTCTCCAGAGGAGATACCTCCCAATTCGTCTCTTGAAAGCAACTAGGGAGACACCAAAATCACTCCCAAGACTCACCAGCTCCGCAGGGGCCTCGATCCATCGCTCGACAGGGATCAAGTAATCACGCTGGGGCAGCGGAGGCAGCTCATCCGTATGCAGGTCATGGGTAATTGGCGGGCGTTCTTCAGCGGGGATTGGCATATGCGTGCAATGCTCGCGCACATATGACACTCAACGTGAATGATCTCCAGACTCCTGCCCTAATTCTCGACTCCGGCGCCCTTGAGGCCAACTTGGCGACGATGGCTGCCCTGCTACCCGGCGAGCGCTGTCGGCCACATGTAAAGGCCCACAAGACAACCTCGCTAGCTAGAAGGCAGAGCGCTCATGGCCATCTTGGATTTACCTGCGCAACACCGCTAGAGGTAATCGGAATGGCAAACGCAGGGCTCGGGCACGATCTTCTTCTCGCCAATGAATCCGTTGACCCTGTTCGCCTCGCGTCAATGGCGCAACTTGTTGAGCAAGAGAAGGCGCGCATAACTATTGCTGTCGACTCGATTGAGACCGTTAACGCCGCGGCTGATTCTGGGCTTCGCGAGGCGCTAGTGGATGTCGAGGTTGGGCTACCGCGCTGTGGGGTGACACCCGAGGGAGCAGGAGCCGTAGCTGATGCCGCGCGCTCTCGTGGACTATCGGTACGCGGGGTGATGGGGTATGAAGGCCATGTTGTGGGCCTTGCCTCTCACGAGGAGCGTCTCCGACTTACAGAGGAGGCCATGGCGCTGCTTCTAAAGGCACATGGAGACGTAGGCGGGGAGATCGTCTCTGCCGGAGGCACAGGGACCTATGCGATCAACACTTGGGCCAATGAGATTCAGGCCGGCTCCTACGCACTAATGGATACCGCGTACTCCGCTCTCGGACTCCCCTTCGTTCAGGCGCTCAAGGTAATAGCGACCGTTGTCTCGGTCTCGCCTAAAGGCTGGGCTGTCTGCGATGTCGGGCTCAAGTCGCTCGGCATGGACCATGGCAACCCAACGGTTGAGGGTGCGGATGTTTTCTTCTGCTCCGACGAGCACACAACCATTCTTCCTCACGAGGGATCGCCCCTCAAGGTCGGGGATCGAGTGATGGTTACCCCTGCCCACATAGACCCAACCGTTGCTTATCACGACAAAATGCACCTAACTGAGGCCGGTGGAGACTCCATAATCGAGACCTGGGCTGTAGACCTGCGTGGGTGGTAACACCCTTCGAATCCCGCTCCGTCTGCGACTCGCGTTTCAAGCCAATTCTTAGCGTGCCTTTCTGCTCGCATCGGGCTACGGTCTTTACTCATGACTTCAAATATCTCGTCTTCAAATATCTCGTCTTCAAAAAACCCTTCCTTGGATAGCCGCGCAATCAACGAATTAGATGCCGTTGCTCAGGCTGAGCTTGTGCGCTCCGGAGACGCGAGCCCATCTGAGTTAGTCGAGGCTGCGATCGCCCGCATTGATGAGGTGAACCCCGTTCTCAATGCTGTGATCCATGACCTGCGCGAGCGTGCACGCGCAGAGGCCGCCGATCCGGCACTCCCAGACGGTGCATTTAGAGGAGTGCCGTTTGTAGTTAAAGACCTCGATGGTCCACTCGGTGGAGCTCCGTATCACAACGGAAATAAATTGCTCAAAGAACTTGGCTACATCGCCCCGACCGACAGCACACTCATCGCGAAAATGCGCGCAGCAGGAATGATCGCGATAGGTAAGACCAACACACCTGAGTTTGGTCTGCAGCCCACTACCGAGCCCGAGGCATATGGCCCAACCCACAACCCGTGGAGTCTTGCGCATGGACCGGGTGGGTCATCGGGTGGATCCGGTGCAGCGGTAGCGGCAGGGATGGTCGCAGTCGGTCACGCCGGCGATGGTGGAGGATCTATTCGCATCCCGGCAAGCGCAAACGGATTAGTCGGGCTTAAGGCGAGCCGTGGACGCATCTCGCTTGGGCCAGACGAGGGCGAGCCTTGGAACGGTTTCGTGATGCGCGGTGTTCTAACCCGCAGCGTGCGCGACTCGGGCGCACTTCTCGATGTAATCGCTGGAGCAGTCGCCGGTGATCCATATGCAGCACCTAGTCGGCATGGTTCATACGCCAGTGCGGTCACTAAAGATCCAGGGAGTCTCCGCATCGGCATCTTGACTAGCGCTCCAAGCGCCATGTGCGAGACACACCCAGACTGCGTTGCGGCTACCGAGGAGGCTGGGCGCATACTCGAGTCACTAGGTCATCGCGTAGAGGTCTCATCCCCAGATGCGTTAGCTGAGGATCTGCTCACAAACTTCCTAACTGTTCTCTCGACCAATGTCGCCGCAGACCTCGACGAAATTGCCGATATTGCAGGGCGCGCGGTTACAGCTGATGATGTTGAGGCAATTACGTGGAGTTACGCGGAGATGGGTCGGGCAATTACTGGCGTGCAGGTACAGGCATCGCTTCGATCGATACACGCGTGGACTCGTCGAATGCTCTCATGGTGGGATGAGTTTGATCTTCTCCTAACCCCGACACTCGCGGAGCCACCACCACTACTCGGGGACCTTGCTCGACCAGATGACCCTGGTACAGCAGCGGCGCGAGCGACTCCATTCGTTGCCTACTGTGCGCCATTCAACGTCACAGGGCAGCCTGCAATTTCAGTGCCTACGAACATCTCTCCCTCGGGGCTACCTATCGGGATTCAACTTGTAAGTAGCGCTTGGCGCGAGGATCTTCTCCTCTCTGTGGCGGGGCAACTCGAGCAGGCAATGCCATGGGCGAACCGTCGCCCCGCTCTCTAAATCATTTGAGCGTCTCGCTAATTCCCACAAATCAACTCGTGACAGGTGCCTAGAACGTGACCAATAAACGTGA
>JBAWWI010000122.1:0-5491 GCA_037146835.1 Actinomycetes bacterium | reverse complement strand
CCCTTGACATCCACCGTTCCTACTTGGAACGAAGACGATCTCGGCGACGATCCAATAACGATCATCTCATCCCAAACAGAATCGACATGGGCATGGGTACCAATTCCAAAAGGCATCGACCCGGCTAAATCGTCTATGGATTCGACCTCTAAGGAAGCGTTGACAACGACAGGATTAGAGAGAGCACCCAAGGCACGAACACGGCCGCCATGGAGCACCAATCCACTATTCGGTCCGCCACGCGGAGTTTGAATGTCGCCGAACGCGTCTGAGTCCTCACCAAAGGCAGAGGTCGAGGATATGCGCCGGCTTTGATAATCGGCGCGCCCCCCAGCGATCGAGATCTGATGGAGCATTGCATTGCTGCTGCCTTGCAACCCATCATGCGACTGAGGGGCACATAGCGCCTCGGGACCGTTGCGAATAAGTCGCCCTGCGAGGCTCTCTGGAATCCGCCCAAGAATCTCAAGGTTCGATGCAGCCATCTCTGCACTAGAGGTGACTGCTTCTCGGCTCTGAGTTTGAGCGCGAAACTGCCCATGGCTAGTGGATACAACCTCTGTCATTCCGATGACCTCCGGAGAATGCCAGCACGGTGCCAGCAACTGTGGAGTTCATCGGCCCGTTACCGGGGCTACTTAAGCCAAAAACAGGCCCAAAAATTAGGCAGCGGTAACTGTGACCGGGACGCCATTTAGCACTGCATTACCCGAGAGTGGGTCAATCTGCTTGGCGTCAGTGAGGATATTTGTATTGACCCCGGCGTTTGCTGCTGCGATCGACATTGAGGTTCCCTCCACCCCATGGCCCCACCCGTGAGGAATGCTCACAACTCCAGGCATAATTCCATCAGTCACCTCTACGGGAACCGTTACCTCGCCTACACGTGACTTCACTATGGCATTTGAACCATCTGTAAGGCCGAGAGTGGTCGCATCGTCTGGGTGTACATGGAGCGTGCACCTTGGCTTGCCCTTCACCAGCACCTTGATGTTGTGCATCCAGGAGTTATTGGATCGAAGATCGCGACGCCCAACTAGAACGTAGCCTTCGCGCTTTTTGGCAAGCGATGGAATAAGTCGAGTATCGACATCAGCGACGATCGCCTCTGGGGCGATATCGATCCGTCCTGTTGGGGTCCTAAGCACCTCAGGTAAGCGCGCGGATAGCGGCCCTAGGTCAACTCCGTGCGGATGGGCAATCAAGTAATCAAGGCTAATTCCATCTGATTTCGCTCCAAAGCGATCACCGTACGGACCTGTGCGGAGCATGAAATCGAGAACCCGCTCCGAGCCCCTGCGCTTAGAGAGCTCCGAGAGCATCCCCTCTGCATCAGGGAGGTCATCGTCGCGCCCTGCTGCTTTCTCTACGAGTGTTCTAATCACAAAGTCGTCGAGAGCAGATGCCTCCTCAGCGGTCCCGGCTCCCCCGCCTGCGATTACTGCCAAGCGAAGCAGGATCTCCCACTCATGCATCTCGTGCGGCTGAAGGTCGAGCAAAGGAGGTGAGTAATTCGCAACGTTCCTAATTGCTAAGGAGTAAAGCGCAAGGTCGTAGTGACCCTTAGTGAGCAGACCTCCCGGCGGAAGAATTACGTCAGCATGTCGCGTTGTCTCATTGCGATAGATGTCGACCGAGACCATGAATTCAAGGGAGGCGAACGATGCATCGAGCCGACCTGAGTCAGGGGTCGAGACGACCGGGTTGCCAGCAACCGTCAACATCGCGCGAATCTGCCCATCTCCGGGTGTGTCAATCTCGGGGCCAAGCGTCGATACCGGGAACTCTCCGAGAACCTCAGGGAGCCCTTCAACGCGGCTAGAGCGGCGGCCAGTGCGAAATCCACGGCCTTTTCCAGGGGCACCACCAGTATTCGCGCTACCCGCTGCTGGCTTGTTGAAGAGAGCGCCACCTGGCTTATCTAGATTCCCCGTCAAAATATTGACGACATCAACGAGCCAAGACGCAACGGTTCCATACTCTTGGGTACAGGTTCCGATGCGGCCGTAGACGGCTGCTGTCGGTGCATCTAGCAACTCATTGGTGATGCGCAGAATCGTCTCGGCTGAGATTCCACAGATAGGCGCTACCGCCTCTGGAGTAAAGCTCTCAGCGAGGCGCCTCAGGTCTTCCATGCCGTCAGTAATGCCATCGGCGCGGCCAAGGTCTACGCGTCCGCTAGCGAAGATCGTATTTACAATTCCAAATAGGAAGTGAGCATCGGTACCCGGTCGGATAAAGAGATGCTCATCTGCCTCCTCAGCGCTCTTAGAACGCCTTGGATCCACGACCACAAAGCGCGCCCCGCGATCCTTCATGGCCCTAAGACGCCCAGGCATATCTGGCGCTGTCATGAGACTGCCGTTCGAGGCAAATGGGTTAGCACCGAGCATTAACAGATAATCAGTGTGGTCAATATCTGGGATCGGCACTGAGATTGGGGTACCGAACATCAGTCCCGAGGAGACATGCTTTGGCATCTGGTCAACCGTGCTCGCGGAGAATACGTTCGTCGAGCCGATGGCTTGAAGCAAGACTCGGTTGTAGATAATCGGGGCCAAATTATGGGCACAAGGATTACCGAGGTAGGCGCCGATCGACTGCCGGCCGTGACGGTCGATGACACCCTTGAATCCCTCGGCGATAACTGCGAATGCCTCGTCCCACGAGACCTCATGCCACTCGCTTCCGCGTCGCACTATCGGACGAGTGAGGCGATCAGGGTCGCTATTGAGATCCTTTATTGCCGCACCCTTAGGGCAGATGTATCCCTTCGAGAAGACATCCTCTTTGTCGCCGCGCACGAGGGCGATATCACGGCCCTCCATGTGAAGCTCAAGGCCACAGGTGGCCTCACACAACGGGCAGGTGCGGTACTCGATCTGGCGCATATTTCTGGCTCCATCGGCTTGTCTTAAGAAGGTTGTGGAGGCTCTATCTGAAACCTCTCCCCGCAGGTTAGGCAACTTGCAAGCCTCGCGCCGGTACGCTCGTGGCCATGACTCAGAATCGCCTCTATTTTCGACAGCTCCTAGCCGGGCGTGACTTTGCAAAAGATAACGAGATAGCACGCCAGATGGTCAACTTCGTCTACTTAGTCGGCGATCGGGAGACCGGCGAGGCGATGATCATTGACCCTGCGTATGGGGTTCAAGAGCTCGTCGAGATTGCTGGCATCGACGGTATGAAGATCACCGGAGCGCTCGCAACCCATTACCACCCGGATCATGTCGGCGGATCAATGATGGGTTGGGAGATTGAAGGAGCAGCGCAGCTCTTAGCGTTAGATGGGGTAAAGGCGAAGCTCCATGTCCAGAGAGACGAAGCCTGGGGAGTCAAGCGAATGACCGGACTCTCCGACTCAGATCTGATCGAGCATGATGGCGGCGACGTGGTCACCATCGGGGCTATTGAAATATCGCTTCTGCATACCCCTGGCCACACCCCAGGGAGTCAGTGCTTCCTAGTTGATGGTTGCTTACTCGCCGGCGACACTCTCTTTCTCGACGGCTGCGGGCGTACCGACCTCCCTGGTGGAGACTCCGACGCTCTCTACGAGAGCCTCACACAGCGCCTCGCCAAACTCCCAGATGAGACAGTCCTATACCCGGGCCACATGTACTCATCCGATTCCTACGCGACCATGGGGCAGACCCGAAACTCAAATTATGTATTTCGACTCCCAACCCTTGAGCAGTGGCGAACAATGTTCGGTGGCTGAGCACCTCCAATTATCTGGCCTCTAAGTATCTGGCCTCAAATTATCTGGGCGTAAGCATCAGGTTGAGTATTCGGCCTAACATCCGCCCATGACAGATGCACCGTGGTCCGGAGATACATGTTCTTTAGTTGATGCCTTCCGCTCTGGGGATCACTCCCCTAGAGCTGAGCTTGAGTCGACGCTCGCTGCAGTTGCAGCGTCGTCTCTCAACGCATTCTCATTCTTAGATGCTGATGCCGCTCGCGCCGCAGCCTCCGTTGCTGATGTGTCTCTTCCTTTTGGTGGAGTCCCGATCGGGGTCAAAGAGTTGGATGCCGTTAAGGGCTGGCCAATGACCGAGGCAAGCGTGCCGCTACGCGACGAAATCTCCGACTTCGACTCCACAAAAGTTGCACGACTTCGCGATGCGGGAGCAATCCCATTCGGACTCACGACATCAAGTGAATTTGGTGGCGTGAACCTCACCTACACAAAGCTCAATGGCGCGACGAATAATCCATGGAACAAAGATCAAACTCCGGGAGGATCCTCCGGTGGTTCTGCTGCTGCGGTTGCAGGCGGAATAGTCACGATGGCTACAGGCGGGGATGGCGGCGGATCTATTCGAATCCCTGCAGGGTTTACTGGTCTCCCCGGACTCAAGGGAACCTACGGCCGTATACCCAAAGGCCCCAATATGGTTATGGCGTCGTTGACTGCGGTTAGCGGATGCCTCTCGCGCTCAGTGCGCGACATTGCGCGATTCTTTGACGTAACGAACGGCTTCGATTCTCGCGACCCATACAGCCTTCTACGGGTTGAGGGATGGGAGAAAGGCCTTGGATCCCAGCTCGATTCACTGCGCGGCAAGAAGTGCGCAATCTCCATCGACCTAGGCCGTGCGAGCGTTGCTAGCGATGTCTCAGATCAGGTTCAAGAAGCAGCAGAGTGGCTCGCCTCCGAGCTTGGCCTTGAGATTGTGGATATTGACTTTAGGGTTCCAGAACTCTCCTACGAATGGGCACTCTCTGGGATGGGCGAGTTGTTAATGCGCCTCGGAGATAAATACCCTGCCTGCGCCGGAGACCTAACACCGCAGATTGCGTTCGGTTTGGAGCTAGGAAAATCGATGTACAACATCGAGACACGTGGGCGCATTGAGTCGCAGCGTGTTCGGATGAATGAATGCATGGCCGATGTATTCGATCAAGTCGATTTTGTATTCGCCTCGACAAACCCAGACGTTGCTTTCGGATCTCATGGCCCGCTCCCCGAAATTGTTGACGGCAAGCCCGTAGGTCTCGGCAACAACGGCGCTCTCACTATCCCTGCAAATATCTATGGAAACCCGGCGGTGAGCATCCCGACTGGCTTAGTCAGAGGACTCCCCGTTGGTCTACAAGTTCTTGCACCGCACCACCGTGAGCAGTGGCTTCTCGATATGGCACTCGCATTCGAACGCGCTCGCCCCTGGCCGCTAACTGCACCCGGTGGCCCCGCGTAGCAAGCACGCTTTCCTGATCACTCCCGCGCTCATCTGTGTCCCAAGAGCGCAATACCTGCCACTCTCGGAAGCGTCTGGGAATAAGGTGTATTCATGCAACCTGTAGAGATCATTGTCTGTGTCGAGTGCGGTGGCCGTGCTCACCTCCTATACATGCCTGACCCAGAGTCGCCGTATGTGGAGGGCGACTACGCGGCATACCGCTGCGAGGAGTGCATGGATCGCTTTGACCTAGAGGTCACGGCCGAGGATGTAGCCGACGAGGAGCGCGGCGCTCCCGAGTTCTA
>JBAWWI010000121.1:0-5494 GCA_037146835.1 Actinomycetes bacterium | reverse complement strand
TGATGTTGCTAGTTATTGATGTTGCGCTGGCGAGACAATAGGCGCTTCTCTCCCCTATAGGGCGAGTCGTCGCCTTCGGCGCAGGAGAGGCCCACCGGAGAGGTCAGTCGATACGCCTTAACTCGCTGGCGTGGTACTTGGCGTTGGCCACGTAGGAGGCAGCGTTGAGCGAGATCATCTCGGGCCTAACCGCATTATGCCTAAGGGTCGCTGGTACCCCAAGAGCCATTGCCCCCGAGGGCACCTCCATGCCATTTGGAACGAGCGCTGCGGCCGCGACGAGCGCACCGCTTCGAATAAGTGCTCGATGTAGCACGATCGATCCAGAGCCGATGAGTGATCCGCTCTCTATCGTGCAGCACTCCATGTGGACAAGATGACCAATCACACAGTCGTCCCCAATGACGGTAGGCATCTCGCGAGTTGCATGGATTACAGAGCCATCTTGAATATTGGTTCTAGCGCCTATCACGATTGCTCCGTAGTCACCTCGGAGTACAGCTCTTGGCCATATTGACGATTCCGCTCCGATCGTAACTTCTCCGATAACTGTTGCATCGGGGTGGATAAAGGCACTGGGGTCAATTTTCGGGGTGTGCTTTCCTAGCGCGTAAATAGCCATGGTCTCAGGCTACCCGCAAGACTTCGCGATACCCTGAAGATCGTGCTTAACCCGGATGTTCTTGCTGTCCATGTAGAGCGAATCGCAACTGTCGGCTGGACAGTGGTCGAGAGCGCTATCGAGCCCGAACTTATTGCATCGCTCAGCAAGGATCTCAGCGAGATCGAAGAGCAGTTAAAGGTTGCACCCGCGAATAATGTTTTTGAGGGGTACAGCACACTGCGTGTTTATAACCTCTTAGCTCGGAGCAAGATCTGGCAGCAAGTACCGGTTCATGCCAATGTGCTTCCGATAGTTGAGCAAGTTCTAGACGCCGGCTGCTTGATCTCCTCGCTCTCGTCCATCCGAATTCAACCTGGCGAGAAGCAACAACCCCTGCACGCTGATGATCAGTTGATACCCGTCGCGCGCCCGCATGAACCGTTTGTCTGCAACTCAATGTGGGCCCTTACAGACTTCACCGAAGAGAACGGCGCCACGCGACTTGTTAGCAGTTCCCACCTCCTTGATAGCGCACCGGAATTTGGCTCCCATTACGAGACAGTCCCAGCAGAGATGGAGAGCGGGAGTGTCCTCATTTGGAATGGAAGCCTCTGGCACGGCGGCGGAGCTAACTCAACCGAAAAGGATCGAGTTGGTATCGCCATGAACTACTGCGCAGGGTTTCTCCGGCAGCAGGAGAACCAACAGTTAGGCATTCCGCACGAAGTGGCAGCTACGTTCTCTCCCCTCCTTCAGCGCCTTGCTGGCTACGGCATCTACAACGGGCTCATGGGGCATATCAATAAACGCGACCCTAAGTTCTTGCTTCAGAATCCAACCAAACTCGACTCCGGACCAATGGTCTGGGATGCAATCGGGTAGACACAGCAGATGCATGAAGGAAGCCGACGGGCAATCATCGCCGCACTATTTGCCAACCTGGGCATTGCTCTCGCCAAGGGGGTTGCGTTTCTCTTCACTGGCTCTTCGGCTCTTCTCGCAGAGGCAATCCACTCTGTAGCGGATACTGGCAATCAGGCGTTACTAATTTTTGGGGGACGCCGCTCCCAGCGCAGAGAGTCGAAGACCCATCAGTTTGGTTATGGCGCAGAGCGTTACTTCTGGGCCTTCGTCGTTGCCTTAGTGCTGTTCACTCTCGGAGCAGTATTTGCCGTGTATGAAGGTATACACAAACTCTCGCACCCCGCCGCTCTCGAGTCACCACTAATCGCTGTAGGAGTATTGGTCGTTGCGATAGCTCTGGAGTCGTACTCTCTGCGAACTGCAGTAAGGGAAGCACGCCCATCGAAGCGGGGCAAAACTTGGTGGCAGTTCATACGCTCGACACGTAACCCAGAGTTGCCGGTAGTGCTTCTCGAGGATGTGGGAGCGTTGACAGGACTCTTCATCGCACTCTGTGGAGTTGGCCTTAGTTGGTCTACAGGTGAGCCTCGTTTCGACTCCTTCGCAAGCATCCTGATCGGTCTACTGCTTGGAGCGATTGCGATTGTGCTCGCCACTGAGATGCATAGCCTCCTTCTCGGAGAGTCCGCTAACCCAGAGATGCAGGCGGCGGTGCGGGATGCAATTCTCGCAGGCGAAGAAATACGCAGCGTGATCCACCTTCGCACCCTGCACCTCGGCCCGGAGGACCTTTTAGTAGCAGCAAAGATCGCGCTCTTCTCTGGAGAATTGCCTGCAATAGCTGCGGCGATTGATGCCGCAGAGGCACGCATCCGTGCAGTGGTGCCGACTGCGCGCCTGATCTACCTTGAGCCAGATCTGCTCAGAGAGATCGGGATCACCGAGGGGTGAAGTCGATTAGAGCTAAGGCTTCGCTACGTTTATCGAGCGCGACACTTACCGGTAGCCCAATTCGTAGTTCTGAGATTTCAATGGATCGAAGATTGCCGACCACGCGCACACCCTCTTCCATCTCCACCACAACCACCGCATAGGGAAGTTGCTCTGTAAAGGCCGGATCTATTGCACGATGAGTAATGGTCCAAGACCAAACAACGCCGCGCATACTTGTAGGGCTCCAGCTCCATGCATCAGAGCCGCACTCTGCGCAGCGGAAACGTGGTGGGTGCCGATACACGCTGCAGTCACTGCACCGCTGAATATTGATGGTTCCAGTCTCTGCTGCAATGCGATAAAAGTCTGCGTTCAGCCCGGAGGGGTTTGGAAGCATCCTGTCAATTGGGGGAAGAAACTCTCCCTCGCGTGTATTCATCTGTCCCTCCCAAGTATCGCAATCGATCCATCTCCAAAATCTCCCCAGCCAGTTACGAGCCCCATCTCTGCACCGGCTACTTGACCGTCTCCGCGCTCGTGACGCAGCTGCCTGACGGCCTCAACAACATGGTTCATTCCCCACATGTGACCTTGCGAGAGCAACCCTCCATGAGTATTCAGCGGGAACTCTCCACCGAGCTTGATGCGCCCATCGCGCACGAACTCGCCGGCCCCACCGCGCTCACAGAGACCTAGCGCCTCGAGCTGCAGAAGCACGACGTAGGTAAAGCAGTCATAGATCTGGAGGAAATCCATATCGCGGGGCGACACACCAGCCATTGCAAACGCGCGTGGAGCAGCGTCGCTCAAGCCAATGTGAAACGGATCAGGGCGCCCTGCGATGTCGTCCGCTGGGTATGGATGGCCCTCGCCTACCCCAAGTACAACAACAGGGTCGTGGGGAAGGTCGCGGGCTCGCTCTGTAGACGACACGATTACTGCAACAGCGCAGTCGGTCTCTAGGCAGCAATCAAGAAGGCGAAATGGCTCTGATACCCATGGCGACGCTAAGTAGTCCTCCATCGTGAGGGGTTTACCGCGCATGAGAGCGAGGTCACTCGTCTGAGCATGGGCACGGCACGCAAGCGCTACCTCGCCTGTGTCTGTCTCGAGTGTTCCGTACATCTCTCGGTGGCGCGTTGCGATCCAGCCGTAAAACTGGGCAGCGGAACGCGCTCCGTAGGGAAGGTAAAAGTCAAGCACCGTATCTCCGACAGCATTCGCATCGAACCCGCGTTTGGGAACCGGCACGCCGTCACGCGGCCTAAACGCTGAGTACCCATTCCACCCGACAACAACGAGAACATTCTTAGCTATACCGGTGGCCACCGCCATCGCCGCGTTTTGAATCGCTGCCGTGGAGGATGCGCCCCCCATATGGACCGTTGATGAAAACGCGAGGTCCTCAATACCAAGGTTGACCGCCAACTCCTCGACGGTTGTATATCCGGGAGGGGGAAGTATCCCGTCGATGTCAGAGGGGCTGAGGCCTGCATCAGTAATTGCT
The DNA here is from genome assembly GCA_037146835.1 of Actinomycetes bacterium. Taxonomy (GTDB): domain Bacteria; phylum Actinomycetota; class Acidimicrobiia; order IMCC26256; family IMCC26256; genus IMCC26256. The sequence continues at coordinate 1,586 of JBAWWI010000121.1, read as the reverse complement.
TTGATCGATGCCTCGAGCATCATCTCTACGGGGAGTCGCGGCGAGCCGCGCAGATACTCAGTCTCGCCAACCCCAACGATTGAGGCTCTCCCAGAGATGGAACTAGATGTGGTCTCGCTCTGATGGTCGCCTCGGGCCACGATTTCCTCCGGTTGAGCCTCGATATTGCTGAGTCTTCATAGTGCTGTGACGGTACAGGGTACGCGCAGCGGCAGGCGCCACCGCTCCTAAGGCTCTATCCTCTGCGGCAGCGAGCCAGTCTTTAGCGGCCCTCTATTAACGCCATCACTTAATCAGGAGCACTCCATGAGCCACCCAATAGTTGAGACGAAGAGCGGTCCAGTACGCGGAACTACCCACGATGGGCATAGTCGCTTTGCTGGAATCCCCTTCGCAGCACCCCCTGTTGGAGCGCTTCGCTTCATGCCACCTGCACCTGTTGCACCGTGGTCTGATGTTCTAAACGCAGAGCACCTCGGCCCGATTGTGCCCCAGATGCCTTCGATGATGGATGCTGCGCTCGCTCCTGGTGCGCCGCACTCCGTTCAGGATGAAGCAACAAGCCTCACGCTAAATGTATGGACGCCTCACCTCGATGGTTCACGACCAGTAATGGTTTGGATCCATGGAGGTGCGTTCCTCAACGGGGCAGGATCGCTACCTGTTTATGACGGCACGAAACTCGCTGAGCAGGGCGACGTGGTTGTTGTCACCATCAACTACCGCCTCGCGGTCTTCGGATTTCTGCATCTTGCCGATCTTGGTGGAGAGGCCTTCAGGGGATCGGGTCTTGCTGGCAGCCTTGATCAAGTTGCTGCTCTTCAATGGGTTAGCGACAACATCGCAAACTTCGGCGGCGACCCGTCAAACGTAACGGTCTTCGGTGAGTCCGCAGGAGCAATGAGCATCTGCACACTTCTTGGGCTACCAGCTGCGCAGGGCCTATTTCAAAAGGCAATAACACAGAGTGGCGGAGCAAACTTCTGCACCTCCGCCGAGGACGCAACACTCAATGCCAAGCTAATCATGGAGCATGCGGGAGTCACAACCGTTGAAGAGCTCCAAGCTCTCCCGGTTCAGTCGCTGCTTGATGCCCAGATTTCGCTTATGTCTGGCGGTCGACTAGATATGCCATTCACTCCGGTAATCGACAACGACATGCTCCCCGATGCTCCTCTCGTTGGAGTTCGAAAAGGCCTTGGAGATGTAAAACTCCTAACCGGATCCAACCACGACGAGTTCGCCCTATTTGCTCTTATGGACCCACGAATAGCAACCATTACGCGCGAAGAAATCTTAGAGGAAGCCTCCAAGACAGTGGGGAGTAGTGCCGAAGCGATGCTCTCTGCATATGAGTCTGCGCGCCCAGAAGCAACTATGACTGACATCTTGATCGCTTACATGACCGATCAGATGTTTCGTCTACCGGTCATTCGTATGGCAGAAGCACAGGCAGCGCAGGGACGCGAGGCATGGATGTATTGGTTCACGTGGGCTAGCCCTGCGTTCGGTGGGATTCTCAAGTCTGCTCATGCACTCGAGATTCCGTTCGTCTTCGACAATCTCGATGCCTTCGAGATGTTGAT
>JBAWWI010000120.1:0-5502 GCA_037146835.1 Actinomycetes bacterium | reverse complement strand
GGGGTGCTCATGAAGCCGAGTGAAGCAAAAATCGAGATTCTCGCCCACGGTCCCTATGAGGTCACAGGTGATCCAGCGCTGCGGCCGCGAAGAGTTGTTCGCACAGAGCGCGGCGAGGCACTTACCTATCGCGCCGAGCAAGAGATCGCTCACGGCGACACCTACTACCTATGCCGCTGCGGACAATCTGAGCACAAGCCGTTCTGTGATGGATCGCATGCGTTCGAACTCTTCGATGGCACGGAGACTGCGTCTACCAACACCTACGACGAGCGCGCCGAGCGCCACGAGGGCACCGGCGTTGTCGTGCGTGTCGACCAAGAGCTCTGCCACCATGCAGCGTTCTGCAAATATGAGGCGAATAGCTACTTCGACCTTATTGGGTCAACAGACTCAACCAATACCCTCTCCCAACTAGTAGCGATGATTGATCGCTGCCCCTCTGGCGCTCTCGCTATTGAGGTTGACGGCCATGATGTCGAGGCAGTGCTGCCTGTGCAGATCTCGCCGATCGGTGATGGCCCTCTGCTCTTGACCGGTGGAGTGCGGGTGACACGCTCCGATGGAGTGGAGGTCGAGGTGCGCAACAGACTTAGCCTCTGTCGCTGTGGGGCATCCGAGAATAAACCGCTATGTGATGGATCACACCGCGATATCGGGTTCGAGGCCTAGAGATGCCGATCGATACGCGAGAGCAACTACACGAGCACATTCGCGAGGCCATCGGTATTGAGCTAACCGTCTTCCCTGCATACCTATATACGATGTACTCCATTGCCGACCGCACGAGTGACGCGGAGAAGGTGCTTCGCAGTGTCGCCGCAGAGGAGATGCTGCACGCGATGCTCTGGACAAACGTGCTGCTAGCAACCGGTGGTGACATCACGTTCTGCTCAGCAGAGACAATGCCGTCCTTCCCCGCGATGCTCACACACCGTCGACCAATATTGACGGTAGACCTCGCGCCCTACTCCCAGACACTCATCGAAGATATCTTCCTGCCAATTGAGGCACCTGGTTCAACAGAGCCTCCTGCCGACCCTGATATCTGGGAGAGCCAGGGACAGTTCTTCACTGCAATTTGGGATGCCATCGTGCGCCTTGACGCGCAGGGAGATCTGTTCGCTAATCCGCAACTTGATCGCCAGTTCGCAGACCCGCATGGTTACTTGGTGCCGAAGTTTGACGCGGGCGACTCCGGAGGGTTGGTGCTGATCTCGGATCTTGCGACAGTTGAGCAAGCATTAGAGACGATCATCCACCAAGGGGAGGGCGTCTCAGAAGATCGTTATGCGGATCCCAGCCATGCAGAGCTAACGCACCACGCAAAGTTTGCCGAACTCCCGCACGATGAAGTAATTCGAAGCGGAGTGATCCCTGCGGTTGTGAACCCGAGTGTCGCGTCGTTACCCGCGAATGTCGCGCCGGTTGCTGCGTTCTCCGACGCACTCACGACGTACCTCTACTTAGTGATGGACCGCCTAATAAGCCCAGCGAGCGAGGACAGCCACCACCATCAGGTCGGACTCCTATACGGAACAATGGTTGCATTGCTCGCTCCGGTCGCGCGTTATCTCATGACGCTGCCAGTGAATGAGACTGAGGTTGCAGGCCCGCCCTTTGGATACTTCGAGTTTTCATCCGCAACATCACCAGAGGCCCAGCTACGTTCGATGGCTGCGGACCTTGCGAGCGATCACCCGGAGCTGCAAGTCGCCTTCGATCTACTGCATCGCCTCCCAGAGGGAACCGAATAAGGCGCTGGCCTAGTGGGTATCCGTTTTTACGGGACTTCCGGTTGATACTCGCAATAAATGAGGTAGTACCTAGGTTTTGTGAGGCACTTTGGCGCTCAGGCTGCAGAGTTGCTACGGTCGTCGAATCAGCTGAGTGGGTGCAGGGCTCCAGCGATATTGAAGGACTTAGTAATGAAGCGAACCTTGGGTATATGGGGAGTAGCAGTTTTACTCGGTCTTGTCGGCGGATTCGCAGGCGGGCAACTACGCCAGGGTCCTGAGGGAGCCACCGGCGTGCGAGGTATCGGCGGAGCGATTGGGCCCACCGGTATCACCGGAGAGACTGGCGCTGTTGGAGTCCCAGGTGCAGCAGGCGCAAACGGTGCAAACGGCTCCAGAGGATCGAACGGCGCAAACTGCGATTATGGGTACTGGAGCGGTGGCATCTTCTACTGCATTTAGATCATTCCAAAAAGAGCTTGTCGAGCTCGTTCTTTTCGGCAATCGGGCGCGAAGCGTTCAACCTCAACCGCTAAATGGCGGGACCTTGTAATTCCGTACTAATTGACTATCAACGAACATGGAGATTCTTGTGGGGCAGTCACAATCAAGATCGGCTTTAGCTATTGGAGTTGCGGGGATCGCTATATTCGTGAGCGCATGCTCAAGCAGCAGCGCTAACGAGACAAAACCAAAGCCAAAAACAATTAAAATCAATGGACACACCTACCGCATAAAGGCCGGGGCAAATCTGGCGAAGGCTGACCTGCATGAGGCAGATCTGCGAGGAACCGATCTCTCGGGCGCAGATCTGACAACAGCAAATCTTCGCTCAGCAACGCTCGATGGGGTGTCTCTCAAAGGTGCGGACCTCACAGGTGCCGACCTCACAGGAGCCACTCTCAACGGCGCAAACCTCAGTGGGGCAAAGCTCAACTTAGCCAACACAAGAGGAGCTCATCTCAAAGGTGTCGATCTGCATTCAGCAAACCTGACCGGGGCAAGCATGACCGGGGCAGACCTAAATGGAGCAGACATGCACAACGTTGATCTTCGAAATTCTGACCTCCGCAATACTGATCTACATGCCGCCGATCTCCATAACGCAGATATGCGTGGCATAAACCTAGGAAACGCGAACCTAAGTGCGTCAAATCTGAACGGTGCGATTCTCACAGGAGTCACCCTGACGACCACCTCGCTTCATGCTTCGAGCATCGGCCTTGCGATCACAACCGGCGTCATCTGGTAACAGGCAATTCAGCTAATCCCAATTTGGAGAGCGTCAATATCTGGCGGGTCCCGTGCAATGCCGAAACCGAGGAACTAAGCGATGAAACGAACCATAGGCGTCTGGGCAGTAGCACTTCTTCTTGCAGTGCTTGGAGGAGTCGCAGGCGCTCGCGTCCCTCAGGGGGTTCAGGGTCCAACTGGATTGCGCGGGATAGGTGGGTCAATGGGGCCGACGGGGATCACTGGAGATACCGGAGCGATTGGAGCCGCCGGAGCCAACGGAGCCAATGGAGCCAAGGGATCAAACGGGTCAAGTTGCAATAGCCAGCACTACGACGCAGCCACTGACCATATGGTGTGTAATTAGTTTTAGTTTGAGACCAATAGGGTTCCACAGTGCGCGGCTAGCGCATTAATTCGAGATTGTTACTACCCTTAAATAGCTAGCTGATTTGCTGAAAGACAGCAGCACGCTTGAGAGATCAGGGCATGAGACGAACCTTAAGTATTTCGACTGTAGCCCTTCTCCTAATTCTCGGTTGCGGATTCCTAGATAGCCGCTCCCAGATAGTCCCAAGTTCTTTGCACAAGATCACTTTGGCAGATACGCCTCCTCATGGAAAGCACGCGGAGCTTGAAACTCCGGCCTTAGCTGCAACTAGTCAAAGCATCTCCAATAAACCAGCATCCGTGGGTTCAGAATTTCACCAGACCATCGCTGCAAAGGCCATCGGAGAGCAACCAAAAGCTCCGCCTGCGTTGGGCTCACAGCGTTACGTAGTTGCCTTCATCGATCGGCAATCGCTTGACGAGGAGTTAGCAGGTCTCGATGAATATGGGATTTCCCCGTCTGCAGTATTCAAGCAATCCTTCTTCGGCTTAACGATTGACTTAGACGCGAACCTGCTCGAACGTTTTCGAGCAAACCCAGATGTCCTTAGTATTGAAATTGAGCAGGAGTACAAGATCTCTTCAGAGGAGGTGAACCCACCATGGGGACTGGACAGGATTGATCAGCAAGCACTCCCGTTAGATGCTCGTTATCGGTATGGTCAATCCGGCGCAGGTGTAACTGCGTATGTAATAGACACCGGACTTAGGTCAACTCACAGCGAATTTATAGGGCGCGTTGGAGTAGGTGCCTACTATGACTTTGGCGATCGCAGTGGCGCTTCCGACTGCGTTGGGCACGGCACACATGTAGCTGGAACTATCGGAGGAACCACATACGGCGTAGCAAAAAGCGTCACGATTGTGCCGGTCAAAGTCTTCTCATGCTCAGACAGCACAACAGAGTCTGCGATCCTCGCAGGAATTAACTGGGTTGTCGCCACTCATCAGCAAGGCGCTCCTGCTGTTGCAAATATGAGCTTTGGCGGCACCGCCTCGCCAATTATTGATGCAGCAGTTCAGGCAATGGTGAACGATGGCGTAACTGTTGTTGTCGCAGCAGGAAATTCAACTGCTCCAACATGTAATTACAGCCCAGCGAGAGTGTCGGCCGTTATTACCGTTGCAGCTTCGGAAAGCAATGATCGTGATGCGCCCTATTCAAACTTTGGCCCGTGCAATGACCTATTCGCGCCTGGCACCAACGTGACCTCTGCATCCAATCGATCGGACTGGGGTTCCGAAGTCAAGAGCGGGACCTCTATGGCCAGTCCGCATGTTGCAGGCGCTGCTGCGCTAATTCTCCAAGGGGCACCCGACGACACACCAGCCCAGGTCTGGGAGGCTATAAGTGCAAACGCGTCGATCGGACGGCTAAGCATTTGCTGCGGCGACCCAAACAAACTTCTACACACCGCCAGCTCTACATCCACATTGAGAGTCTCGCTTTCAGGGTCAGCGTTGGGCACCGTCACATCCTCGCCAGCAGGAGTTTCATGCCAATGGAGTTGCTCCGCTGCATTCGTCGCCGATTCAAACGTTGTACTTACGGCGCATCCTGAACCTGGTTCAGTCTTTGTTGCCTGGTCTGGGGCCTGCACGGGCGCACTAAACCCGTGCACAGTGGGAATGTTCTCCGTACGCGGAGTCAAAGCAACTTTCGAACCTGATGCGCAGGGAGTTAACTATGTTCCGCTCGTTCCGAATCGCCTCATGGAGTCCCGAGCCGGTGAACCCACAACAGTTGACGCAGAGTTCTGGCAAATGGGCGCACGCCCAGCAGGATCCGAAACACAACTAAAGGTCGCAGGACGCGGCGGCGTACCAACCGACGCAACAACAGCAGTACTAAACGTCACCACCACAGGCCCACAAGGAGACGGATACATAACCATCTACCCATGCGGATCACCACGCCCTAACTCATCAAACCTCAACTACACCAACGGCCAAACAATCCCAAACTCAGTAATCACAAAAATAGGCGTAAACGGATATGTCTGCATATTCACACTCCGCGAAACACACATCATCGTCGACATAAACGGATACTTCCCAGCAGGCTCATCATTCGTTCCGCTCGTTCCAAATCGCCTCATGGAGTCCCGAGCCGGTGAACCCACAACAGTTGACGCAGAGTTCT
>JBAWWI010000119.1:0-5664 GCA_037146835.1 Actinomycetes bacterium | reverse complement strand
CCGTTGTCTTGCAGAGTGCGCTTACCGAGGCAGACGTAATCCGGAACGATCTTCGCGGCTAGTTCGGCGTCGCCCCCAACCTGCTCAACCATCCACTGCGTGAAGAAATCGCGCGCCGCATCGTTGATTGCGCTAACCGCACGATCTTGATGCGGCCACTCCGGGTCTACCCTCATTGCAGGCAGGCCTCCGTCGCAGGCAGGCCAGAAAATTAGCAAGCGATACCAGCGACCGTAAAAGGGAAGGTGACGCATCGCCCATGCAACGCCCTCGCCTACAGCATCGTGATAATGCGGGTTGGGGAACATCCAAGGAGCAGAGCGCTGAAAAACGCTAAGGGACTCAACCTCTGGAGCGATTGTTGGGACAATCTGAAACGCGCTTGCGCCTGTTCCGATCACAGCGACACGCTTGCCGGTTAGGTCTGAACCGTCTACCCATGCGGCCGAGTGCATCGAGAGGCCTGCGAACGAATCTCGCCCGTCAATCTCCGGAAGTTTGGGGCGATTGAGTTGTCCTACTGCGCTTATGACACTCTGCGCGTAGATGGTCTCAGTTAAGCCATCACCCGTGCGAAGAAGCACAGACCACTGCGCATCAGCCTCTGACCATTCTGCGCTAACTACTTCAGTCTCAAAGCGAATATTCCTGTAGATGTTGAACTCGTGAGCGCAGTCTTCGAAGTAATTCTGCAACTCTGGTTGACGCGCAAAAAATTCGCTCCAGTCATCTCGCGGAGCGAACGAGTAACAATAGAAATGGTTCCCGACATCAACACGAGCCCCGGGGTAGCGGTTCTCATACCAAGTGCCGCCAACGCCAGCGTTCTTCTCAATCACGGTATAAGAGAAGCCTGCATGCTCTAAACGCTGCGCGGCAAGGATTCCAGACATGCCAGCACCTATGACAACAACATTGAAGGCGCTGCGCTTATCAGCACTTATACCCTCAAGAGCAACCTCACGAGTATCCGGCGCATCAAGGCCTAGCTCTTCTAGGAGTAGCGGCACATACTCATCCGGCACCTCTTGTACTACCAAGAGATTCATCATCTCGTGTATTAAATCGGGGCTCAACGAACCTGGAAGTACGCATCCTCCGTCGCGGTAGTTACTAATCACCGTTAATGCGCGGTCTCGCACTAACTGTTGATCCTCATCACTCATGAAGCCCTGCACTTCATTGAGATAGATCCCAGCAGGGCGCGGCAAGCCATCGAGCACTGACATATCGCCGGCGATGTGGACCATCGAGAGCATCAGTGTTGGGACACTTAAATCTGCAATGTGCCTTGCTAGAGAAGCATCGTCATCGGCGAATGGCAGGCCGGCAAAATCATGCTGACTACCTAAGTTGTTGTTCGTCATTGACCTCTCGACCCTCCTCTAGCGCCCTCATTAATCAAGATGACCTGACCGTAGGTCTCGAGGAGACAGTTTTAGTCGTTTGGGGAGATTTTGGGGGCAGAACCTAAATCCGACTTGACGGGTCGGGAATTGCCCCGTACGGTTATTGGACCCTTTGAGGGCAGGATCGACTCTAAGAATCCTTGTACACAACCAAACAACCCAAACCAACCCAAACCAAACCAAACCAATAGGAGAACACCATGGCCGACTGGGGATTTGAGACTCGACAGATTCACGCAGGTACCGCACCGGACCCCACAACAGGTGCTCGCGCAGTTCCGATCTACCAGACCACCTCCTATGTATTTCGCGATACAGATCATGCCGCTGCCCTCTTCGGGCTCGGCGAGTTGGGGAATATCTACACCCGCATCATGAACCCAACCCAAGATGCCTTCGAGCAGCGCGTTGCTGCGCTTGAGGGTGGAGTCGGCGCACTCGCTACTGCATCGGGCCAGGCCGCACAGACCATTGCGCTCCTCAACCTTGCTGAGAATGGTGGACACATCGTCTCAAGCTCATCGCTGTACGGCGGTACCTACAACCAACTCCACTACACATTCCCAAAGATGGGCATTGAGGTCACGTTCGTTGACGACCCAGATGACCTAGAGGCATGGCAGGCAGCGATTCGCCCCAACACTCGGGCTTTCTACGGCGAGTCAATCGGTAACCCTAAGGGCGACATCTTCGACTTCAAGGGTGTCTCTGAGATTGCTCACGCCGCTGGGATTCCACTCGTAATCGACAACACGCTCGCATCCCCATACCTCTGCACCCCGCTTGCGCATGGTGCTGACATCGTCACGCACTCTGCAACAAAGTTCATCGGCGGACACGGCACATCGGTAGGCGGAATCATCGTCGATGGTGGAAAATTCGACTACGAGGCCAGCGGGCGCTTTGCCAACTTCACAGAGGTTGACGGCTCGTATCACAACCTTTCATTCTCCGGGCTGCCAGAGGCGCTCTTCCCGGCGCGTTACATCCTCAAGGCCCGCCTTACTTACATGCGTGACCTTGGTGCTGCGATCTCACCTTTCAATGCCTTCCTCATGATTCAAGGGCTCGAGACTCTCTCGCTTCGCATGGAGCGGCACTGCGAGAACGCTCTGAAGATTGCTCAGTGGCTTGAGAAGCATGACGACGTCGATTGGGTTGCGTACCCTGGACTCGAGTCAAGTAAGTGGAATGCCCGCGCAAAGGAGTACCTGCCAAATGGTCAGGGCGCCATCATCGCCTTCGAGGTTGCCGGCGGCGTTGAGGCTGGCACGAGATTTATCAACAGCCTCGAGCTGATCAGCCACCTCGCAAACGTTGGTGATGTTCGTACGCTTGCTATTCACCCAGCGAGCACCACGCACCAGCAACTCACACCTGAGGAGCAGGCCACAACCGGGGTTACTCCAGGGCTCATTCGCCTCTCAATCGGGCTTGAGTCGCTTGCCGACATCATCTCCGATATCGAGACTGGGTTTCGCGCCGCCAAAAGCGCGTAACGTAGGCGGCCTTGAGTATGGCCGATCCAATTCCAGCAACAGGTGCGTGGCGACCGGGCGATGAGCCTGGGCGCAGGCAGTTCGCCTCCCTGTTTTCGTCGCGTCCACATGTTCTCGAGGCCGGTGGGCAGATCGAGAACATCACAATCGCGTACGAAACATGGGGGACCCTCGCCCCTGATAGATCCAATGCTGTATTGGTTCTCCACGCGTTAACTGGCGACAGCCATGCTGCGGGGCCGAGTGAGCCAGGTCATCCGCACGACGGTTGGTGGAGCGAGGTGATCGGCCCCGGTAAAGCAATCGATACCGACCGTTTCTACGTGGTCTGCCCAAATGTTTTCGGTGGATGCCAAGGGACAACAGGGCCCTCCTCAATCAACCCGCGAACTGGTAAGCCTTTTGGAGCGACCTTTCCGATAGTTACCGTGCGCGACCAAGCTGTCATTGAGTCTGCATTGGCCGACTCCCTCGGCATCACCGAATGGAGCGCGTTGATCGGGGGATCCATGGGCGGGCAACGAGCCCTTGAGTGGCTTGTCTCGTTCCCTGATCGCATTAAGCGCGCGGTGCTCATTGCATGCGGTGCGACAGCAACTGCAGAGGAGATTGCACTCTCAAGCATTCAGATTCGCGCCATTGAGGCGGACCCGCGATGGCGCGGTGGCGACTACTACGACGCATCGCCAGGTGACGGGCCTCACTCTGGGCTCTCAATTGCACGCGGCATGGGAAACATCTCATACCGCTCCGAGATCGAACTTGACGCGCGTTTTGGCCGTGGGCACCAAGGCGATGAGTCGCCCTTTGATGGTGGGCGCTACGCCGTTGAGTCATACCTTGAGTATCACGGAGAGAAACTCGCCCGCAGATTCGATGCCAATACCTACATCACGCTCTCACGAGCGATGAACCATCACGATGTAGGCCGTGGCCGTGGTGGAGTCGCTACGGCATTGGCGAGAGTGACAGCAGCGGTAACGATCGCTGGCATCACATCAGACTGGCTCTATCCGTTGCGGCTACAGAATGAAATCGCATCACACCTCGAGCAAGTCTCGGAGGTGATCGAGATCGAATCAATAGCAGGGCACGATGGCTTTCTTGTGGAGCACGATGCCGTCTCGGCTTTAATCTCAAAGGCTCTTGCCTAAGAAACGCTTACAAACAACGCTGCTATTTAAACCTCGCGACGCCCCTCGAGTGCACGCCCAAGTGTTATCTCATCCGCATACTCAAGGTCTCCACCTACCGGCAGGCCGCTGGCTATGCGAGTGACCTTGATTCCTAGAGGTTTGAGCAATTTAGCGAGATACATCGCTGTCGCCTCACCCTCAATATTTGGGTTCGTCGCAAGAATTACTTCCTCAACGCCCTCAGGCTCAATGCGTAAGAGAATCTCGTGAATCCTGAGTTGCTCAGGGCCAATCCCCTCGATCGGAGAGATCGCACCCTGTAACACGTGGTAGCGGCCGTAGAACTCTCGCGTTCGCTCGATAGCAACAATGTCTCGCGGCTCCTCTACCACGCAGATGATTGTGCGGTCTCTGCGATCATCGCGACAGAAGGAGCACTCCGCTCCCTCAGCCAGGTTGAAGCATGTCTGGCACCAAGTAACGCGCGCCTTAGCCTCAGTGAGGGCATCCGCAAGGCGCGCTGCATCCTCTGTTGGAGATTTCAGAATGTGATAGGCGATTCGCTGTGCAGACTTTGGTCCGATACCAGGAAGCCGACCAAGTTCGTCTACAAGATTCTGAACAGGGCCTTCGTAGAGTGAACTCACCCGAGCAATCCGCCTAGCCCAAACTTATCTAGGTCGAGCCCGCCTGTAGCCCCACCAAGAGCTGCACTTTTACGCGCCTCCGCCTCGCGCAATGCCTCGCCTACGGCTGCAACTACAAGGTCTTGAAGCATCTCAATATCCTCTGGATCTACAACCTCGGGGGAGATAATCACCTCACGCAACTCCCCTGATCCTGATACAACGGCCTTGACCATTCCGCCGCCGGAGGTGGCCTCGATCATCTCTGACGCTAGAGCCTCTTGCGCTGCGAGCATGTCACTCTGCATCTGCTGCACCTGACGCATCATTGCGTTCATCTGGGGCTTCTGCTTCGCCATGTCATTCGCTCCTAAATATTCGCAGAACATTCTGCACGATCTTCAACATAATTATCTGGGCAGAATCCTTCCTGCGGAACAACCTCTACAGGGAGAATTTTATCGCTAGCCGCGTTGGTGCGATCTTCTGCGTCTTACGGCTTCTCGTGCTCCTCAACAACCGTTCCACTAAAGAAACTCTCGATGCGCGTAACCGAATCTAACTCCGAGTTAATTGGGGTATCGATTATGTCGTCAGGGTGTACGCCATCCTCGAGCTCGCGCTCTGGCTCAACCGGCTCTGCGACTGTCTCTGGGCGCTTGCGTTTTGGTCTCTCCTCGACTGGCTCGGCTATCTCCACAACCGGCTCAATCGGAACAAGCAAGAAACGCGGGATCTCACCGAGTGCTGCAAGGAAACCATCTCGGATGGCAGGGGCTTCCTGCTGAAATTTTGGGCGCACTGAATCAATCGAGTCGCGCGGCACGGCGAAGGTGACGACGCCATCGGTGACTGAGATCGGGTTAGCTGCCTGCACCTGAATCTGGACCTTGCGCTCCAAGGTCTCTAGAACCCCTGCCCACGCCTCTATGACCTCCTCGATGCTCGACTCAAAGGCAGCACCAGCAGCCTGCGGTGCGGCGGCTGGAGGAGC
>JBAWWI010000118.1:0-5671 GCA_037146835.1 Actinomycetes bacterium | reverse complement strand
ATCGAGGTTTTAGGCAGATCGAGGTTTATGCAGATCGATGCCTAATGCCCACCTGTCACATGTGGGCCGCTGGCCCGCGGGTCTTGCCCCACTCGGTGCGTGCCGCAACGGCACCCCAAATCGTGTCAGCTCCCGCGTCGCGAAGTGCAGAGGCTGCGGCCGAGAGCGTGCTACCTGTAGTGACTACATCATCGACGACTATCACTAGACCCTCCACCGGATGGAGTGAGAGCACCTGAGGCCCGACTCGACGGAGTCCGCGACCCTTGCCGGTCTGTGGTGAATTATCGAGTCGACCGAGCTCGCGACTTAGCCCGAGCTTCAACTCGCGTGCAATTGCAGCAGCGAGCAACTCGGCTTGATCAAATCCGCGAAGACGCCTGTGCTCTTTCGTGGTTGGCGCCCAGGTAATAGTGACTGCATCAAGGAACCCTCGAGAGAAGGTCTGCGATCTAGCGGATAGCGCGTCTCTCAGTTTCAAGACCACTGGATCGATTAGCCAATCGATCACCACGCGCTCGTTGTGATATTTGAGCCGAGCTGTCGCCTCACGTGTAACGCCTGTATACGAACGACCTACGAAGAGTCGATCGACAGAGCGCGGAGGCGGACATGGACTTGGCGGGGCTGCGCTCTGCGCACAACTCACACAGAGCCAAGAACCCCTTGATCTGCAGCCTGGGCAGACAGCTCCGAATACTCGAGTTAGGGCCAGATCGAACATGTTGGCGACGATACCGGGGGCCTGTGACAGCCCCCGGTACTCGCCAACAACGTATTAGTGCTTCCTATTAAGTGCTACCTATTACTTCTAATAGGAACTAGTAGCGATAGCGCTCGGGCTTGTACGGGCCCGATACGGGTATGCCTAGGTAATCAGCCTGAGCCTCAGTGAGGAGTGTCAGGTGTACCCCTAGCTTCTCGAGGTGGAGTCTTGCGACCTCCTCATCGAGGTGCTTGGGAAGTACGTAGACCTTGTTCTCATAGAAGTCAGAGTGACCAAAGAGTTCGATCTGTGCGATGACCTGGTTAGTGAAGGAGTTTGACATCACAAAACTTGGGTGCCCTGTCGCACACCCAAGGTTTAGGAGTCGCCCCTCGGCAAGCACGATGATCGAATGGCCGTCAGCGAATACCCACTCGTCGACCTGAGGCTTAATCTCAATGCGCTTGATACCTGGGAGTTTCGCGAGGCCAGCCATGTCGATCTCGGTATCAAAGTGACCGATGTTTCCGACAATAGCGTTGTGCTTCATGCTCGCCATGTGGGCAGCGGTGATGACGTTCATGTTCCCAGTTGCGGTAACAAAAACATCTGCTGTCTCGATCACGTCCTCCATTGTCACTACTTGATAACCCTCCATGGCTGCCTGCAGCGCACAGATTGGGTCCACCTCAGTAACAACGACTCGCGCTCCCTGGCCCTTCAAGGACTGGGCACAACCTTTACCAACATCTCCGTAACCAGCAACGACACAGACCTTGCCGGCGATCATTACGTCGGTAGCGCGTGCGATTCCGTCGATGAGCGAGTGGCGGCATCCGTAGAGGTTGTCGAACTTCGACTTGGTGACGGAGTCATTTACGTTGATCGCAGGGAAGAGGAGGCGGTTCGTCTCCTCCATCTGATAGAGGCGGTGGACTCCGGTTGTTGTCTCCTCGGTCACACCGATCATCTCGGCTGCAACTTCGTGCCAACGGTTTGGTGTCTCAACCAAGATCTTTGCAAGCAACCCAAGGATCACTGCAAATTCTTCGTTGTCAGCCGTCGATGGATCCGGAACTACGCCGGCCTTCTCAAACTCGACGCCCTTGTGAATTAGAAGCGTTGCATCTCCGCCGTCATCGAGAAGCATGTTGGGTCCGGCGCCCTCACCCCATGAGAGTGCTCGGTCTGTGCACCACCAGTACTCCTCGAGGCTCTCGCCCTTCCATGCGAATACTGGAACACCGATTGGCTTCTCAGGAGAGCCACCGCGTCCGACTGCAATGGCAGCGGCTGCGTGGTCCTGCGTGGAGAAGATGTTGCAGGAAGCCCAGCGAACCTCTGCACCAAGATCTACGAGAGTCTCGATTAGCACGGCGGTCTGAATCGTCATGTGGAGTGAACCCGTAATGCGCGCACCCTTGAGTGGCTGTGACTCTGCGTAACGAGCGCGCAGTGACACAAGACCAGGCATCTCGTGCTCGGCTAGGTCAATTTCCTTGCGCCCAAATACGGCGAGGCTTAGGTCTGCGACCTTGAAATCATCTGCAGAGAGAACGCGCTGTGACGCGTTTTTTGCAGGAGCGGTTGTGGCTTTAGTGGCTGTCATTGCGTCTCCATGTTGAAGGGCGCTACTCCATCTATCCAGACTCCATTTACAGATACCAATACCAATACGTATGCGTATGCGTATGCGTATTCGAATACGAATTACGTATAGCGATAGAGGTAACTGTAGGTAGGCGTCTAACTAGACAGGTTCGCGCTACTCGGATGGAGTCGGCCCAGATCACCGGGTGACAGCCGCTTTTGGGCCCGACCAGAAATCACATACTACTGCGCCGTGGAGCCCAGTATTCCCTTCAAGGTCGCAATCGCCTCGATAGGGCCTGGATCAACACCAGCGTTCATCGCCATGTAGACGGAGACCCAATCCCCCACGTACATAAGGTCTAGCAACTGTGCAAGGCGACCTTTACCACTAGCGCGCACCTCGAGCACCTGGTGCACGGCCTCGCTAACTATGTCGCGCGTCACTTCTATTCGCTGGGAGAGCCGATCGTGCTCGTACTCATGGCGCAGTTCGATCATCGAGATGACCTGCCGGGTCACGTCTCCGTGCTGCCCCCATGCGCAGATCTCGTTGTGATCGAGCTCCGGGTAAGCAGCCCAGAAGGCAGGTGCCTTTGCGTTCTCATTGATGTCACATTTCCATCTCATCGCAGCTACAGAACCAAGAGCCCCGCCGCCATATATGACGGGGAAGGTTCCGCCGATATTGCGCGCTAGCTCTTTTGCAATATTCTTCGGAGCTGAAACCTCCGGAGCACAAGCATCGCGGCGAACTCCAAGTTGTTCACGTGCGCTGTTGAGTTCGTCATCAACATTTGCGAGCAATCCAATTGCCCCCAGAGTGCTGAGTATCGGTGCCACTAGAGCACCAATTGCAGCACGCGGCATAAATCCCGGCGGGCAAGAAAGGTGAAGCGCTCCCGACTCGTTCGCCATACGAGCGAGTTCGCCTCCACTCGAAATAACTACAACTTGTGCCCCTGCTGCGATTGCCCCTCGCGTCATAGCAACGGTCTCTTCTGTCTCTCCCGAATACGAAACTGCGAACACGAGAGTTCGCTCTCCGATATAGGCAGGGGTTCTGATCTGCTTATGGACCAACACTGGAAGAGATAACTCGTTACTCCCTACGGAGGCAAGAACATCACCAGAGATCCCACTCCCACCCATACCAAGAACAGCGATGCTCGTTAGGTCTTTGCTTCCAGGAAGCGCAGCGCTGCGAAGTGCGTCGCGAGCGGCACCGTGCGCATCTGCGATCTGCTCAGGCAGTCCGCGCACAGCCTCCAAGAAATTGAGCGAGTCGAGCGCCACTACTTCAGGCTCCAAATGTTGGGCTAATACCCTCAGACTGGGCCTTGGCAAGGAGGCGAGCCAGCTCAGAGTCACTGATCGCCTCGCTCTCCTCTACAAGCATGATGGGGATGTCCTCACGCACTGTGTATCTCCTGCTGAGCCGAGGATTAATCAGCGAAGACTCATCCGCGAAATAAAGCAGCGGACCTTTATCCTCAGGGCAGGCGAGAATCTCTAGTAATTGTGGGTCTAGTGCCATCGTGTTGCTCCTCGAGTTTTGGTTTCTATGGGTAAAACTACCGCGGCTCAGTAAGGCCCGTGCCCTCTTCGCTGCGTTTTATAACTAGGTCAGCTCTTGAATTATGGCTAAAACCTGAGTTGTGCGCTCCTCGCAAGACGCGTCATCGGCAGCCTCAAGATTTAGGCGCAGTAACGGCTCTGTATTACTTGCGCGCAGGTTGAACCACCAGTCGCCGAGGTCAACGGTGAGCCCATCGAGACGATCTTGCTTCGCCTCTACAAACCGTTCGGCAAATAACTCAGAGACGCGTTCGATAACAGCCTTTGGATCCGGGACTGTTGAGTTGATCTCCCCTGACGCTGCGTATCTTTCAAATGGAGTACGAAGCTCGGAGAGCGGAGCATTGGCCCGACTGAGTTCCTCAAGGATCACTACTGCAGCGATAAGCCCGGAGTCGGCGCGCCAGTTATCCCTGAAGTAATAGTGGCCCGAGTGCTCTCCACCAAAAATTGCGCCAGTCTCTGACATAACTTGCTTGATAAATGAATGCCCGACCCGCGACCTAATCGGCTCGCAGCCCATCTCTGTCACAATCTCAGCAACCGACTTAGAGCAGATGAGGTTATGTACGACCTTCTCCCCTGGCCCCGACGCCTGAAGTATCGACTTTGCAACCATCGCCGTCGTCAGAGAGCCCGAGACTGGGTTGGCCTTGTTATCGACGACAAATACGCGGTCTGCATCACCATCGAAAGCAAGTCCTATATCAGCTCCGTGCTTGAGCACCGCTCGCTGAAGATCTACGAGATTCTCAGGCTGAATTGGGTCGGCGGGATGATTCGGGAAGGTTCCGTCTAGCTCCACGTAGAGAATTGTTAGATCAAACGGAAGCTTCTCAAATACGGCTGGCACCACTAGGCCGCCCATGCCGTTTGCGGTGTCCGCAACTACGACCAGCGGGCGCAGTTTCTCAGGCTCTTGAATAAACGATCGAACATGCGCGGCAAACTCATCTAGAAGCCCGCGCTGCGAGACTGTCCCCGTCTCTTCCGCTCGTTCTACTAGTCCTCCTGCAACCGCTTCTTTAATTTGAATCAGCCCTGTATCTTCGCCGATTGGACCGGCTAAGGCTCTACACATCTTGATGCCGTTGTACTGGGCCGGATTATGACTCGCAGTAAATTGTGCGGCTGGAGCATCAAGCAGGCCAGAGGCAAAATAGACCATGTCAGTTGAGGCAAGGCCAATATCAACAACATCTGCGCCAGCGAGTATTGCCCCTTCGATAAATGCGCGGCTCAGCGGAATTGAAGACGGGCGCATGTCGTGCCCAACTACAACTGTTGAGGCACCGGTGAATACCACGAAGGCATTCCCTATTCGATGGGCAATAGCCTCATCAATCTCCGTCGGATAAACACCGCGGACGTCGTAGGCCTTAAAGATTGTGTCAAGCGAATCGGGCACGAGAGGGCCTCTGCTACTCAACCGCCTCTGTGGGCGGGACGTTGGATACTAATCGGGGAACCGGTCACCACCGATGGTGGCGTCACATAGCGTCAATCAACTAAGGATCAACTAAGGATCAACTAAGGATCGTCACCCTCCATCAAAAATTGAAGCAAGAGCCTCTGACCTGGCCCTAATCTCAGGATCTAAGCCTTCAATCCGAAGAATTCTCTCGAGCGCAGCAGCCAGAGCCCGCCCGGCATCCGCCCTAGGGCCACGCCGCGAGCGTGAGAGGAGAGAGGCCTCTGACGAATAGCCAGCGGTGCGAAGAGCCGATACGAGAGCAAGGACGTCATCGACCTCCTCTCCTCCATGCAGAAATGGGTCATACAACTCGGGAGTGCCCA
>JBAWWI010000117.1:0-5729 GCA_037146835.1 Actinomycetes bacterium | reverse complement strand
CGCAGAGCTACCCATGCAGCGCGCTTATTGCCATCCGGCAGTGGATGGTTACGTGCTAGGTGCACTAAGAGCACCGCGGCCTTATCAATAAAATCCGGATAGAACTCGGTATCACCAAAGCCCGCCGCGGGCGAGCGCAACGCAGAGTCAATAAGACCGAGATCCGCTGCCCAAATGACAGTTGCGGTATCAAGGCCGGTAACGGCCGCAGCAATCTCTATGTAGTCGACAAGATCTAGGTAGTTAACCGTCACTTCGCGAGGCGCTCAAGCAACTCACGGTCTTCGTTGATGATCTTCTGCACGCGAGCCTTGAACTTTGGGTCCTTGCGCCGTCGCTCAAGTGACTCTACGAGTGCCTGCTTTACGGTTTCATTTACGCTCTGCCCCTCAATTCGGGCCAATGCCTCAGCATCCGCGGCAAGGTCGTCTGGCAGGCGAACAGTGAGGTTCTTAGTCATGACACCATGATACCACTACACCGTTGGGCGAGCGCAAGGAAGACCCAATAAGACAGAGATCCAAGCCCTAGAAGGGCTCTTCGTGCAGACGCGACGAACGCGCCTCCTAGGAGGCGCGTTCGCAACAACTCGTGAATAGCGTGGGGCTAGGTGATGTGGATCCCTGAGATGGCGCGTGCGACTACCAAGCGCTGGATCTCTGAGGTGCCCTCGAAGATGGTGTAGATCTTCGAGTCTCGGTGCCACTGCTCTACTGGGTGGTCCTTCACATAACCGGCGCCACCAAGAATCTGAATGGCTTCGTCAGTTACCTTGACAGCAACTTCACCGGCTACGAGCTTGGACATCGAACCCTCGCCAGATGTGAACTGCTTGCCGTTGTGCCCCATCCAGCAGGCGCGCCATACGAGCAAGCGAGCAGCATCGATGCTGATCTTCATGTCAGCAAGCTTGAATGCAATCGCCTGGTTCTCGATGATTGCACGACCAAATGCCTTGCGCTCTTTCGCGTAATCAAGCGAGTACTCGTAAGCGGCTCTTGCGATACCAAGTGCTTGTGCGCCGACCAACGGACGACTCGCCTCAAAGGTGCTCATTGCTGCCTGCACCTTGCTGCTCTTACCCTCACGTGCACGTGCAATGCGAGCGTCGAGTTTCTCCTTGCCACCAAGTAGGCAACGACCGGGGACGCGAACATCATCGAAGATGACCTCAGCCGTGTGGCTAGCGCGGATCCCCATCTTCGAGAACTTCTGCCCCATCGAGAGTCCCTTAGTGCCAGGGGGAACAACGAAGGATGCATGCCCGCGGCTCTTGAGCTCTGGCTCGACCGAAGCAACCACTACGTGGACGGTCGGAACCTTGTCGATTCCACCGTTAGTAATCCATGTCTTGGCTCCGTTGATAACCCACTCATCTGTTGCAGCGTCGTAGATAGCGCGTGTGCGAAGCGATGACACATCAGAACCAGCATCTGCCTCACTTACCGCGAATGCTGCCATCTGAATCTTTTCAGGGGTACCGAAGCACTCGGGGAGCCATTCGCCGATCTGCTCAGGAGTACCGCTACCGATGATTCCCGAGACACCTAGCGTCGTACCCATAATCGCAAGACCAATACCTGCGTCACCCCATGCAAGCTCTTCGCTCATAATCGCGAATGTGAGCCCTGTTGGGTCAGCGAATGCGTTCGAGACAAAATCAAGTGAGTAGAGGCCAACATTCGCTGCCTCCTGGATGACGTCCCACGGAGTCTCCTCAAGCTCGTCGTACTTCGCCGCTACAGGGCGAATGACATCAACAGAGAAATCGTGCACCCACTTTTGAATAGTGAGTTGATCCTCATTGAGGTCAAGGGAGAAGTCAGCCATGGTGTTGCCTCCTAATAATTTCTGTTTGGTTAGTTCTGTTTGGTTAGGTCTGTTTGGGTGCCGAGTGATCCGCTCACTTCGGCCCGCAAGTTACCGGTCGGTAACCGAATACTACTCCCCTGCCGTGCTCCGACTCAAAGTATGGAGGCATCAGAGTGGCCAAAACCAAATATCCACCTGTGGCGTGACCTATTACACAAAGAGTTCGACCGATTCCGAGCAGAGTCAGACGCTCTGCGCGCTAGTTTTTAAGCATGTTGTCTAAAAGATCTTTTGCAGTTGGAGTCCTTTTGATCTTGACAGGTGGGCTCAGGCGGCGTGCAGTAGCAGCGAAGACACCACCAACCCTCCATCACCTATCCCTTCAGTAGACGTGCTCGTCTCTGAATGGATTGTTCAGCCCAAACCCGCTGACGTTAAGAACGGTAAGGTAAAAATCATCGTCAATAACGCTGGGGGAGACGAGCACGAACTAATCGTTTACCGAGGCAACAAAGTTGATTTGCCGCTAAAATCCGACGGGTCTGTTGACGAAGACGCTGCTGAGGCAAATATCGTCGGCGAAATTGGTGAGATTAAGCCGGGTGAAACCAAGAGCAAGATCTTTGATCTAAAACTTGTAGGTGAGTACACCATCTTCTGCAACATTGTGCACGAACGTGGAATGGGTATGGATCACGGCTCGGATGCAGAGCTTGTGCGCCATTATCAAAAAGGAATGGTCTCGAGCCTCACCGTTAGCGCTAACAACTAGCTCTCTAATAATTATCTAGGTGGCTAGCAAAAGAGCAACCTGAGGCTCGTCGTTCGTTTTCGAATACTCAGATCCGCATCTCAACTCTCAGGCGATTCTGCAGCTTTTGATAGCGATTCTGCAAACCCTCGTATCAAAATGCGCGCGAAAACAAATTTCCAGAATGACCCTAGGAAACGTGGCCTTGCATCGAAGGTCCCCGCCCACTCGATTCTCGTTCCACCGCCTACCGGTATGAGCTGCACATCTGCGCAGTATCCGTCGATCGGGAGTCCGCTTAGGAGTTGATAGGCGAAGTGCCTCGGCGGGTCGAAGAGAATTACCTCTTCGAAACTGTGAATTGGCCCAGTACCAAAATCACGAATCGCGCCGACTCCGTGGGGCGCTGGCTCGCCTTCTTTCTTGTAGCGCGCGGCGGGCACTCGCGACCAACGTGGCCAAGAAGTCGCGTCGGCTAGTAATTCCCAGACGCGTTCAGGTGATGCACTTGAATTCGCGACTACTAGGAAACTCTTGCTGCCCACGCGAGTTAGCTATCGAATCGAGCTACGAGCGCCAGGATTCGCGCAGGCCACGCATACAGGCTCCGGCACAAATCCCCATCGAATTAAGTATCCAAACATCCAACACCCAAGGCAGAATCCAGCGAAGGCCTCGAGTGATGCAGCGATAGTAAGCAGCGCTATAACGAGAAGCGCTGCACCATCAGCGGCGAAACCAAAGTGAAGAATAAGTGCGGCGAGGCTAAAGGTTGCACCGATGCTCTGAGCGAATCGCTTGGGAGGTCCAGCGACCATCCGCTCTTCAAAGGGGAGGCGATTAACAAGAAACTTGGTAACAAAGATCCCAAGCGGACTAAAGCGTGGACCGCTCGCAACGCGTGCAACAAAACCAAAGGAGAGCGGAATAAGAATCCACCAAGCATGCGTGACCAAGAGTGCGACTGACATGATCACTACACCGGTCGCCACGAGCCGAGCTGATACCTCGTTCACCGGGTTCGGGAAGGTAAAGAGTGTTCGAACGCGCCCCCGGGCCTTAACTGGAGCGAGAATCGACCCTGAAGAAGTGGAGGCTGTGGGTGCCGTAGAGGTAGTTGCGGACATGTCTCAAGGGTAAACCCCAATACCCGACCCCGCAAGTCGGATTTAGCAAACCCTTGTGTTTAAAGGGATTTTGTGAGACTAGGGCGCGAATGCCCCCAAAAGCGGGCACTCCACTGGGCCGTTTAGCGGTACAGGTAGCCGGGCCAGCCCTCAGGCCAGTTGTACTCAGTCCAGCCTGTCCCCTTGCGCCCGTCGGCGGTCTCATAACGACACATCGCACGTGGGAAACGTGCGACGCGTCCATCGGGGGCGATCAGAAGAACCGGTGCATGGCCGACCGGGGTTGATGTGAACTCGACATCTCCGATTCGCTGCCGAGACGAGATCGGAAGAGTCTCGTCGTCAAGTACTACATCGGCGACAACAATCTCCTCGGCCTGCGCCTCGCGAAACTCGCCCTCCGGCGAGATCGTGTAGCCGGTTGCAAACAACTCGAGATTAGGAATAATCGATCGAGCTGCATGCATTGAGGTTCCGTCATCGAAGTGTCCAGCAGTCCAGTTCCAAGGGAACTGCCACCAGTCGCGCACGCCCCACGAATGATCGCGCTGCCCGGGGCAATCCACTACTGTCACCTCGCCATCAATCGTGATGGTACCGGTGATATGGCATGTGATTTCATAACGCGTCGTCATCGCATATGGGAACACCGGTCCGCGGCTCTCCCACGTGAGATCGACTGCAACCGATACAGCCTCGCCCTCTTCGCCATGGAACGCATCAGCTGGGTCAGCGAGGCGAACCCCTGGGCCCTGTGCCTGCACTCTAAAACGCTTGAACTCTTCCTCTACCTTGATCGAAGCGCTCGCTGTGTTGGGCTGGCCTGCATGGCTGGGAGATAGACCCGCCTCACCATCGGGGCAGAGAAGGTCGTGATCGCGGATCAACACAAGCGGGCGATCCTCACCAGTGAGGTGGACCCAGAGCCATGTGCGATCAAGATTCGGATAGAGACCGAGGCGCACATAGCCGCCATATGAAGCATCCATCGCAGCAAAGTCCATGTACCAAGACTCACCCCAAAGTTCCTCTGGCCCGTGCAGGTGGCGCGCCTCATCGGCTGCCGTCATCTGGTTTGGCCCTGGATTCTGTTCTATCGCCATCTTGATCTATCCCCTTGGGTGATTCGATATTTGAAGTGATTCTTTACATATCTGCGAGCTATAAAACTACGGACTACACAAGCGCTGCGTACCGCTACGCCTGGCGCTCTCGATCTAGTTACCTATTTGTCACATAGCTCCGGAGCGAACGTCTGGACCGCTGCGTATGACTCGTCCGGCGAATCCACCTACGTGCTCACCATGCTCTAGGACAACTTCACCGTTTACGATCGTTGCATCGTAACCATTGCCGCGCTGAGTCCAGCGCCCAGCCCCGTTTGGAAAATCGTGTGCGAACTCTGGAGTCTCGAGCGATAACTCGTCAAAATTAATGATGTTGATATCTGCAAACGATCCCTCAGTGAGAGTGCCGCGCTCTGGAATCCCCATGAAATTGGCTGTATCTGAGGTAAGTCGGCGAACAGCCTCCTCGATAGACATCAATCCACGCTCGCGTATCCAGTAGCTCAAGAAGTAACTCGGTTGACTTGCATCCATAACCTGCCCGACGTGAGCACCTGCATCAGCAAGCCCTAATACCACCACCGGATCGGTAAGCATCTCTGCAATCGCATCTAGGCGCTGATTGAGCAACGGCCATGCGAGCACCATCTCGCCGCGAGTCTCGAGATTTAAGTCAATGAACGCCTCTGCCGGAGAGACTCCGCGAGCACGCGCTATCGAACCCAGAGATGCATCTGGATTGTTGTCGTAACGCACAGGGTGGCGCACAACAAAGAACTGGTCAAACGATCCTCGCCCATCGGCCCCAGGCTCGTCGATGAGACTTCGCCTAATTGAGGGATCCGCCAAGCGCGCGAGTCGCTCGGTGAGGGGAAGCCCATCGAGCGCTGCCCACGACGGATACCGATCAAAAGGAGTATGCGAAGCGAGAGCGAACAACACCCCGACACTCTTAGACGTTGTCTGTGGTCG